>NZ_JBHTZA010000013.1:0-152572 GCF_042790555.1 Arthrobacter sp. NPDC056727 | reverse complement strand
CGAGTACATCCGCTGGTACAACACCGAAAGAATCTCGACGAAACTAAACGGCCTGAGCCCGATACAATACCGAAGCCAGGCCCTCGCGGCCTAGGCCTTACTAACCTGGTCCAACTATCGGGGACCAGTTCATCCCCGTCGCCCCAATCGAAACCCTTCCTCAGACAGCGTCGGCGAATCCGGAGGCCTGAGGATGGTCCTGCCGGCTCTTTCTCAGGGTGCGCTTGATCTTGCGAATGGCCTCGTTGAACCCATCCGCCAAGTCCTCCTTGCCGAAAACCAGAACACTCCACCCGGCAGCGACAAAGGCCTTATTCCGCCGCCTGTCGCTGAAGATCTGGGCCTCGTGAAGGTGATGTTCGCCGTCGTATTGGATTGCCAAGCGTCGCTGTCGGTAGCCAAGGTCGGCACTGGGCCCGACGGCGTCGTTCTCTCTCAGGGACACTTGTAGCTGAGGCTCCGGGAGTCCAGCGTCTTCCATCGCGAGACGCAGCAGCGATTCGGGCGCAGAATCCGCACCGACACGCATCCGATCGAGTGCCGCACGTGCCCGGACCACACCCTGAAGATTCGGGTGGCGGGCGACGAGGCGACGCAGGCCCTCAAGTGTGTCGAACGGCGTGGTGCGGTCTTCGAATTCCGCTCTGGGGACACGAATGAGCTCGTCACCCATGCAGACCAGTTCGCACTCTGACAGCCGCCTTGCCATATCCAACCAGGTGCGCGACCTACTGCTGATTCGGATGCCGTCGACAAATTCAATCTCGTCCTCGAATGCCAACACCGAGTGCCCGAGCACCCCTCTTCGCCGGACTTCCGGCAGCGCATGGGGCTTACTCAGATGCAATTCATTTGAGTCCGCCAGCCACGCCGGCAGGATTTGGCGTCGAATCCGAGCAGCCGTGACGTGCGAAATCCACGCCTCGGGGGAAGCTTCCGAAAGTGCCCGTGCCGCCGCCTCAAGCTCGAAGCTCCAGCCAGCCGGGCGGTACAGCTCACGGCTTACATGCGCGACGTCGGCCCGCCGCAGTCTGTTGGGTGAAATTCCGGAGGCTTTCGCAGAGCCCCATGTAAAAGGAGCGTCGACCAGAGCGACAGGGAGATCCGTACGTGGTTGCATACGGCATTGTTGCTCGAAACCAGCCTGCCCCGCAGAAGTTATCCACAGGCTAGGCAGCCTGTCGGCGAATGAAGAGGAAGGATACCTTTTGAAGTGGCGAAACGTGAGGAAGCGTCCGGCCTGAAGCGACGGAACGTGAGGAAGCGTCCGGCCTGAAGCGACGGAACGTGAGGAAGCGTTGGTCAGCTAGTTTGGGCCTGCGCCGGTTATTGCCGAAGATGCGGGCGCCGTGGGCTGGTCCAGCTTTCGACTCGATCCCGTGACGCGCTGGCCTTCGCCCCGCCGCAGCGATACGAAGACGACGGCGACGCTGGCCGCCACCAGCGCGGCGACGAACAGGGCGGTCGGGAGGTCCTCGGCCAGGAGGCGCGGAATCGCCCGGCCGGGCACTGAGATTGCGAATCCGAACGCCACGGCGATGCCGATGTAGCTGCCGATCATGTTTCCCCTGTGCGCCGCGATATTCCGGCGCACCGCGCTGATGAGCCCGAGGGTAACGGTCACGATCGTGAACGCGGAGAGCCCGTGAAGCCAGCTGAAATGCCCGTCGCTGACGATCCAGAAGCTGCTGAAGCAGACGTAATACATGGCGGCGACCCACAGGTATCCCATGGTGCGGTGGATGCGGTCACGGCTTCGGCGGAAGATCTGGACGGGGCCGATGGCGAGGACAAAAAGGGCGGCGACGACGTGGCTGGCCAGCAGTACGTTCCAAGGCTCCATAACCCTAGGATAGGAGCACTATCCAGTGGTGTAAATCAAGATAGTCAGCGGCGCGGCAGCTATCCAATGAGCTGGCTGCTGCGGGGAACGGAGCGGACATGCAGCTGAAGGACCTCAGCGAGCGGACGGGGGTCTCCCCTGCCAGCATCAAGTTCTATCTCCGCGAAGGGCTGCTGCCCGCTGGCCGTTCCATCCACGCCACCCGAGCTGAGTATTCAGAGCATCACGTGAGCCGGCTGGAACTGATCCAGGCGCTGCGGCACGTGGTCGGGCTGCCTGTCGCCAAGATCAGCTCCCTGCTGAGAATGGCCGACGGCGGCGCACCCCGCCTTGAGATTTTGGCCGCCGTGCAGCGCACCGTGCTGGGCCTCGACGACGTAAGCACAGAGCATGGTGGGATGCGGACACCGGCGGGTGACGCCGTCGTACGTTTCCGGAACTGGCCGGACGTGCCGAGTGACGCCAGAAATGCCCTCAACGCCCATTTGGGCCTGATGGAAAGCCTCGGCGTACCTGCCGGTGCCGAGTTGCTCGACGTCTACAGCCAGGCGGTGGACACCATTGCCGCAGTGAATATTTCGGCTACCACCGCTCCGGAGGACGTCAACCAGCTCATCATGACTGCGGCGGTCGGCATGCACCTGCACGGCCAACTGGTCCTGAAGCTGCTGGCACTCGCGCATGCAAGCCACGCGATCCGGCGCTACGAACCCGATGCTTAACGCACGACGCTCCCACACCCGAAGGTGAGGGAGCGTCGCGTGAAAACCTGCAGGAAGTGATAGAGCGTTGGCCTAAAACCCGCAGGAAGTGATAGAGAGCCGGGGAGGGGCTTAGCGGTCGAGGTCGCCGCGGATGAAGGCCTCGACCTTTTCGCGGGCGAGGTCGTCGTTGAACTGCTCCGGCGGGGACTTCATGAAATAGCTCGACGCCGAGACCAGCGGACCGCCGATGCCACGGTCCAGGCCGATCTTCGCCGCACGGATCGCATCGATGATCACCCCGGCAGAGTTCGGCGAATCCCACACCTCGAGCTTGTACTCCAGCGACACCGGCGCGTCACCGAAGTTCCGGCCCTCCAGGCGGACAAACGCCCACTTGCGGTCGTCAAGCCACTGCACGTAGTCGGACGGGCCAATGTGCACGTCCTTCGCCGCCAGCTCGGCCTCAACGTTGGAGGTCACGGCCTGGGTCTTGGAAATCTTCTTGGACTCCAGCCGGTCACGCTCCAGCATGTTCTTGAAGTCCATGTTGCCGCCCACGTTCAGCTGGTACGTCCGATCCAGCGTCACGCCACGGTCCTCGAACAGCTTCGCCATCACCCGGTGCGTGATCGTCGCACCGATCTGGCTCTTGATGTCATCACCCACGATCGGCACACCCGCAGCCGTGAACTTGTCAGCCCACTCCTTCGTGCCGGCAATGAACACCGGCAGCGCGTTCACGAACGCCACCCCGGCGTCGATCGCGGCCTGCGCGTAGAACTCCGCAGCCTCCTGCGACCCGACCGGCAGGTAGCAGACCATGACATCAACCTGAGCGTCCTTCAAAGCCTGGACCACGTCAACAGGCTCCTCGGTGGACTGCTCGATCGTCTCCAGGTAATACCGGCCCAGGCCATCCAGGGTATGCCCGCGCTGCACCGTCACACCCGTCGGCGGGACCTCGGCCAGCTTGATCGTGTTGTTCTCACTCGCAAGAATCGCATCGGCCAGGTCAACACCGACCTTCTTGCCGTCCACATCAAACGCGGCCACAAACTGCACATCGTTGACGTGGTACTTACCGAACTCCACATGCATCAGACCCGGAATCGTGGCCTGCCGGTCGGCATCCCGGTAGTAATGGACACCCTGAACCAGCGAAGCGGCACAGTTACCCACACCGACGATGGCTACACGAATCGGATTCGAAGACACGGAACTCCTTTGAGAACAAACTTCATGTGCCCTGCGAGTCAGTACCTTGCTGTACGACGGCGTCTGACGGGCACCGCGCCACGCGGCGCGCTTATCAGTCTAACCAAACGCAGCAGGGGACGGCTTTGTTCCCGCCGTCCCTTGCCGCTTGATTACGCGCCGCTAACCCGAATGCTGGTTCAGACCCGCTGCGCCCAAAGGTTGATGTCGGATTCGACGGCGAACTCGTCGATCGCCGTCAGTTCCTCGCTGCTGAACTCCAGGTTGTTGATGGCGGACAGGGTGTCCTCGAGCTGCCGGACGCTGGACGCCCCGACGAGCGCCGAGGTCACCGGGGAGCCCTTGGGCTGGTCGCGCAGGATCCAGGCGATGGCCATCTGCGCCAGCGACTGTCCGCGGCCGGCGGCGATGGCGTTCAATCCGCGGACCCTGTCCAGCTTGTCCTCGGTCAGGGCGGATTCGGAGAGGAACCTCGCCTTGGCCGCACGGGAGTCAGCCGGGACGCCGTTCAGGTAGCGGTCGGTCAGCATGCCCTGGGCAAGCGGGGAGAACGCGATGGAGCCGGCGCCCACCTGTTCCAGCGCCTCGTAGAGGTTCGGCGAGCCGTTCTCGGTCCAGCGGTTCAGCATCGAGTAGCTGGGCTGGTGGATGAGCAGCGGGGTGCCGAGTTCCTTCAGGATGCGGGCGGCCTCGAGCGTCTGCTCCGGGGTGTAGGAGGAGATGCCCGCGTACAGGGCCTTGCCGGAGCGGACCGCGTAGTCCAGCGCACCCATGGTCTCCTCGAGCGGCGTCTCCGGGTCCGGGCGGTGGCTGTAGAAGATGTCCACGTAGTCCAGGCCCATCCGCTGCAGCGACTGGTCCAGGCTGGAGATCAGGTACTTCCGGGAACCCCACTCGCCGTACGGGCCGGGCCACATGTAATAGCCGGCCTTGGTGGAGATCACCAGCTCGTCGCGGTACGGCTTGAAGTCGTCCTGCAGGTGCCGGCCGAAGTTCGTCTCCGCGGACCCGTCCGGCGGGCCGTAGTTGTTGGCGAGGTCGAAGTGGTTGACGCCGAGGTCGAAGGCGCGGCGCAGGATGGCGCGCTGTTCGTCAAAGCGCTTGTCGTCGCCAAAGTTGTGCCACAGGCCCAGCGAGATGGCCGGCAGTTTCAGGCCGCTGCGTCCAACGCGGCGGTAGGGCATTGTTTCGTAACGGGTGTCCGAGGCCACATAAGTCATACGTTCCATCCTGCCAGCCGCACCCGGCGGGCGGGGCCGGCGTCCACCATCCGGTCACGGCAGTGGACGCCGCCCCAAGCCAAAGCGCCCGAAACTCAGTCACTCACGACGGCGGCGCTCAGCGGGCCGAGCTCCGCACGCCCGCCTTCCAGCCGGACGGCGTCGTCGGTGGCCAGCAGCAGGGCCGTGCCGGCACCGTCCAGGCTCACCGGCCGCTCGGAGAAGTTGAGCAGCACCTGAACACCGCCGCGCCGGAACCGCAGCCAGCGGGCGTCCTCGTCGAACTCCACCCGGGTGTCCTCGAAGCCCAGCTTGGTGAGATCAGGCGTCGAGCGGCGCAGCGCCGTGAGCGAACGGTACAGTTCCAGCAGCCGGGCGTGGTCGCCTTCAGCGGCTTCCGCCCAGTCCAGCTTGGAGCGGCGGAAGGTCTCCGGATCCTGCGGATCGGGCACGACGGCGGGATCCCACCCCATGCGCTCGAACTCCCTGATCCGGCCTTCCGCGGTGGCCTTGCCAAGCTCCGGTTCCGGGTGGGAGGTGAAGAACTGCCACGGCGTGCTGGCACCGTATTCCTCGCCCATGAACAGCATGGGCGTGAAGGGCCCGGTCAGGGTGAGTACGGCGGCCAGCGCCAGGCTCCCGTACGGCAGGCTCTGGGAAAGCCTGTCCCCGGTGGCGCGGTTGCCGATCTGGTCGTGGTTCTGCGAGCAGACCACTAGGGCGGCCGGGTGGACGGCGCTGAAGTTGATCGGCCTGCCGTGGTGCCGGCCGCGGAAGCTGGAGTAGCTGCCGTCGTGGAAGAAGCCGTCCCGGAGCACCTTGGCCATGGCCGCGAGCGAGTCGAAGTCGCTGTAGTAACCGGTGGTCTCGCCCGTGATGTTGACGTGCACGGCGTGGTGGAAGTCGTCGCTCCACTGCCCTTCGAGCCCGTACCCGTTGACATCCCGGGGGTACAGCAGCCGCGGGTTGTTGAGGTCGGACTCGGCAATGAGCGTCAGCGGCCGGCCCACCTCGGCGGAGACCTGGCTGGCCAGCGCCCCGAAGTCCTCCAGGATATGCACGGCCCGTTCGTCCTTGAGGGCATGGACGGCGTCCAGCCGGAGGCCGTCCACCCGGAAGTCGCGCAGCCACATGGCCACGTTGTCCAGGATGTACCGGCGCACATGGTCGGACCCGTCGCCGTCCAGGTTCACGGAGTCGCCCCACGTGTTGCCCTCGCCCTGCTTGAGGTAGGGCCCGAACCGCGGCAGGTAGTTCCCGCTGGGTCCGAGATGGTTGTACACCACGTCCTGGATCACGCCGAGGCCCGCCGAATGGGCCGCATCGACAAACCGCTGGTACGCCCCCGGGCCGCCGTACGCCTCGTGGACTGCGAACCACTGCACACCGTCATAGCCCCAGTTGTGCGTGCCGTTGAACGCGTTCACCGGCAGCAGCTCGATGAAGTCCACGCCCAGGCCGGCCAGGTAGTCCAGCTTGCCCGCGGCGGCATCCAGCGTCCCTTCGGGCGTGAACGTTCCCAGGTGCAGCTCGTAAATGACCGCGCCCTGCAGTTCCCGGCCCTGCCAGCCGTCCTCCTGCCACGTGTGCGCGGCGGGGTCGAACGTGCGGGACAGGGCGTGGACGCCGTCGGGCTGCCGCCGGGTCCGCGGATCCGGCAGGGGTGTTTCGTCGCTGTCCAGGAGGTACCCGTAGTCCACGTCGCCGCCTGACGGCGCCCCGGGCGCAGTCCACCAGCCGCCGTCCTCCGGCCCGGTGCCCGGCCGGTGCTGCATGGCGTAGCGCTCTCCGTTGGCCAGCAGCGTCACGGATTCAGCGACGGGCGCCCAGACGTCGAAGCGCTCCGGGCCCTGCACCGGCTTGGCCGCTTCGCGGGGATAGGTTGCCTGGCCTGTGGGCGTCATGACTCTCCTCCTGTCTGGGTATCTGCTGTCTGCGGCACCAGCAGCGCCACGGGGAAGGTCCGGAAGATGTCGGCGATCTCCACGGCCCCCGGTCCGAAGCCGGTGCCGGTCAGTTCGTCCGTCATGGCGGTGTGAAGTTCGACGGCGGTGTCCCGCCACCCGCCCGACCGTGCCAGTCCGTGGGGCAGCCGGGTCGCGAGGGTTACGGCCCCGCCCCGGTCGAACGCCAGCAGGTGCCCGGCGGCGGCCCCGTGGGCCTGCACCGGCCGGTAGCCGGTGAACAGTTCGGGCCGGTCGCGGCGAAGCCGCAGCGCCCGCGAGGTGACCAGCAGTTTGGCGGCCTGATCCGTGAACGACGGCGGCAGCCCGCCTGCGTCCAGCCGCTCCAGCGCGGCGCGGCGGTCGTCAAAGCTGAACGGGCGCCGGTTGTCCGGGTCCGTCAGCGACCTGTCCCAGAACTCCGTGCCCTGGTACACGTCCGGGACACCGGGCATGGTCAGCTGCACGAGCTTCGCCGCCAGGGAGTTCGAGGCGCCATGCGGTTCCAGGAGTTCCACGAGGGCTTCCACCTCTGCCCGCACAGCAGGGTTGTCGAAAACAGCGTCGACGGCGGCGGCCAGCTTCTCCTCGAACGCAGGGTCCGGATCGGTCCAGTTGGTCGAGTTCCCGGCTTCGCGTGCGGCCTTCAGCGCGTAGTACTGCAGGCGTTCCCGGCTGGCGGGCCAGGCGCCGGCGACGGCCTGCCAGAGCAGCGCCGACAGCGGGCCGTCGGGCAGCGGGGCCAGCTCCCGCAGCCGGCCCAACGCGCCCTCCCATTCGCCGGCAACCTCGGAGATGACCGAGATCCGGGCCCGCGTGTCCTCGCTGCGCTTGGTGTCGTGGGTGCTGAGCGTCGTCATGGACAACGGAAGCTCGGCCTGCCGGCGGGCCATCCGGGAATGGAACTCGTCCGGCTGCACGGAGAATTCGGTGGGATCGGCACCCACTTCCGTGAGGGTGCCCAGCCGGTTGAAGCGGAAGAACGCGGTGTCCTCCACGCCCTTGGCCATCACCATTCCGGAGGTCTGCTGGAAGCGCCGGGCAATTTCAAGGTCGGTGTCCAGCAGCAGCGGCTGCAGCACCTGGATGGCCTGGTCGAGTTCCGGCCGCCTGCGCGCGGCAAGCTCGCAGGCCTCCTTCAGCACCTCCGCACCCTCCGGCAGGTAGGTGCGGTAGACCGGGAAGGCGGCGATGACTTCGGCGATCGCGTCTGCTGCGGCATCGGCGGACAGGCCGGCGTCGCCCGGAACAAGCCGGGCCAGCCGCAGGATCTCCGAGTGGAGGATGCCGTCGGTGATCCGCCGCTTGGTTCCGCGGATCATGTCCTCGTAGTCGGCGGGCTCACCGCCGCGCAGCGATGCGTCCAGCCGGTCCAGCGGCTCCTGGCCGCGCGGGTCTACGAAGACGCGGTCGACGTCGGCAAGGGCGTCGTAGCCGGTGGTGCCCTCGCAGTCGAAGCTGGCCGGCAGCTGCTCCCCCGGCTCGAGGATCTTTTCGATCAGCAGGTAGGCGCCTCCGGTGGCCTCGCGCAGCCGCTTCAGGTAACCCCCGGGGTCGGCGAGCCCGTCCGGGTGGTCGATCCGGAGGCCGTCCGCGAGCCCCTCGCGGAACCAGCGCACCACCTCGTGGTGTGCCTCGTCGAAGACGGCTGGGATCTCCACGCGGACGCCGGCGAGCGTGTTGACCGCAAAGAAGCGGCGGTAGTTCAGCTCGTTGTCCGCGCGCCGCCAGCCCATGAGTTCGTAGTGCTGCCGGTCGTGGACCTCCCGCGGGGAGTCGCCCTCGGTGTAGCTGCCCTCGGCCAGCGGGAACCGGTGGTCGTAGTACCGCAGCTCCCCGTCCTTGATTTCGAGCTGGTCGAGGTCGTCGTCGCTGCCGAGGATGGGGAGCCGGATGCGTCCCCCGCCGAGGTCCCAGTCGACGTCGAACGCCTCAGCGTAGCGGGACTGGCGCCCCTCCTTGAGCAGCGACCACCACCACGGATTCTGTACCGGCGTGGCGACGCCCACGTGGTTGGGAACGATGTCGATCAGCACACCCATCCCGGCGCCGCGGGCTGCCTGGGAAAGGGCGGCCAGGCCTTCCGGGCCGCCGCGCTCGGGGTCGACGGCGGAGGGATCGGTGACGTCGTACCCGTGGTCGGAACCCTGCTCGGCGGTCAGGACCGGCGAGAGGTAGACCCAGTCAACGCCGAGCGAACGCAGGTACGGCACGGTTTCGGCGGCGTCGAACAGGGTGAAGCCCTTCCGGATCTGCAGCCGGTACGTGGAGACCGGCGTTCTCATGCGTCCTCCCCTGCAGGCTTGACCGCCCTCAAGTGGCGCTTTCCGGCAGGCCTGTCGGCCGGCCGCCGGGCCGGGTCCGGAGCAGGGGCCGAAACAGGGTCCGAAACAGGATCTGCCGGCTTCTTCGTTTTGGCCGGCTCGGGAACGGCCGGTGCCGTGAGCGCGGCGGTCTCGGCGGTGGTTGTCTGGGTCAGTGCCGCGAGCGAGGCCGCCACTGAATGGTCGGGCTCCTCCTCCGGCGCACTGTGCGCGCGCAGGACCACCAGGGACTTGGCCGCGACGGACAGCATGCTGCCTGCGTGCGCCGGCTCGGAGTCGGCGCTCCCGCCCGCGGTGTCGATGATGACGTCCCAGGCCGGGGCGTATTCGTCCGGCGGGAGCGTGAACTCGACGTCGCCGTCGTGCGCGTTGAAGTAGAGCAGGAAGTTCACGTCGGTGATCCGGCGCCCGCGGTCGTCATGGCCCTGGATGCCGTCGCCGTTGAGGAACATGCCCACAGAACGGCCGAAACCGCTGTCCCAGTCCTCCGGCTGCATGAGGTTGCCGTCGGGGTCGAGCCAGACGATGTCCGGCAGCCGCTCGCCTTCGCCTCGCCGGACGGGCCGGCCGTCGAAGAAGCGGCTGCGCCGGAAGGTGGGGTGCTTGGCCCGCAGCGAGTTGACGGCTGCGGTGAATTCGATGAGGGGCTGGTCCACGCTGTCCCAGTTCACCCAGGTCAGCTCGGAGTCCTGGCAGTAGCCGTTGTTGTTGCCCTGCTGCGTCCGGCCCAGCTCGTCGCCGTGCAGGATCATCGGCACGCCCTGGGAGAGCAGCATGGTGGCGATGAAGTTCCGCTGCTGCCGCGCCCGGAGCGCCAGCACCTTGGGATCGTCCGAGGGCCCCTCCGCCCCGCAGTTCCAGGACCGGTTGTGTGATTCGCCGTCCTTGTTCTCCTCGCCGTTGGCGTCGTTGTGCTTCTCGTTGTAAGAGACGAGGTCCCGCAGGGTGAAGCCGTCGTGCGCGGTGACGAAGTTGATGGACGCGACCGGGCGGCGGCCGGAGTGCTCGTAGAGGTCCGCTGATCCGGTGATGCGCGAGGCGAACTCGCCGAGCGTGGCAGGTTCGCCGCGCCAGAAGTCGCGCACGGTGTCGCGGTACTTGCCGTTCCATTCAGTCCATTGCGGCGGGAAGTTGCCCACCTGGTAGCCGCCGGGTCCCACATCCCAGGGCTCGGCGATGAGCTTGACCTGGGACACCACGGGGTCCTGCTGGATGAGTTCGAAGAAGGTGGAGAGCCGGTCGACGTCGTAAAACTCGCGGGCCAGCGCGGCGGCGAGGTCAAAGCGGAACCCGTCCACGTGCATCTCGGTGACCCAGTAGCGCAGCGAGTCCATGAGCAGCTGCAGGGAGTGCGGCTGGCGGACGTTCAGGGTGTTGCCGGTGCCCGTGTAGTCCATGTAGTACTGCTTGTCGTCCTCCACCAGGCGGTAGTAGGCCTCGTTGTCGATGCCCTTGAAGCTCAGGGTGGGCCCGAGGTGGTTGCCTTCGGCCGTGTGGTTGTAGACGACGTCGAGGATGACCTCGATGCCGGCGCGGTGCAGCGAGCGGACCATCGCCTTGAAGTCCTGGACCTGCTGCCCGGTGTCGCCGGTGGAACTGTAGGTGTTCTGCGGCGCGAAAAACCCGATGGTGTTGTAGCCCCAGTAGTTGCTCAGGCCCTTCTCCTGCAGCGTGCCGTCATTGACGAACTGGTGCACGGGCATGAGCTCGATCGCGGTGACGCCCAGCTTCTGCAGGTGGGAGATCACGGCCGGGTGTGCCACGCCGGCATAGGTGCCGCGCTGTTCCTCGGGAATCTCCGGGTGCAGCTCGGTGAGCCCTTTGACATGCGCCTCGTAGATGACCGACTTGTGGTAGGGGATGCGCAGGTTCTGGTCGTTGTCCCAGTCGAAGAACGGGTTGATCACCACGCCCATCATCATGTGCGGCGCGGAGTCGGCGTCGTTCTTGGATGAGGGGTCGCCCAGGTTGTAGGAGAACAGGGCCGGATCCCAGTCGATCTGGCCTGAGACTGCCTTGGCATAGGGGTCCAGGAGCAGCTTATTGGCGTTGAAGCGCTGGCCGCTGGCCGGGTCGTAGGTGCCGTGGACGCGGTAGCCGTACTTCTGTCCGGGCTGGATCTGGGGCAGGTAGCAATGCCACACGTAGCCGTCCACTTCACGGAGCGTTACCCGGGTTTCGGTGCCCTCGTCGTCGAAGAGGCAGAGTTCCACTTTGGCTGCGTGCTCGCTGAACAATGCGAAGTTGGTTCCCGTGCCGTCAAATGTGGCTCCCAGCGGGTAAGCCGATCCGGGCCAGATTTCCATTCGTGCTCCTATACATCGTCCAACACTGCGTCCGGCAGGTCTTCAGGCACCACCTGCACGGAACTTGGTCTTACCGTAGCGGGTGGGCATGACTATTACATTGCCCACACTCTAATTACTAAGCGTGCTGACTTTACCCCACATTTCGGGTAAGGCGTCGGATATCCGCCCCGCCGTCAGCGGCCCGCCGGCCGCCGCTGCCGCTCCGGCCAGCCCGTGCAGGCTCGCTCCCATGGCGGCAATGGCCGCCCAGCGCTCGTCAGGATCAATGCCCCTCGCGCGGAAGCGTCCGACGTCGGAGCCCACCTGGGCGAGCAGCGCACCGATGATTCCGGCCAGGACATCACCGCTTCCGGCGGTGGCCAGCCAGGGGGTGCCCTCGGCCTGGCTGTAGAAGTCCTGGTAGGGCGATGCCACCAGCGTGCTGGCGCCCTTGAGCAGCACTGTGGCCTCGGTCAGTCCGGCCGCGCGGCGCACGGCGGCGAGGGTGGAGGCCTCGACGGCCTCGCGGTCCAGGTCGGCGCCGAGGCGCTGCAGCAGCGTGGCCAGCTCCCCGGCGTGCGGTGTCAGCACCACCTGCGGGGCCAGCACGTCGGGCAGCACGGGCAGCGCGCCGGCGTCGGCCACTGTGGGCAGGCCGGAATCGACGGCGTCCCGGACACGCCGCATCTCTTCCTCGTCGGCTCCGTCCATCCCGGAGCCGACAAGCCAGGCCTGGACGTGGGTCTCCGCCACGGTGCCGGTGCTGCAAACCACCTCGGGGCAGCTGTGCCGGATGAGGTCGGCCACCTCGGGCGGACCGACGTAGCGGACCATGCCGACGCCGGCAGAGAGCGCCCCGCGGCAGGCGAGCACGGCGGCGCCCGGATAGGCCGGGGATCCGGCCACCACTCCGAGGACGCCCCGCGAATACTTGTGGGCGCGGCGCGCGGGCCGCGGGAGCAGGACTGCGAGGTCGGCGGCCTCGAGGCGGCGCAGGGCGGGCCACGGGAGTGAGTCCTCGATGCCGATCGGAACCACCACCACCCGGCCGGCGAAATCCGCCCCGGGGTCCGCCAGCAGGCCGGCCTTGGCCCCGCCGAACGTGACGGTGATGTCGGCCGGCAGCACGGGTTGGGCGGCCTCGCCGGTGTCCGCATCCACGCCGCTGGGCACGTCGCACGCCACCACCAGGCCGCGGGGGTCTCCGCTTAGCTGGGACACGAGTTCCGCCGAGGCTCCCCGGAGTCCGCCCTGGGCGCCGGTTCCCAGCAAGGCGTCTATTACGACGTCGGCCCTGCCGGCCAGCGCTGCCAGCTCGCCGGCGTTCGCGTCAGTCAGCGTCAGGACGCGGCCTCCGGCGCGCCGGAAGGCCGCCAGGCCGTCCGGGTGGGCCGTCGCGGAGGCGAGGACCGCCGTCGTCCGCATTCCCCGTCCGGCAAGGTAAGCGGCGGCGAAAAGGCCGTCGCCGCCGTTGTTGCCCTTGCCGGCCAGGACAACCGCGCTGGAGCCGTACAGGCGGTGTCCGCGGCTGCGGAGCTCCGCGATGGCGGCGCCGGCCATGCCGCGGGCTGCCCGCTGCATGAGAACAGCGCCCATACCTGAATCCAGCAGGGGCTTTTCAGCTTCCCTGATCTGGGTTCCGGTATAGGCGCTGATCATTTGGTCAGTCCGTCCGGGGTTCAGCCCTCGGCCAGCACAGTGGCCGTGGCGATGCCGCCGTCGTGGCTCATGGACAGATGCCACCGTTTGACGCCCTTGGCCTCGGCCACAGCGAGCACGGTTCCCTTGACCTGGATGGTGGGACCGTTCTGGTCCAGCCCGATCCAGCAGTCCTGCCAGTTCATGCCGGCGGGCGCCCCCAGGACCTTGGCCACGGCTTCCTTGGCGGCAAACCGCGCCGCGAGTGAGCGGGTGTTCAGTTCCCGTTCGGCCGGCACAAACAGCCGGTCCCGCAGCCCGGGGGTGCGCTCCAGTTGCCGTCCGAAGCGCTCGATGTCCACTACGTCTACGCCGATGCCAACAATCATGGGCTTACTCTACTGTGACGCTCTTGGCGAGGTTGCGCGGCTGGTCCACGTCGTAGCCCTTCGCCCCGGCCAGTTCAGCCGCAAAAATCTGCAGCGGAACCGTGGTGAGCAGCGGCATCAGCAGCGTGGGCGTTTCCGGGACGTAGAACACGTGCTCGGCGTAATCCCGGACCGACTCGTCGCCTTCTTCAGCGATCACCAGGGTCCGGGCACCACGGGCGCGGACTTCCTGGATGTTGGACACCACCTTGGAGTGCAGGGAGTCCCGGCCGCGCGGGGACGGCACCACCACGAAGACCGGTTGGCCGTCGTCGATCAGGGCGATCGGGCCGTGCTTGAGCTCACCGGCGGCGAAGCCTTCAGCGTGGATGTAGGCGATTTCCTTCAGCTTCAGCGCACCCTCCAGGGCAACCGGGAAGCCCACGTGACGGCCCAGGAACAGCACGGACTTCTCGTCCTTCATGCTGCGCGCGAGCTCACGCAGCGGGCCGGCGTTGTCCAGGATCTTCTGGATCTTCGCCGGGATCTTGCCCAGGTCCGCCAGGACGTCCTTGATCTGCCCGGAGAAGATGTTCCCGCGCAGCTGCGCGAGGTACAGGCCAAGCAGGTAGGCCGCGGTGATCTGCGCCAGGAACGCCTTGGTGGAGGCGACGGCGATTTCCGGACCCGCGTGCGTGTACAGCACAGCGTCGGACTCACGCGGAATGGTGGAGCCGTTGGTGTTGCAGATGGAGATGGTCTTGGCGCCCTGTTCCCGGGCGTACCGGACGGCCATCAGCGTATCCATCGTCTCACCGGACTGGCTGATGGAGACCACAAGGGTGTTCGCGTCCACGATCGGGTCCCGGTAGCGGAACTCGTGGGCGAGCTCCACCTCGGTGGGGATCCGGCACCAGTTCTCGATCGCGTACTTGGCCACCAGGCCCGCATAGGCTGCCGTGCCGCACGCCAGGACGATGATCTTGTCCACCTGCTTGAGCAGCTGCGGATCGATCCGCAGCTCATCCAGCGTGAGCTTGCCGTTCAGGTCCGAACGGCCCAGCAGGGTCTGCGCCACGGCGTCGGGCTGGTCATGGATTTCCTTCTCCATGAAGGAGTTGAAGCCACCCTTCTCCGCAGAGGCCGGGTCCCAGTCAACGTGGTACTCCTTGCCCTCGGCCGGGGCGCCGTAAAAGTCGGTGATGTCCACCGTGTCAGCGGTGATCGTCACGATCTGGTCCTGGCCCAGCTCCACCGCACGCCGGGTGTAGTCAATGAACCCGGACACGTCCGAACCCAGGAAGTTCTCACCCTCGCCCAGGCCCACCACCAGCGGCGAGTTCCGGCGCGCGGCCACCACCACATCAGGCTGGTCAGCGTGCACCGCCAGGAGCGTGAACGCCCCCTCCAAACGCTGGCAGGCCAGTTCCATCGCCCGGGTCAGGCCGCCGTCAGTGACGTCCCCGCCCAGCTTGTTCCGGAAAATATCACCCAGCAGCGCCGCGGCCACCTCGGTGTCCGTCTCCGATTTGAAGACAACACCCTTGGCCAGCAGCTCCTGCTTCAGCTCAGCAAAGTTTTCGATAATGCCGTTATGGATCACCGCAAGCTTCCCGCCATCAGACAGATGCGGGTGCGCGTTCTGATCCGTCGGACCACCATGCGTGGCCCACCGCGTGTGCCCGATACCGGTCAAGGAATCCGGCAACGGCCGCTCCTCCAGCTCGGCCAGCAGGTTGCTCAGCTTCCCGGACTTCTTCCGCGAGGAAATCTCCCCGTCAGCCACCACCGCAACACCGGCAGAGTCATAACCCCGGTACTCCAGACGGCGCAGCCCTTCAAGAACAACATCCAACGCGCCGTGCCCGGCATCAGCCCGACCCGACGAACGGCCAACATAACCCACGATTCCACACATGGGTATAAGCCTATCGGTCTTTGCGGAGAACCGACGTCGGATGACTTCCTCCGGCGGGCACCCCAACGGCGCTCTAGCTCGTCAGCGCGCCCGCCTTCGCCTGCGTGCGCCCAGATAGATGAGCAGCAGGCATTGGCCGGCGAGGCCTGCAACGGCCAGCATGATCAGGAGGTCCCGGTCCGCCTCGCCGAGCGCGCTGGCAAGGTAGCCGGCCAGGGGGACGGCGTAGAGCGGTTTTCCCATGATCTGGCGGGCCTGGACGGGCTCTGCATCGTTGACGGCGGCATTGTCGCCCTTGGTGACCAGGGTTCTCTCACCGTTCTGCGTGGCACCGAAGCCCACGATCCGGTGGGTCAGGACCTCGGGGCTGTCCGGGGCGGGCCGGTAGGTGACAAGGTCGCCGTACTTCAGCTGGCTCAGGGCCGCAGGTTTGACGACGAGGAACGTGCCGGCGGAATACGTCGGCTCCATGGAATTGCTGAGTACAGAATAGGTCCGGGACCCGGTGGCCTGCGGAATGGCGATGAGGGCCAGTGCCGTGAGGAAGATGAACAGGAGAACGGCGAGGTTGACCCAGCGTCCGGCCGCGGCGAACCGTTTGCGGCGGCGTATCTCGAAGATCCGGGTGGCTGCTCCCCCGCCGCGCCGGCCGCCAAAGTCGCGGCCCGTCCGCTGCGGCACCTCCGGCGTGACTGCCTTTCCCATGTTGAGACCCTTCGATTCTGGGGCGGTTCTCCCTTATTCACTGAACAGTCCCGCAGCAGGCTCAGGAATCGGTATCGGAAAGAGTCAAGATTCACTCAAGAACGGCCGCATTTCGCTCTCGGCGCCGGTCGGGGCAGAATCTCTAGGGTGACTTTGCAACGCAACGAAGCGAACGGGGAGGGTGTTTCCCCGTTCGTGGAGCTGGACCGGCAGACCTGGTCCCGGCTTTCGGCCCAGATGGAGCAGCCCCTTAATGAAGAGGACGTGCTGCGCCTTCGCGGCCTCGGCGACCCCCTGGACATCAGCGAGGTTCGCGATGTCTACCTGCCCCTTTCGAGGCTGCTGCATCTCTACGTGGAGGCCGCCGGCCAGCTGCATGCGGCCACCACCACATTCCTTGGTGAGCAGACCCAGCGCACGCCCTTCGTGATCGGCGTCGCAGGTTCCGTGGCTGTGGGCAAGTCCACCATTGCCCGTGTTCTCCGCGAGATGCTGCGCCGCTGGCCGGGCACGCCGAACGTCGAACTCATCACCACCGACGGTTTCCTTTACCCCCTGGCTGAACTCAAGCGCCGGCAGCTGCTGGACCGCAAGGGCTTCCCGGAGTCCTACGACCGCCGCGCGCTGCTGCGCTTCGTGAGCGAGATCAAGGGCGGCGCCGAGGAGGTGCGGGCACCCTGGTACTCGCACGTCACGTATGACATCGTCCCCGGCAAGGAAGTAGTGGTCCGCCGCCCCGACGTGCTCATCGTCGAGGGCCTGAACGTGCTCGCCCCCGCGCGGCCGCGGCACGACGGCCGCCAGGGCCTGGCGCTCAGCGACTTCTTCGACTTTTCCATCTACGTGGACGCCAAGACGTCATACATCGAGGAGTGGTACGTGGACCGGTTCCGCAAGCTCCGTTCCACCGCCTTCGCGCAGCCGGAATCGTACTTCCACCGCTATGCCACGCTTTCCGATGAGGAGGCCGAAGCGACTGCCCGCGACATCTGGAAGCGCATCAACGAACCGAACCTGGAGGAGAACGTGCTGCCCACCCGGGGGCGGGCGCAGCTGGTGCTCACCAAGGAAGCGGACCACTCCGTCCGCAGGATGCTGCTGAGGAAGGTCTAGCGCCCGTGTGCAGCAACTGCCCTCCACACCCCTCCGCCGACGCCGAGCCCCCCGCCGGCATCCCGTCCGGCCGGCGCCCCAGCCGGCGCGCCGTGGCGCAGCTCTTGCTGACCGGTGCGGGCCTGTCGGCCCTCGCCGCCTGCACCCCCGGCCCGGCGCAGCCGGACTCCTCGGCAAGCGGCTCTGCGGCCACGGGCCCGGCCACCGCTTCCGGTAAGGCCACAACCGTCCCGGCCGGATCCGCGCCCGCAGCCAGCTCCGCTCCGGTGTCGCCGGCCGCTTCCGCGGCGTCGTCCGCCAGTCCGTCCGCAACGTCTCCGTCCGCCACCGCGGCGGCACCGTCCACGACGGCGGCGGCAGCACCGCCGTCGGCCGCGTCCCGCCTGCCCAAACAGTACTCACTGACCGCGCCCACCAGCCCTTGGGTGATCGTCAACAAGCACCGCCCGCTCCAGCCGGCCAACTACGTCCCGGCCGATCTGGTCCAGCCCAACGTTGCCCTCGCCGTCGCCGGCGAGGCGGCGCAGCTGAACTTCACGACGGCGGCTGCCGCAGAACGGATGTTCGCCGCCGCGGCGGCGGACGGCGTCACCATGACGCTGGCGAGCGGCTACCGCTCCTATGCGACGCAGGTGGTCACCTACAACGGCTGGGTGAGCTCGCAGGGGCGGGCTGCAGCGGACACTGCCTCGGCGCGGCCGGGGTACTCTGAGCACCAGACGGGCTGGGCGTTCGATATCGGCGACGGCGGAGGAGCGTGCAGCTTCCAGCCATGCTTCGCCGAGCAGCCGGCAGCGGTGTGGGCCAAGGCCAACGCGTACCGGTTCGGCTTCGTGGTGCGCTATCCGTGGACGCAGCACGCCACCACCGGGTACTTTTACGAATCGTGGCACCTGCGGTACATCGGCGTCGAGGCGGCCACGGACATGCGGAAACGCGGCGTCGCCACCCTCGAACAGTACTTCGGCCTGGAAGCAGCCCCCGGCTACCGCTGACGCGGGGCCCGGAAACCTCTCCGTGAACCCCGTGCGGTAGTTTGGTTGGCATGCTTAGTGGATTCAAGAAGTTCATTCTCAAGGGAAACGTCATTGACCTGGCGGTGGCGGTAGTCATCGGATCGGCGTTCAGCGCCGTGGTTGATGCGCTGGTCAAGAGCGTCCTGATGCCTCTGATCTCGTTACTGGTCGGAGAGCCCAACTTTGATGATTTCCTGGCTTTCGGGGACGTACGGTTCGGCGTGCTGCTCACCGCGGTGGTCAACTTCCTGCTGGTCGCTTCTGCCCTGTACTTCGTCATCGTGGCCCCGATGAACAAGCTGATCGAGCACCGCAATCGGAAGCTGGGCATCGGGCAGGACACCAAGCAGGAAGCCGCCGAGGATCCGCAGATCGCCCTGCTGAAGGAAATCCGGGACGCCCTGCACGCACAAAACCAGAACCAGGCCGCCAAGTAGCGCCAACACAAAAACAGCCCGCCTCCGTCTGACTGTTCAGTCAGGGAGGCGGGCTGCTTTTTGTCTGGGAAGCGGAACTCAGCCGACGGGTGCCAGCGCCAGCTGGGTCTTCACAACCTGGGCAAGCCGTTCGGCGATGACCTGTGCGGTCTGCTGGTCGCCGGCCTCCACCATGACGCGCACAACCGGCTCGGTGCCGGACGGGCGCAGCAGCACGCGGCCGGTGTCACCCAGCTCGGACTCGGCGGCCTGCACGGCTGCGGCCAGGGTCTCGTCTCCGCCCACGCGGCTCCGGTCCACGTCCTTCACGTTGATGAGGACCTGGGGCAGCTTGGTCATGATTGTGGCGAGCTCCTTGAGCGGGCGGCCGGTCAGGGCCACCTGCGCCGCCAGCTGCAGGCCGGTCAGCACGCCGTCGCCGGTGGTGGCGTAATCGGCGAGGATCACGTGGCCGGACTGTTCGCCGCCCAGGTTGAAGCCGCCGTCGCGCATTTCCTCCAGCACATACCGGTCCCCCACGCCCGTCTCGCGGATGGCGATGCCGGCGTTCTTGAGGGCGATCTTGAGGCCGAGGTTGCTCATGACGGTGGCCACGAGGACGTCGTCCTTGAGTTTGCCGGCGTCCTTGAGAGCCACGGCGAGGATGGCCATGATCTGGTCGCCGTCCACCTCGTTGCCCTCGTGGTCCACGGCCAGGCAGCGGTCGGCGTCGCCGTCGTGGGCAATGCCGAGGTCGGCGCCGTGTTTCACGACGGCTGCCTTGAGCGGACTGAGGTGCGTGGAGCCCACGCCTTCGTTGATGTTCAGGCCGTCCGGTTCGGCGCCGATGACCACCACGTCAGCGCCGGCGTCCTTGAAGACCTGCGGGGAACAGCCGCTGGCGGCACCGTGCGCACAGTCGAGGACCACCTTGATGCCGCTGAGGTTGTGCGGCAGGGTGCCCAGGAGGTGGACGATGTACCGGTCCTCGGCGTCCGAGAAGCGCTGGATGCGGCCAACCTCGCCGCCCACCGGGCGGAACGGCTCCTTGCCCATCTGTGCCTCGATGGCGTCCTCCACCTCGTCGGGGAGCTTCTGGCCGCCGCGCGCGAAGAACTTGATCCCGTTGTCGGGAGCCGGGTTGTGCGAGGCGGAGATCATGACGCCGAAGTCGGCGTTCAGGTCTGCCACGAGGTAGGCGGCGGCGGGCGTGGGGAGGACACCGGCGTCGTAGACGTCGATGCCGGAGCTGGAAAGCCCGGCCTCCACGGCCGCGGCGATGAATTCGCCGCTGGCACGGGGATCCCTCGCCACCACGGCGCGCGGCCGCGCACCTTCGCTGGTGCGTTCATGGCCAAGCACGACGGCGGCGGCCTGGGCCAGCTGCAATGCGAGCTCGGCAGTCAACAGGCCGTTCGCCAGGCCCCGGACACCGTCTGTTCCAAATAATGTAGACATCGGGTCCAAGTTTAGACGATTCAGGTGCCCTCACCTGCCCAAAACGGCGGGCGGAAGGGGCGTTGCGGGCGTTTCCCCGGCTCACCGGCACAGGCTGTGGAGTAACCGGGCTTAACGGCGGAAGCCCGCCCCGCCAAATGGCGGAACGGGCTTCTGTACAAGCGGATTTAGCGCTTGGAGTACTGCTGAGCCTTGCGTGCCTTCTTGAGACCGGCCTTCTTACGCTCGATGACGCGGGCGTCACGGGTGAGGTAGCCGGCCTTCTTCAGGGTGGCGCGGTTGTTCTCGACGTCGATCTCGTTCAGCGAACGGGCGATGCCGAGGCGCAGCGCACCGGCCTGGCCGGAGGGGCCACCGCCGTGGATGCGGGCGATGACGTCGTAGGCGCCTTCCAGATCCAGGATCTTGAAGGGCTCGTTGACGTCCTGCTGGTGCAGCTTGTTCGGGAAGTAGTTATCCAGCTCGCGGCCGTTGATGGTCCACTTGCCGGAGCCCGGCACAACGCGAACGCGTGCAACGGCTTCCTTGCGGCGGCCAACAGCTGCGCCGGCAACGGTCAGTGCCGGGCGCTCCTTCTTCGGGGCAGCCTCTGCAGCAGAGCTTTCCGAGGTGTAGCTGGTCAGGTTTTCCTCAGCCTCAACGGCTTCGGTGGTCAGTTCATCGTTCTGAGCCACGGTTCTCCTTGTAGATAAAAGTGTTGGTGGCCAGGACTACTGGGCGACCTGGGTGATTTCGAAAGTCTTGGGCTGCTGGGCTGCGTGGGGGTGCTCGGCGCCACGGTAGACCTTCAGCTTGCTCAGCTGCTGGGCAGCGAGGGAGTTCTTGGGGAGCATGCCCTTGATGGCCTTCTCAACGGCGCGGACCGGGTTGGACTCCAGGAGTTCCGCGTAGTTGACGGAGGTCAGGCCGCCCGGGTAGCCGGAGTGGCGGTATGCGCGCTTCTGCTCCAGCTTGGCGCCGGTGAGGGCAACCTTTTCAGCGTTGATGATGATGACGAAGTCGCCCATGTCCATGTGGGACGCAAAGGTCGGCTTGTGCTTTCCGCGCAGCAGTGTTGCGGTCTGGCTGGCAAGACGACCCAGGACAACGTCGGTGGCGTCAATGACGTGCCACTGGCGGTTGATATCGCCGGGCTTCGGGGTGTACGTACGCACGGTGTTTGCCTCGTTCTTGTTCTGGCGTTCTTGTTTTAGGCGTCACACGGGGTGCGCCTACTATCTATGCGCGACCGGAACAGAGGTGAGGGCTCTATGGACCAGTTATCCCCTAGTCCCGAAAATGCCCGTCGGGTAGCGATCCTGCAACTGGATCCCCAAGCGGGCACGCATCATCGAGAAAGGACACGCACAACGACTACCAAGAATAGCGTCAAACGGACACCAGGGTCAAAATGGGTTATCCGGTGGCGGGGGCTTGGAGTCCCGCGCCAGCGCCGGGCCCTTCCACCCAGGAGTCCACGTGACGTCAGCAGGTATCGCCGCCAGCGCCGGGCCGCTCTTTGCAGCGCCGCTCTTTGCCGTGGCCATAGGACTCGTTGGCATTCTACTGAGCCCGCTTGCTGAACTCCTCATCGCCCGCACCCTTCCCCGCCTCGGCGGACTGCCGGGTGTGAGGACAAGAATTACGACGGCGGCCCTCACCGGATTGCTGTGCGGCACCCTTGCGCTGCGGCTCGGAATGGAATGGTCACTGCCGGCTTTTCTACTGCTAGCCGTCCTCGGCGTGCAGCTTGCCCGCATTGACCTGGCCCATCATTTGCTGCCGAATCCCCTCGTGCTGACCCTGCTGCTGGCCGGCCTGGTGCTCCTCCTCCTGGGCAGTCTCGCCTCGGCGGAGTGGGCCGAGCTGCTTCGTGCGGCGGCGGGAGCTGCCCTCCTGTTCGTTGTTTTCCTGATTCTGGCCCTGATTTCGCCGAGTGGCATCGGCATGGGGGACGTGAAGCTCGCCGCCCCGGTCGGTCTTTACCTGGGTTACTTGGGGTGGGGACAGCTGTTCTACGGCGGAGCGCTGGGCTTCGTGTTGGGCGGCATTTTGTCCGTCGTTTTGATTAGGCTAAAACGCGCCAATTTGCGCTCTGAGGTCGCTTTTGGCCCCTCGATGCTGGCCGCCGCCCTGGGCACTGTTTTATTGGCATCCTGAACACCAAATTTCTTGGTGAAACGTTGAATTTCCTTATGGCTAGCTTGTTGTTTCCTTGCCCACCCAAGTAGCCCAGTGCTTGTAATTTCCCTAACCTGAGTACTCGCTTGCGGGGAATACTCATACTCTTCCAAATAAAGTCGAGTAGGGCTACGCATTGTTGCGCATCCGGTTCAGGTGGATTCTTTAGCTATCGAAGCACCAGCCCTTTCGCGGTACGGGGGCGGCTGGAATTCGATGCATTTATTCCATCGAACTTAAGGAAAATACAATGACTACTCTCATGGTCTCGGTTCTTGCCTTCGTTTCCGGAATCAAGGACCGGCTGGCATCCGAAAAAGGCGCCACCGCAACTGAGTATTCACTGCTCGTGGCCTTCATCGCGTTCCTGATCATTGGCGGCGTCACCGCCTTCGGCAATGCATTGGGCCTCTGGTTCACCGATCTGAGCACCACGGTTGGCGGCTGGGCCAACGGCCAGCCGTAACCCTTCCGGAACCAATAGGTGTGCCGCGTTTGACAAGCTAAACGCGGCACACCGCCCCCCCCATTCAGCTGTCCCTAATCGCGGAGGGTCCAGTGAAACGCAGAAGTTCACGCTCCATCAGTGGAGCGCGCGCCCGGAAGGAACGCGGCGCAGCTGCCGTCGAGTTCGCTCTGGTCGCACCCATCCTCCTAGCGCTGGTGGCGGGCATCGTTGAGTTTTCGCACGCCTACAACCTGCAGATTTCGGTCACCCAGGCCGCCCGGGAGGCGGCCAGGGAAATGGCCATCGAGGACGACCAAGGCGCAGCAGCACTTGCCGCCACGGCGGGCGCCCCAGGGCTCAATGGAGCTAATTTCCAGTACGCCTTCTCCCCGGCCTCCTGCACCGCCGGCCAGAACATGACCGTCACCATCACCTACCCGGCCCCCACGCTGACGGGCATTTTCGGCAGCACTGTCACCGTTGCCGGGACAGGAGCCATGCGATGCGAAGGCTAAAAGCCCGTAGACGGGACACAGAGCGGGGCGCCGTGGGCGTCTTGGTTGCGGTGATGATGCTGGTGATCATTGGTGCCGGCGCACTCGCCGTGGACGTAGGCCAGATCTACTCCGAACGTGCCCAGCTCCAGAACGCCGCGGACGCGGGTGCCCTGGGCGTTGCCCAAGCCTGCCACAAGACGGGCTGCACGCAGGCACAAGCTGAGGCTTTTGCCGCAGCCCTGGCCAACAGCAATTCCAACGACGGCGAGTCGAACGTGTCCGAAGTCGACCTTTCGGTGCCGGACCAGGTCACAGTCCGGACCACCACCAAAAACGGCAGCAGCAGCGTGCTGGCTAAGCTGTTCGCCAGCGTCCTGAACGCGCCCGCGGTCAGCGTGGGCGCGCATGCCACGGCATCCATTGAAGTTCCTGGATCGGGCGGAGGCTTTCCACTCGCCCTGTCCGAATGCCAGTACGACCTCACCGACGCCATCGCGACCGGCGTCCTCCAGCAGATCCGGTACAAGCCTGGTATGGGGACCTGCACGTCGACGTCCGGACACGCCATCCCCGGCGGGTTCGGCTGGCTCAACCAGAACGGTGGCCAGTGCCGGGCCACGACCGACGCCGAGGACAACGCGTCCTACGATCCCGGCGCGGACTACCCCAGCAAACCCGGCGAGAACTGCGATTCGGTCCTGCAGGGCTGGATCAATTCGATCCAGGCTGGCGACGAAGTGCTCGGCATCTTTCCGGTGTACGACAACGCCGGAAAGGACAAGGGCAAGGGTTGGTTCCACATCAGGGGCTACGCCACGTTTCAAATGGTCGGTTGGAAATTTGGCGGCGGCTCCAGCGCCCCCCGAACCTACAACAATTCTCCCACCCCGGCTACTGCCTGCGTGGATCCGTGCCGAGGCATCATCGGCAAATTCAGGAAATTCGAGTCCATTGATGCATTCGAAGGAAATGCAGGCACCGGAGACGATCTTGGAACCGTCTACATTCGCCTCACCAACTAATCACTTAGCTAGGGGGATAAAATGAAAACCCGCCTTTTGGGAGGAATTGCCGCATTATTGGTGGCAATTATCGGAACTGTCCTGCTGGTCAACTATGTGCAAAATGCGGATAAACGCGCACTGGCGGACACTGAAACCGAATCCGTATATGTGGTTGAAAAACCCATCACGGCCGGCACCGGAATCGACAAGGCTGCCGGCGCCGTCGTCCGGAAAGACGTACCAAAACTGGCAGTGGCCGCCGGTGCGGTGACCGACCTGAACCAGGTTGGTCAGAAGGTCGCCGCCGTGGACCTGATGCCGGGCGAGCAGCTCCTCAGCACCCGTTTGGTGGACGCGGCTTCCATCCTCGGCCCGGCACGCGTCCAGGTCCCAACGGGAATGCAGGAGATCACCCTCAAGCTCCCCATAGAGCGCGTGGTTGGCGGAACGCTTGCCGCCGGGGACACAGTGGGCATCTTCCTCTCCGTAGAGGACTCCGCCGCAAAGTCAGGCAAAACGCAACTGACCTTCCACAAGGTCCTTGTGACGGCGGCCCAGTTCAGCAACGGCAGCACAGCCAAGTCCCAGGAGACAGCCGCCCAGGAGGATTCGGCCAGGGGTTCGCTCACCTCGAAGAAGTCTGCTCCGTCGGACGACACCTACCTCATCACCTTGGCCCGCAACTCTGCCGACGCCGAGCGTATCGTCTTCGCGACCGAGTTCGGAAGCGTGTACCTGTCCAAGGAGCCGGCCAACGCGGTAGAAGGCACGTCAGGGGTCGTGAACACCGGACGGCTGTTCCGATGAGCCGCTTTATCCTCATCACCCCGAACGCCGACTTCGAACGCCGCATCCAGCTGGCAGTGTCGGGCATGCATGGTTCGCTGCGGGTGTTCCAGGCGGACTACCTGCCCGAAAGTCCGCAGGACTTTCTCAGGCAGCTCGTCGGTGAGCCCCCGGAGGTACTGATCCTCGGACCCGGCCTGCCGGTTGACGGATCCCTGAAACTCGCATCGGTCATGGATCTGCAGTACCCCGAAATCAGCGTTGTCCTGGTGGTACCTGAAACCAAGGAAGTAGTCCTCCAGGCAATGCGTTCGGGAGTGCGGGACCTTCTTGACCCGGCCGCCGACCCAGACGCGATCCGCGTCCTGCTGGAACGGGCAAGCCTCGCCGCCGCGGGCCGCCGTCGTGGTTTGGCCCCGGGGGCATCAGAGCACGCCGACCACGGCGATGGAGGGCGGGTCATCGCCGTCATGTCCCCCAAAGGTGGCGTGGGCAAGACCACCGTGGCGACCAATCTCGCCGTGGGCCTTGGCAAAGCCGCTCCAATGAGCGTGGTGATTGTGGATCTGGACCTGCAGTTCGGCGATGTGGCCAGCGGGTTGATGCTGGATCCGGAACACACCATCACGGATGCAGTGGTGGGTGCCGCAAGCCAGGACTCCATGGTCCTCAAGGCGTACCTCACCGTCCATCCAGCCGGAATTTACGCCCTCTGCGCGCCGCGAAATCCGGTGGAGATGGACAGAATTTCCGGCGAGCAGGTCAGCCGGCTCCTGAGCCAGCTGCGAGAGGAGTTCCACTACATCGTGGTGGACACGGCACCTGGGTTGGGTGAGCACGTCCTCGCGACGCTGGATCAGGCCACGGACGCCGTCTGGATCTGCGGCATGGACATTCCCAGCATCCGGGGCCTTCGGACCGGGTTCCAAATCCTGGCCGAGCTCGGACTGCTTCCGGAGAAACGTCATGTGGTGCTGAACATGACGGACCGCCGGGGCGGCCTCACCCTGCAGGACATCGAGGCCACGATCGGGGCTCCTGTGGACGTTGCACTCCCCCGCTCCAAGACGCTGCCCTACTCCACGAATAAGGGAGTGCCCATCCTGCAGGACGGGAGCCGGGATACGGCCGGCAAAGGGCTCCGCCAACTGGTGGAGCGCTTCAAACCCAACTGGGAAGAAAGACCCCACAAGAAGCTGCACAGAAGGGCGGTAGTCCAGTGAACCTCACAGACCGGTTCCAGAACCTCCGGGGCGAGCCCAAGCCCGGCCCCGAGAAGCCGCAGCCCGCTGACGTCTTCAAGCCGAAGCCGACTGCCGCAACCCTCGGCAAGAAGCACGAGGAGCAGGCTGCGGGCTCGGCAGCGACCGCCACAGCAGCGCTGGAGATGCCAGCCGTTGCGTCCGTTGCCAGCGAGGCCTTGAATGCCCTGAAAGAACGGGCCACCCAGACGCTCTTTGAACGGTTGGGTTCACGGCTTACTGACTCCACGCTCGACGACGAGGAACTGCACCAGTTTGTCCGGGATGAACTGAAGATCGTTGTCGACGAGGAGCAGGTCCCGCTGTCGGGCCCCGAGCGTCAGCGGCTCATTCGAGACATCATCGACGACGTCCTTGGCCACGGGCCCATCCAACGTTTCCTGGACGACCCGTCCATCACTGAGGTTATGGTGAACCGCTATGACCAGGTCTATGTGGAACGGCAGGGCCGCATCTTGCCCACAGACACGAAGTTCACGTCGGACGATGCGCTTCGCCGGGTGATCGACCGCATCGTGTCCAAGGTGGGCCGCCGCATCGACGAGTCGTCACCATTGGTGGATGCACGACTTGCGGACGGCTCGCGCGTCAATGCAATCATCCCGCCGCTGGCCGTCAACGGGCCAGCCCTGACCATCCGGAAGTTCGGTCGGGAAGCCCTGACGGTCCATGACCTCGTTTCCCTCGGCAGTCTCTCCCCCGAGATGGCCGAGCTCCTGCATGCATGCGTCGTCGCCCGGATGAACATCATCGTTTCCGGCGGCACCGGCACCGGTAAGACCACCCTCCTGAATGTGCTGTCGGGGTTCATCCCAGCTGAAGACAGGATCGTAACCATCGAAGACGCCGTTGAACTCCAGCTTCAGCAGGAGCACGTCATTCGCCTCGAAAGCCGCCCGCAGAACATCGAGGGCAAAGGCGAGGTTTCCATCCGTGACCTCGTCCGGAACTCGCTGCGCATGCGGCCGGACAGGATTGTGGTGGGTGAGGTCCGCGGCGGCGAATGCCTGGACATGCTGCAAGCCATGAACACCGGCCACGACGGTTCCATCTCCACAGTGCACGCCAACTCGCCGCGGGACGCCATAGCCAGGCTTGAGACCTTGGTGCTAATGGCAGGAATGGACATCCCGCTGCGGGCCGTCCGCGAACAGCTGGCCTCCGCTGTCAACTTGGTGGTGCACATCACCAGGATGCGCGACGGCTCGCGCCGGGTCACCCATATCACTGAAGTGCAGGGCATGGAAGGCGACATCGTCACTCTCCAGGACGCCTTCGTATTCGACTATTCGGCGGGCATGGACGCCAACGGCCGCTTCCTCGGGAAGCCTGTTCCGACTGGCGTCCGGCCGCGCTTTACCGAGCGCTTCGCTGAGCTCGGCATCGAGATCTCGCCCGCCGTGTTCGGGGCATCCCTCATCGGCGTTGCGCCACCAAGGGGGCGGTGACAGTGTCAGGCGACTCCGGCATTTTCGTAGTGGCGCTGGTGCTGCTGTACCTCGCCATCTTCCTGGTTTTCGGCGTCGCCCTCAGGCCAAACTCGGGCCTTCCGATGTCCCGCCGGCGGCCCGATGTCCCTGTGGCGCCCTCGTCTCTGACGAAGCTAACCGACCATGCCGTAGGCGCGCTGAACAAGGGCCTCAAGAAGCGCGGAACGGGCCTGCTTACCCAGGACCGGCTGGATGAATGCGGACTCAAGAAGGAACCGGGCGACTACCTGATCATGGCCGGGGTGATCACCCTGACGGCCGCCGTCGTCGGGTTTTTCCTTGGCGGCCTGTTCGCCGCTGTCCTACTGACTCTCCTGACCCCGCTGGGACTGCACCTGCTGCTCAATGCACTCGCAGCGCGCCGCCGTCGGCAGTTTGACCAACAGGTGCCAGACACGTTGCAGATGTTCTCCGGCGGCCTGCGGGCCGGCCACAGCCTGCTGCGGGCGGTGGACGCGGCCGGGCAGGAAAGCCAGCCGCCCATGTCCGAAGAGCTCGGGCGGATTGTCAACGAGACCAGGATCGGCCGGGACCTTGGCGAAGCCCTGGCGGACGTCGCCAGACGGACCAGGAGCGAGGATTTCCTCTCCATCTCCCAGGCCGTCGAGATCCACCGCGAGGTGGGCGGTGATCTGGCCGAGGTGCTGGACCATCTGGGCGACACTATCCGCGACCGCAACCAGGTGCGCGGCCAGATACGCGCTCTGAGTGCGGAAGGCCGGATGTCGGCGATCGTCCTCATGGCTCTGCCTGTTGTGATGTTCATCGGCCTGACGTTTTTCAACGAGATGTACTCCCGGGTCTTCACCAGCACCCTGCCCGGCTACCTCATGATCGCCGCGGCAATCGTGCTGCTCACCGCTGGCGGATTCTGGCTCAGCCGGATCATCAAACCCAAGTTCTAGGAAGAAGGTGGTCATCATGCAGCCTGTGGCTTACGCGGCGATCCTGGCAGTGGTCGTGCCTGTGACTGTCATGACGTGGTTTGTCTTCACCGGCGACCGGGCGGGGCTCCGCAACATCCAGGCAAACCTCGGGCGGGTCTCCAAGGCCAAGGGCCCGGCGCTCAGCGTCAACGAGAAGCTGATCCTCGCCAGCCAGCGCATCATGCCGAAGGGCTACGTCGCGTGGCTGGACAGGCAGCTCGCAGGTGCCGGCCGGCCCAAGGACTGGCCGTTGGCCCGGCTCATCATGGTCAAGCCGCTGCTAGCCTTCGCTGGCGCGGTAGTCGGGTACCTGTTCTTTGTCGGCGGTCCGTCGACACAGCGCTTCCTCATCGTGGTGGGACTTACAGCCCTCTGCTATTTCACCCCTGACCTTCTGGTGCGCAACCGTGCACAGAAGCGGCGGGAAGCGATCCGCTTGGAGCTGCCGGTCGCCCTGGACCACATGCTCATCTCCGTCCAGGCAGGCCTCGGGTTCGAGGCGGCGATGGGCCGCGCCGGCACCAACGGCAAGGGCCCGATGGCAGAGGAGCTGATCCGCACCCTCCAGGATATCCAGGTGGGCCGGTCCCGGAAGGACGCTTACCTCGCCCTGGCAGGGCGGGTGGACGTGCCCGATGTGCGCAGCTTCATCCGGGCAGTGATCCAGGCCGACACGTACGGCGTGGCCATCGCCGGCGTGCTCAAAGCGCAGGCCGGGGACATGCGGATCAAGCGGAAGCAGCGGGCCGAGGAGCACGCCATGAAGATGCCCGTGAAGATGCTGTTCCCGCTGATCTTCTTCATCCTGCCCACATTGTTCATCGTGGTCCTGGGCCCGACGGTGATGAGCCTCATTTCACTGTTCGCGGGGTAGGCGCTTGGCGGCTGGCAGGGCCCTTTCGGTTCTTTAAACCGGGAGGGCCCTATTTCTTTAACCCCTGGGAAAGCTTCAAGGTTCAAGGTTTGCGCAGGGAAAGCGCAGGAAATACGCAGGGCGCTAAAGGTTGCCTCAGGAGTCTGCAAAGAACCGCCTCGAGGCGGAATTCCGTTGCTAACTTTTTTACAGAGCTGGTGAAGGACCAGCTTCCAACACTCGCTCAGGAGTAAAAAATGCTTGCTTTCTTCTCTAACGCTGCTGCCAGGGTCCGTCGCGACGAAAAGGGCGCAACCGCTGTCGAATACGGCATCATGGTCGCCCTCATCGCAGTCGTCATCATCGTTGCTGTCACCCTGCTCGGCGGCAACCTGACGACAACATTCGACAAAGTCGCCTGCCAGGTTGGCGGCAAGACCTACACCGCGGCCGTGCCCGCTAGTGGCAACACCGCTGCGGTTGCCGCAACCTGCCTGTAAGACACTATGTTGCTTGGCCGGGTAGCGGGAAAAGTCGTCTCCGCTACCCGGCAAGAGCACCGTTTATGCAAGAACCACGACCGAGAACTATTTCCGGAAGGGTACTGATGGCCAAGGCATCGGAGCGCGGGGCCGTGGCCGTCGAGTTCGCGATCCTGGCCCCAGTCTTGATCATGATACTGCTGGGCATTATGGAGTTCGGTAGGGCGTACAACGTTCAGAACTCCCTTACCAACGCCGCCCGTGAGGGAGTCCGCAGTATGGCGGTCAATAACAACCCAACTGCTGCGCTCAGCGCAGCCAAGAACGCGGCAAGCCTTGTTAGTCCGAAGCTACAAGATTCGAATGTTGCTTTTGCCTTCCAAACTGTGCCGGCGACGACGCCTGCGCCAACATCCTGTTCGGCCGGGGTCCAAGTGACAGTCACGATCAGCTACAACCTCAGCACAATGACTGGCATCGCTGGGCCCTTTGCCATGAAGGGAAAGGGAACAATGCTATGCGGCGGATAGCATTGCCGGCGGACAGTGAACACGGCGGCGTCGCCGTCATCGTCGCCATCGTCATGGTGGTAATGCTTGGTTTCGCGGCCTTGGCTATCGACGTTGCCAAGCTTTATGCAGAGCGGGCGCAATTACAGAACGGATCCGATTCAGCCGCTCTCATGCTGGCGCAGAAATGCGCCAGGAACGACACTATTAACTGCTCGGCCACCACACCTATGGCTGCTGACCTCGCGAATAAGAACGCAATCGACGGATCCAGCAACGTCAAGTCCATTGCCCTGGATGGGACTAACCGCACCGTTAGAGTTACGGTTGGTGCCAAGGAAACCGGTGCTTCGGCAAACTCTGTATCGCTGTTCTTCGCAGGTGTCCTTGGCTTTCGGAGCGCCGAGGTGAATGCGACGTCAAGCGTCCGCTGGGGGAGCCCAGTCAAGGGCACGACTCCGTTTCCCATCACCGTTTCCGTATGTCAGGTGCGTGGCCAAACCAATGTCATGCAACTGCTTCAGTTGCACGCTAAGAACGCTAATGCAGACTGCAACTACGGCCCGTCTGGTGCGTTTGTCCAAGGCGGTTTTGGCGGTCTTAATCAGGACTCAGGTGTCTGCGGCTCCGCCATCGACATCTCAACCAGTAAGGCGGGCGGCGATACTGGTAACAATCCACCGCCCTACTGCGAAGGCACGTTGAACGCTTGGGCGGCAGACATGACATCGGGAAAAGATGTCATCGTACTGCTGCCGGTGTTCAATGCTGTGACGGGAACGGGTACTAACGCTGTCTATGGACTAACGACGCTGGCTGCATTCAAAGTTCAAGGCTGGAAGCTCGGTTCCTCAGGACTGCCGTATACCTTCCGAAACAGAGCGCCCGACGTCCCGTCCGCTTTGGAATGCCGCGAACCGTGCCGGGGCATCATCGGCACATTCGTACAATACGTCTCCCTGGCCGACGGCTATACCTTAGGCCCGGTCAATCCGGACGGCGCCACCATCGTCGAACTGACGAGCTAATTCAGCACAATCAGACGTATTCATCACCATTAATTCGTTCAGGAGTAGTTCGTGAAGTCTCGGTTGTTGGCCGGCGCGGCAGCAGTAATCCTCGCCCTCGTCGGAGCCATGCTCGTTATTAATTACGCGCAGGGCGCCGACCAGCGAGCCGTCAAGGACCTTGAACCAGTAGCTGTCCTCGTTGTAAAGACGGCGATTCCTGCCGGCACCCCCGTGGAATCGATGACAGCTTCCCTCGAAACGAAGCAGCTACCGGCATCGGCTGTTACCGGGTCGACGCTCAAGTCGCTGGACTCCTCCAAGGGCAAGGTTGCCGCCGTGGAACTAGTCCCCGGCGAGCAGCTCGTTTCGGAGCGTCTTGTCGCACCCGAAGACGTAAAAGCCGCAGGCTCCACGCAGATTCCCGCGGGCCTCCAGGAAGTTTCATTCCAGCTTGAGCCGGACCGGGTTGTCGGTGGACGGCTCGCGCCTGGTGACCATGTCGGTGTCTTCATCAACCTCGACAAGGGCGGCCAGGACGATAAGCCGGATGCAGAGACGACCAAACTCACAGTGCGCAAAGCACTGGTCACGGCCGTCCAACGCGCTCCTCAGCCGGCTGCAACGGCCCAGCCCACGCCCACTGCGAGCGCCGATCCGAATGCCCAGGATCCGCAGGACACCACGCTTCCCACCGGCAATCTCATGGTCACAGTCGCCGTTAACGACGTAGACGCCGCCAAAATCGTCTTCGCTGCCGAGTACGCCAAAATGTGGCTCAGCAAAGAGCCCACCAACGCGAAGGACAGCGGTCCCCGAATCATCCAGCGGAGTGAGGTATACAAGTGAGCCGCTTCGTCCTGATCACGCCGAACGCGGACTTTGACAGCCGGCTCCGTCAGGCGGTGGCCGGCGGGCTGCAGGGCGGTGTCCAGACCTTCCTCACGAACATCCTGCCCGCGGGTCCCTACGACCTGTTCGCCCAGCTGAACCAGGAACAGCCCGAGGTCCTTATCCTCGGTCCGGATCTTCCTATTGAAGAGGCCCTTCGCTTGGCCACCGTGCTGGACGTCCAGGTTCCGGACCTGATGGTGCTTTTGGTCAGCGAGCCGGACCCGGTGCTGATCCTGCAGGCCATGCGGGCTGGGGTCCGCGACGTCCTCAGCCCTTCCGCTGATCCCGCGCAACTTAGGGTACTGCTGGAGCGTGCCTGCCAGTCCTTCGCCAGCCGGCACCGAATGGACCAGCCGGGCCCGGCGGAGAATCAGAAAGGCGCCGTCATTGGGGTGTTTTCTCCCAAGGGCGGCGTAGGCAAGACGACAATCGCCACCAACCTGGCCGTCGGTCTCGGCAAGCTGGCCCCGATGAGCGTGGTGCTCGTTGACCTGGACCTGCAGTTCGGTGACGTCGCCTCCGGACTCTACCTGAATCCGGAGCACACAGTCACGGACGCCGTATCGCCTGCGGCGGCCCAGGACACGCTGGTGCTGAAGGCGTTCCTCACCGTCCACCCGGCCAGCATCTATGCCCTGTGTGCACCCCTCAACCCTGTCGACGCCGATTTCATCACGCCGGAACAGGTCACGCGTCTGCTCGAACAGCTGGCCGAAGAGTTTCAGTACGTCGTGGTGGATACCGCGCCCGGCCTGCCCGAAATCGGTCTGGCCGCCATGGAAGCATGCACGGACGTGGTCTGGGTCAGCGCGATGGATATCCCCAGTGTCCGTGGCCTCCGCTCCGGCATGGACATCCTGCGTCAGTTGGAGATCCTGCCGGAAGGCCGGCACGTGGTCCTGAACATGGCCGATTCCAAGTGCGGCCTGACAGTCCAAGACATCGAATCTACGATTGGAGCCCCCGTGGACGTCAGCGTCCCCCGTTCACGCGCCGTGGCTTTGTCGACCAACCGCGGCGTGCCCGTCCTGCTGGATGCCAAGAAAGATCCCGCCGCCAAAGGTTTGAGCCAGTTGGTGCACCGGCTTGGTCCGGCCGCCAGCGCCAAGGAACAGCGAAGCGCGCACCGACGGGTGGTGGTCTAGATGAAGCTCTCTGAACGCCTCCAGGCAGCGCAGCATAAGTCCGAAGTTCCGGGTGCCCCTCTGCATCTTCCACCAGCGCCGACGCGTGCTCCGGCCGCCGTGATGCAGACCTCGCCGCTGCCAGCTGCCCCGCGCCAGGTCCAGCCTGCCACCGCAACATCTGGCGGCACTGCACCACGTCCGATTTCTGGCGTCTCCACGTACCAAACGCGTGCGGCGAGGCGTGCGGCCGAGGCCGCCGCCCAGGCGGCTGCTGCGCAGGCGCAAGCCGCATCTTCCGCGGCCGCAAAACCTGTTGCCCCCACAGCACCTGCTGTCGAGGATGGAGCGCCGCGGGCCCAGTCAGCGCATGCGGCTCCCAGCGTCCCAGTAGTCCCGGCATCGGGGCGGCGCCAGGCTGCACAGGCAAAATCGGCCCAGCCGTCCGTGGCGGTACAGTCGGAGCCCTTCAAGGCAAAGACCCAGCAGCCCGTTGACGTTTTCGCTGCGCTCAAGCAGCGTGCCGCAACGGCACTGTTTGAGCGCATGGGGGCACGCTTCAACGATTCAACGCTCACGGAGCAGGAGCTTCGCCGAACCGCGCGCGAAGAACTCATCCGGATCATCGATGCCGAACAGGTGCCGCTGACTCCGGACGAGCGGACGCGCCTGGTCGCCGACGTGGCGGATGACGTGCTGGGCTACGGACCGCTCCAGCGTCTCTTGGACGATCCCGCCGTCACCGAAATCATGGTGAACCGGATGGACCAGATCTACGTCGAGCGCAAGGGAAAACTTACGCTGACGGATTCGCGGTTCAGCTCGGAAGAGCACCTCCGGAAGGTCATCGAGCGCATCGTGTCCAAGGTGGGCCGCCGCATCGACGAGTCATCGCCGCTGGTTGACGCACGTTTGGAGGACGGGTCCCGTGTCAACGCGGTGATCCCGCCGCTCGCCGTCGGCGGCTCCTCGCTGACCATCCGTAAATTCAGCAAGACGCCCCTCACCGTTCAGAACTTGATCGATTTCGGGACGTTGACACCGGAAATGGCTGAACTTCTCAATGCCTGCGTAAAGGCCAAGCTCAACATCATCGTTTCCGGTGGTACGGGTACCGGCAAGACGACCCTGCTTAACGTCCTGTCGTCCTTCCTGCCGGCGAACGAGCGGATCGTCACGATCGAGGATGCGGTGGAGCTCCAGATCCAGCAGGACCATGTGGTCCGGCTGGAAAGCCGCCCCCCGAATACGGAAGGCAAGGGTGAGGTGACCATCCGCGAGCTGCTCCGGAACTCCCTGCGTATGCGCCCCGACCGGATTGTGGTGGGCGAGGTTCGTGGCGGGGAATCCCTGGACATGCTGCAGGCCATGAATACCGGCCACGACGGTTCACTGTCCACCGTGCACTCTAACTCCCCCCGTGACGCCATCGCCCGTCTGGAGACCCTGGTTCTCATGGCAGGCATGGATCTGCCGCTTCGCGCCATCCGCGAGCAGATCGCCTCCGCCGTGAACCTCATCGTCCAGATCTCCCGTCTCCGCGACGGCACCCGTCGCATCACGCATGTCACCGAGGTGCAGGGCATGGAGGGCGACATCGTCACGCTCCAGGACGCCTTCGTCTTCGACTACTCCGCCGGAGTTGACCAGCACGGCAAGTTCCTCGGCAAACCTGTACCCACGGGCATCCGCCCCCGCTTCATAGACCGCTTCGAAGACCTCGGAATCCATGTCTCGGCCGGCGTCTTCGGAGCGGCCCCTGTCTCTCCGGAAAGGCACTGACTCTGATGATCGTGACACTTGGAGTCATTCTGGTCGTCGCTTCAGCGGTGCTGGGCGGCGTTGCGGTGCTGATTCCGCGCACCCCAACAGTGCCGCTTGACCGGCGTCGTCCTTTCCGCAGCGAAGCAGACTCCCAGCTCACTCGCTTCGCCGGAAACGCAGTACTGTCCATCGACCGCGTCCTCGCCAGGAGGAACGTCCGCTACTTCAACCGCGAACAACTGGAGAACGCGGGGCTGCGGCTCAGCCAGGCGGAGTTCATTCTGCTGGTCATGGTGGGTGCCTTCGTTGGTGCCCTTATTGGGCTTGTGGTCGCCGGGCCGCTGTTGGCGATCCTGCTGGTCATTGCAGCTCCCTTCGTCGGCCATCTGGTGCTGGGTTTCCTGTCCGGCAAGCGGCGGGCCAAGTTCGACGAGCAACTGGGCGACACGCTTCAGCTGCTTTCCGGCAGCCTCCGGGCAGGCCATAGCATCCTGCGGGCAATCGACGCCGCTGCGAACGAGTCGCAGGCTCCGACGTCCGAAGAGATGCGCCGCATTGTTTCCGAGACAAGCCTGGGCCGCGATCTGCTCGTGTCCCTTAACGACACCGCGGACCGTATGAAGAACGAGGACTTCGTCTGGATCTCGCAGGCCATCCAGATCAACCGCGAGGTAGGTGGAAACCTGGCGGAAGTTCTGGACCAGGTGAACGAGACCATCCGCGAGCGCAGCGAGATCAAGGGGCACATCAAGGCTCTTGCGGCGGAGGGAAAGTTCTCGGCATACATCCTTATGGCCCTTCCTATCGGCATCGTGGTCATGCTCTCCGTGGTCAACCCGGGGTACATGAACAAGATGTTCACCAATCCTCTCGGCTGGATCATGATCGTGGCATCCGTCATCCTGATGACCGTTGGCGGTCTGTGGATGCGCAAAATCATCGACCTGAAATTCTGAGGCCACTGTGGATCCCTTGATTTTCTTAGCGTTGCTCCTGATCTGCCTGCCCCTCGCGTACCTGGCCTGGTCCATCCTCTCCATCGACCGGAAGGGGCTGGCCAACACACGGGACCTCCTTACCCGTGGCCTTCACCGGGCAGAGGTGGAAAAGAAGCCGAACAGCGGCCTCATCGAAAAAATCGGCCACCGTCTCACGCCCGCCGGGTACGTACACAAGCTGGATAGGCTGCTGTCCTTGGCAGGCCGCCCGGCGTCCATGCCGCTCGGGCGCCTGCTGGCCACCAAGCCGGCGCTGGGTCTTGTCGGTGGCCTCCTTGGGCTGTACATCAGTTCCATTGGAACGACGCCGATTATGAAGCTAGTGGGCATCTTCGTCTTGTTCTTGGGATACTTCATCCCGGACCTGATGCTGTACAGCAAGGGGCAGGAGCGGCAGAAGGCCATGCAGCTGGAGCTCGCTAACACCCTGGACCAGATGCTGATTTCCGTTGAGGCGGGCCTTGGCTTCGAAGGAGCCATGGCCCGTGCCGGCGAGAACGGCAAGGGTCCGCTGGCGGAAGAACTGGTCCGCACCCTGCAGGACATGCAAGTGGGAAGGAGCCGCCGGGAGTCCTACATCGCTCTGGCCGAGCGGACCAACATCCCCGAACTGCGGAGCTTCGTGCAGGCAGTGGTGCAGGCGGACACTTACGGCATTGCCATCAGCCGGGTCCTGCGGGTCCAGGCCAAGGTAATGCGCGTAAAGCGTCGCCAGCGTGCCGAGGAGAAGGCAATGAAGCTCCCCGTGATGATCCTGTTCCCCCTGTTGTTCTTCATCTTCCCGGTGCTGTTCATCGCGATCCTCGGCCCGGCCGTCATCAACACCATCGAGACGTTTGCCAACCAGTAAACTGCAGGCTTCCGCAGGATTAACCCCAACACAAGGTACCCGCAGGGTTTCCACAGGATCCAAGCTCAATCAGGGTTTTCCCAACCTCAGAAAGTAGCCTTAAGTCATGTCCATTTCAGGTTCCGAAGCAGCCGACAGCAGCGCCAACGGCGCCTGCTCCCCGGCGCTATCGGCGTCTGATGGGGGCGTGCACCACAACGAATCGGAGAGTGCCACCTTGCCCGTTCTGGATCTTGACGTCCTTCACGAGCTTGAAGAAGACATGGGCAGCACCGGCATAGCCCACAACTTCGCCAGGGACTACATCAATATTTGGAACAAGCGCCGGACATACCTGGAAGCCTCAGTCGAGGACGACGACGCCGAGGCCGCCATGGACGCCGTCCTCAGCCTGAAGAACTCTGCCCTGATGGTGGGTGCCTCGCGGCTGGCCAAGCTGGCGGTGGATCTGGAGAGGCTCGTCAAGCGAGGCGATCTGGCCGCTGCCCGGGACATGCTCCCCTGCGTGGCGCTCACCGGCGACGAGACCGTCAGCGGCCTGAAGCTGGGCTACCTGCCGCCTGAGGTCTGAGGCCCGGCCCGGAAAGGGCCGTCTACTCCGCCCGCTTCGGAGCCAACCGGTAACCCACGCCGCGTACGGTCACCAGCCAGCGCGGGTCCTGGGGGTCCTCCCGGAGCTTGCGCCGCAGGTTGCCGATGTGGACTTCTACGGCCCGTTCGTCGGCCTCGCTGATGTAGGTGTCCTCGCCGTAATATTCGCCCCGCACCACGCGCACCAAATCGGCGCGGGTGCGCACTGCGCCAGTTCCCCTCAGCAGCTCGTGCAACAGATCGAATTCGCTCCGGGTCAGCCCCAGGGGCGTTCCTCGGAGGGCAACGGTCCGGGTTTCGGTATCGAGCGCCAGCCCGTTGTGCTGCAATACAGTGCTCCGGCGCGAGGCAGCAGAAGCTGGGGTAACGGAGTTGCCCGAAGATGCAGCGCCCTCACCAGCGGAGCCGCCGGCCACTCGGGGCCGCCGCAGCATGGCCGATATCCGGGCCCGCAGCTCGCGCGGCCGGAAGGGCTTGACGATGTAGTCGTCGGCGCCGCCCTGGAGCGCGGTAATGGTGTCCAGTTCGTCACCCCGGCCGGTGAGCATCACGACGTAGGCATCACTGAACTGCCGGATGCGGCGAAGGACCTCGAAACCGTCAATGTCCGGCAGACCGACGTCGAGCGTTATTACGTTTGCCTGGCGCTGCCTGGCCACATCAACCCCGTCACGGCCGTTCCCGGCCGAGTGCACCTCAAATCCAGCCTGCTGCAAAACCGCGTCGAGGAGATTCCTGACATCAACGTCATCCTCGATAACAACGGCAACACCAAGATCGCCCACCAGTACCTCAATCCAGGTAAAAACCACCGCACAGCCCAGCGCAATGCGGTAAGCGTTACCAGATAACCTACGCTACAACGAAGTAGGGCCCAAAGAGCGAAAATTGCCCATATGTTTTCGGCTCACACCGGAGAGTAGTGCCGTGCCCTCCAAATACCGAAGAATAGCTGTGCATAATGGGCTTCATGTGTTCGTTTAACCACGAGTGGCCCCGGAATTCGGAAGTGCAGGCGAGTACCGGGCGCAGCCGCATTGGGTGAGCAGGTGCTGGTCCGCGACACGGACCGATTCTTCCGCCGCCTGAAGCCCCGCGTCCAGGTAGCGCTCTGCCAGCTCCCAGTAACGGTCATTCTCGCCGTGCTGGCGATTGCCGCCCCCGCAGTGTGGCCTACCCTCATCCAGAGCGGCGTGTTTATCGCCGCCATTGTCATGATGGTTGCCACCTTTCTCGGCTGCTTTCTGGTCCCCTGGGAACGGCTGCCTCCCAACGCCTACCTGCTAATTCCATTACTCGACATGGTGGTCATCGGCCTCGCCCGCAACGGCGCGGTTCCGGCGGTGGCAGGACTTGGAGTTCTGGCGATATTTCCGGTGATCTGGCTTTCCAGCTCCGACAACTTCCCGCGCACCACCGTATTCCTGAGCTTTATCGGCCCGCTACTCATCGGCATTCCCACGCTTGTCCAAAAGTTTCCCAAGATTTCACCTTCGGACATTGCCACGGCAATTCTGCTGCCGCTAATGATGGTGGCCGTCTCGGTGGCCATCAGGTTCGCCGGCGCCAATGTACGGTTGCAGCGCAAAAGGCTGGAGCAGAAGGACGCCGAACTCCGCGAACTGCTCGTGGAAAGCAGGAACCGCGAACGGCTGTTTAAGACCATTCTGGACACCACGGATGTAGGCATCGTGGCCGTGGATGCCGACGGCCAGAAGGTGCTGGTCAACGACCAGCAGAAAACCTTCAGGCAGGCGGCGGCCCCTGCCGGCATGGTTCAGCCTTTGGAAGCCGAGCAGCTCATGTTCGGCCAGGACCGGGTGACCCCGCTTCCGCTGGACAAGCGCCCCATCCACCGCGCCGTTGCCGGCGAGACTTTCGCCGATTATCTTGTGTGGCTGGGCGAGGGATCCGCGCAACGGGCTGTCGCCACTGCTGCGCGGATCATCAAGAACGACGACGGCGGGTTCAGCGGGGCGGTCATCGTCTACAGTGACGTCACGGGGCTGGTGGAGGCGCTCTCCGCCAAGGAAGAGCTGATCTCCAACGTCTCACACGAGTTCCGCAGCCCGCTGATGTCGGTCGTGGGCAACGTGGACCTGGTGCTGGACGAAGCCGACGGCCTCTCCCCCGATTCCGTGCACCGGCTGGAAGTGGTGCAGCGCAATGCCGAACGGCTGCTCGCGCTGGTCTCCGAGCTTCTGGTGTCGGCGTCTGCGGTCCTCGCTGTGCATCCCCGCCGGACCGACCTCGCCGGGCTGATCGAGAACAGCATCGGTTCGGTGCAGGCCCAGGCCGATGCCAGCAATGTCTCCCTCGCCACTGACGTCCCGGCTCCCCTGTGGGCGCACGCCGATCCGCTGCGGATCGGCCAGGCACTGGACAATCTGGTGTCCAATGCCATCAAATACTCTCCCGACGGCGGCAAGGTCACCGTGAGTGCGCGGCGTCGTGACTCCTGGGTGCAGCTGAAGGTCCAGGACACCGGCATGGGCATCAGCGAAGAGGAAACGTCGCGCGTCTTCACCCGGTTCTTCCGCAGCCAGGCGGCACGCCAGGCTGCCATTCCCGGGGTGGGGCTGGGTCTGTCCATCACCAAGACCATCGTGGAGCGGCACGGCGGTGCCATCTCCTGCGAGAGCAAGCCAGGTGCGGGCACCACATTCACCCTCACGCTGCCGGCAGAGGCAACCCCCGAGTCGTAACGCGGGTCTACGTCGCTTCTGGTTTTCCAGAACGACTCTGTTTTCCACATAGGCCCTGTTTTTCCACATAGGCGGAGGGCAGCGTCGTTTTTGTAGCAGGCCGGTGGCATGCTCTCGGTATGGAACACAGTGCGGCTGCTGCGGAGGCATTGGAGGCCATCGGTGCCTCTGCCTTAGCGCTGGCCGCCGAGCTCCGCAGGGTTGCTGACCCGGGGCCGGCGGGCACGGACCCGGTGCCCGGGCAGGCGGATCCACTCCAGGGGCAGGCGGATGCATTCCTGGACGGCCTGACCAATGTGGCCGGGATGCAAGCCCGGCTGGCGTCCGTGAAGGTGCACTGCGCGGCCGGAATCGCTGCCGCGGAGGAGGCGATGGCGCCACCGGATGAGCGCCCGTCAGCCCGTGCCGCCCGGGAGATGTCGGTGACCGCGTCGGTAGCCTGTGCACTGACCGTCAGCGACGGCGCGGCGGCACGGTTCCTGACCGAGTCCGCCAGGCTGAGTACAGATCTGCCGTTGACCCTGACCGGGATAGGGTCAGGGACACTGTCCTGGCAGCACGGGCGCATCATGTGCGACGAAACCGACGGCCTGTCACCCGAAGCCGCCGGGGCATTGGAAGCGCACTTCCTGGACCCGGACGCCCCCAACCCGGCACGCGGCTGCCCGGCCGGAGAACTGACACCGGCGAGGTTCCGGGCCAGGGCACGGTATTGGCGGGAACGGCACCACCAGGACAGCATCGAAACCCGCCACCGGAACAGTGCCAAGGACCGGCGGCTGGAGTACACCCCAGACCGTGACAGTATGGCCTGGATATCGGCGTATCTGCCCGCGGACCAGGCCGCCGGAATCTGGAACCGCGCCACCGCCGCGGCGCGTGGGCTTCAGGGGCCTACCGAAACCCGGACCCTGACGCAGCTGCGGGCCGACGTCGCCTCTGCATGGATGCTCACGCCTGGCAAGGGCGCTGGCGGCACGCACCCAGGCCCTGTGTTGGCCGGCTCTGTTTCAGCCGGTTCTGTTTCAGCCGGCGACGCCCCAGGTGGTTCTGTGTCTGCCGGTCATGTTCCGTCCCCGGCAGCGCAGGTCCTGGTCACGGTTCCGGTGTTCTCGCTGCTCGGCCACACCGACGAACCGGCCGTGCTCGACGGGTACGGGCCGATCCCGGCCTCCATGGCCCGCCGGCTCGTCGCCAACGGCGCAACATCGTTCCTGCGGGTACTGACCGACCCGCGGGACGGGGCACCGTTGGAGATCGGACGCACCAGCTACCGGGTCACCAAACCCATGCGCCAATGGCTCCGGCTGCGGGACGCCAAATGCACCTTCCCCGGCTGCAACAACCACTCCCTCGACAACGACGCCGACCACATCCTCGCTTGGGCCGACGGCGGCGGCACCGGCGTCGCCAACCTCGGCCAGCCCTGTCCCAAGCACCATCGCCTCAAGCACACCACGGCGTGGAAACCGGTCGGCGCCACCCGTGATACGCCACCCGGCTGGATCTCCCCGGCGGGACGCCACTACCCCGCCGAACAGCAGGACTGGGAACCACCGATCTGGCCAGAGTCGCAACTCGGCCAAAACTGCCCGGAACTGCCACCGGAACAAGATTTGCCAGAGCTACCGGGCCAAGACTGTCCGGAACCGCCGGACTGGTTCGACGTGCCACCCGACCAGGATCGGTCGGAGACGCCAACCGGCCAAAACCTGCCCGAGCCGTCCGGCTGGCCCGACCTGCTGCCCGACCAAGACTTCCCAGAGCCGCCCGACTGGCCCGAACCTCCGGATCAGCCAGACGATCCCGACGACCTCATCGGATTCGACGGCCACTCAGACGTTGCCCGTTGCCAAGGGCCCGGATCATCGGAGGATCCCGAAGCCCTTGATGGTGAGGAGCACCAAGTGGCCCGCGACCATCTCGCGCCACGATTGCCGGTGGATTCAGGGCCATATCGGTCATCATTCACAGCAGCGTGAAAGAAGAAGCCGAAAGGGCGACCGCCCGAGTCCCGAACCCCCGGAGCTTAGTCCAGCGGCAAGGTCATCGTTGCGGACGTACCCGTGGCCGGGGACGACTCGATTCTCAGCTGTCCGCCCGCGGACGTCACGGCCAGGCGCATAAGCCGCAGCCCCATGCCCGAGTGCCTGCCATGGGTGGCGGCCTCAACGTCGAAGCCGCCGCCGTCGTCGGTCACGCGGAGCTGAATAGCGTGGTAGTCCCCGGAGCGGCAGACACACCAAAGCCGAATGGTCACGGAGGACGCCTCGGCGTATTTATGGATGTTGCTCAGGAGCTCCTGCGCCGCCCGGTAGAGCAGCGTGGCGGACTTCCTGTCCACTTCCATTCCATGATGGGGCGCCTCGAGGTGCACGGTGATCCCGCGTTCGCGCAGCGGGCTGGCCAAACGGTCAATCGCCCCCGCGACGCCAAGCGCATAGAAATCAACCGGATGCGTATCGGTAAGAACGCCACGGACTGCGACAACGTCGTCGCTTGTTAGTGATTTCATGCTTTAACGGTGCTCCCGCAGCCTTGTTATTTTCTTGTAACCTGAGCGGCGTGTCCCCCGTTTGAAGGGGCGCATCCGGGCGCGCCAGATAGCTCTACGCCAAGGTGTAGCCGACCCCGCGGACCGTCTTCAGCCAGCGTGGCCGCCTGGCGTCGTCCCCGAGCTTTCGGCGCAGGTTGCCGATGTGGGTCTCGATGATCCGGCCGGGGTCCCGAGTCCCGGTGATCCCGGCTCCCGGGTCGCCTGCGTCCCGCTTCACGAGGCCCAGAAGCCCCACGAGTTCCGACTTGGTGACCACGCCGCTGCCGTGCTGGAGCAGGATGTGCAGGAGGTCGAACTCGGTCCGGGTCAGCTGCAGGGCACGGCCGCCGAGGGTTGCGGCCCGCGTTGCACAGTCGATCGCCAGCCCCTTGTGCTCGTAGCCCTTGGGTGCCAACGCGTGCTGGGCTGCCGCATGGCCCTGGGCTGCCGCGGGGCCCTTGGCTCCGGCCAGTAACGCCGCCGCGCCCGGGATCTGGGACGGGACGTGTGGCGGGACCTGGCGTGCCGGCCGCCGCGCCCGGAGCCGCGGGGAAACCAGCGGCGGTTCCCGGGGCGTCACGATTGGCGGAACGGTCAGCTCGCGGGGCCGGCGCAGCATGCCATCAACGCGGACGCGGAGCTCCCGTGGTCGGATGGGCTTGACCATGTAGTCGTCAGCCCCCGAGTCAAAGGCCCGGAGCGTCGTCCCAAGGTCATTCCGCCCTGTGACAACCAGGACGTAGGTGTGGCTGAACTCGCGGATGCGCCTAAGCACCTCGAAGCCGCCCATGTCGGGAAGCACCAGGTCCAGCGTGACAGTGTCGGGCTGCTTGGCACGCACCAGCGCAACCCCGGATTCCCCGGTGGCAGCACAGTGCACGTCGAAGCCTGCTTCCCCGAGCGTGGCACGCAAAAGCGACCGGACTTCCTCATCCCGCTCGATGACCACAACGACGCGACGATCATTCATCCCTTACCCCCTGTAAGGACCGCATGATTTAAGACTGCGTCCCAGCCTACTGGCCGCGTGCGCCTAAACGAGGGACCACCCTCATGTCCTGCAACACGGCGTCACCAGGAAGGAAATTACTCGCGCAGCGCCCGCGTGAGCTCCGCCCGGGCCAGCAATTCGTCGTCGGACGGATAGGCCACTTCCTCGAACACCAGGGGGTGCGGCGCGGCCAGGACAGAACGGGCGTCGCGCTTCCTCGCCAGCAGGCGCTGGTGCAGCCACTCCGGGCGCTCCTGTCCCTCGCCCACATACAGAGCCGACCCCACCAGGGCACGCACCATGTTGTGGCAGAACGCGTCGGCCTGGACGGTGGCAACGATGACACCGTCCTGCCCGCGGGCAAACTCGAACCGCTGCAGCTCCCGGACGGTGGTGGAGCCTTCCCGCGGCTTGCAGAAGGACAGGAAGTTGTGCAGGCCCAGCAACTGTGACGCGCCCTCGTTCAGCAGATCCACGTCCAGCGGGGCCTTGTGCCACAGCGTGTCATTGCGGCTGAGCGGATCCCACATCTCCAGCCCGTCCGCGATGCGGTAGCTGTAGCGGCGCCACAGGGCGGAGAACCGCGCGTCGAAGCCCTCAGGGGCGACGGCAGCGCGGTGCACCACAATGGCGCCGGTCTGGTCCCCCAGCCCACGGCTCAGCGTCCCCCGCAGGCGGCGGAGAAGGGCGACGGCGGGATCGACTGCCGCGCCACGGCTCAGTCCCAGCCACTCGGCCTCCATGAGGTCGAGGTGGACCACCTGGCCGCGGGCGTGCACGCCGGCGTCGGTGCGCCCGGCGACCGTCACGCGCACCTGGCGGCGGAGCAGCAGCTCCAGCGCGCCCTCCAGGACTCCCTGAACGGTACGCAATCCTGGCTGCACTGCCCAGCCGCTGAACGGGCCGCCGTCGTACGCCAAATCCAGCCGGATACGCAAAAACCCGCCGCCCCCCAAAACGGGGGCAACGGGTTTTTGGTGGTTCATAGACTTAAGTCTATGCGAAGGATTTAGCGAATTACTTCGCGTCCTTGGCCTCGTCGGCAGCAGCCTCGTCAGCGGCGGCTTCCTCGGCCGGAGCCTCTTCAGCAGCAGCCTCTTCGGCCGGAGCTTCCTCAGCAGCAGCTTCCTCAGCGGCGGGAGCCTCTTCGGTTGCAGCTTCGGTTTCAACGACCTCTGCCTCGGGAGCTTCCTCGGCGGCCGGAGCAGCAGCGGCGGCGGCCTGAGTGGCCTCGGCTACAACAGCCTGCTTGGCGGAAACCGGATCGAGAACCAGTTCGATGACAGCCATGGGAGCGTTGTCGCCCTTACGGTTGCCGATCTTGGTGATGCGGGTGTAGCCGCCGTTGCGGTTCTCCACAGCCTGGGCGATGTCGGTGAACAGCTCGTGGACGACGCCCTTGTTGCTGATCAGGCCGAGAACGCGGCGGCGGGAAGCGAGGTCGCCACGCTTGGCGAAGGTGACCAGGCGCTCTGCGTACGGCTTCAGGCGCTTGGCCTTGGTGACCGTGGTGGTGATCCGCTTGTGCTCGAACAGTGCGGAAGCCAGGTTCGCGAGCATCAGACGCTCGTGAGCCGGGCCGCCTCCGAGGCGCGGACCCTTAGTGGGGGTAGGCATAATTGTTTCTCCTCATATGGAAGCCGGGGGCTGCGCACAACGCGGTGCGGGCCAGCCCCTCGGCCAAGATCTGCTTGTTAGAGCTCGTCGTCGCTGAACGCGGCGTCGTCCTCTTCGATGGCTGCGGCGCGGGCGGCGAGGTCGAAACCGGGAGGCGAGTCCTTCAGGGACAGACCCAGTTCAACCAGCTTTGCCTTGACCTCATCGATGGACTTCGCACCGAAGTTGCGGATGTCCATCAGGTCAGCCTCGGAGCGGGCAACGAGTTCACCCACGGTGTGGATGCCCTCACGCTTGAGGCAGTTGTAGGAACGGACGGTGAGGTCCAGATCCTCGATCGGCAGAGCCATGTCTGCTGCCAGGGCAGCATCCGTCGGCGACGGGCCGATTTCGATACCCTCAGCTGCGGTGTTCAGCTCGCGGGCCAGACCGAACAGTTCCACCAGGGTGGTGCCAGCGGAAGCAACGGCATCGCGCGGGGCGATGGCCTGCTTGGTCTCGACGTCGACAATGAGCTTGTCGAAGTCGGTGCGCTGCTCAACACGGGTGGCTTCCACGCGGAAAGTAACCTTCAGCACCGGCGAGTAGATGGAGTCAACCGGAATACGGCCGATCTCTGCATCGCCGGACTTGTTCTGAGCTGCCGAAACGTAGCCGCGGCCGCGCTCGATGGTCAGTTCGAGTTCGAACTTGCCCTTCGAGTTCAGCGTGGCAATGTGCAGATCCGGGTTGTGGAACTCGACTCCGGCCGGCGGAGCGATGTCCGCGGCGGTGACGACTCCGGGGCCCTGCTTGCGCAGGTAAGCAACAACCGGCTCGTCGTGCTCGGAGGACACGGACAGGTTCTTGATGTTGAGGATGATCTCGGTGACATCTTCCTTGACACCCGGAACCGTCGTGAACTCGTGCAGCACGCCATCGATCCGGATGCTGGTTACAGCGGCACCGGGGATGGAGGAGAGCAGGGTACGGCGGAGGGAGTTTCCGAGGGTGTAACCGAAGCCCGGCTCCAGCGGTTCAATGATGAAACGGGAGCGGTTTTCGGAGACTACCTCTTCGGAGAGGGTGGGGCGCTGTGCAATGAGCACTTAGGTTTCCTTTCGGCGAGCATCCGCTATATGACGCAACACAGGTGGTGGAAAATCGGTCTGAAGACTTAACGCGCTGGGCTTGCCCGGACCCGAAACGGGTCCGGGCAAGCTCCAAGCGGCGAAAAGTACTTAGACGCGGCGGCGCTTCGGCGGACGGCAGCCGTTGTGCGCGGCGGGGGTGACGTCCTGGATGGAGCCAACCTCGAGGCCGGCAGCCTGCAGCGAACGGATGGCGGTTTCGCGTCCGGAACCCGGTCCCTTGACGAACACGTCAACCTTCTTCAGGCCGTGCTCCTGTGCACGCTTGGCGGCGGCTTCGGCAGCCATCTGCGCAGCGAACGGGGTGGACTTACGCGAGCCCTTGAATCCAACCTCACCGGCGGAAGCCCAAGAGATCACAGCACCGGTCGGGTCCGTGATGGACACGATGGTGTTGTTGAACGTGCTCTTGATGTGCGCCTGGCCAAGCGCGATATTCTTCTTGTCCTTCTTACGCGGCTTGCGAACCGCGCCACGAGTCTTCGGGGGCATTTCTTCTCCTACAGAAAGTTATTTGGGGGAAGGCCGTGCTGATCCCACAGTTGCCGTTAGGCAAATGCGGTTTAGCGGGCCTTCTTCTTGCCGGCGACGGTACGCTTCGGGCCCTTGCGGGTACGAGCGTTGGTCTTCGTACGCTGACCGCGTACGGGCAGGCCCTTGCGGTGACGCAGGCCTTCGTAGCTGCCGATTTCAACCTTGCGGCGGATATCTGCTGCTACTTCGCGGCGAAGGTCACCCTCAACCTTGTAGTTGCCTTCAATGTAGTCACGCAGCTCTACCAGCTGCGCGTCCGTCAGGTCCTTGACCCGAACGTCAGCGCTGATGCCGGTGGCAGCCAGGGTTTCGTGTGCACGGGTCTTGCCCACGCCGTAGATGTAAGTAAGCGCAATTTCCAGCCGCTTTTCGCGGGGAATGTCTACGCCAGCGAGACGAGCCATAGTGGCGGTACTCCTTGAATAAACCGGAGGTCGTAGGCAGTACACCCGCACTTTCAGTGCGGCCCCAGCCTCCGACCGGGGGTTAGCTGTCCGGGCCCATACGTCCCAGTTCAGCTTGTGCTGCCTTTATTTACTTGCGTGGGTTAGCAACCCAGGGATTCCCCGGAGGGAATTAGCCCTGGCGCTGCTTGTGGCGCGGGTTCTCGCAGATCACCATGACCCGGCCGTTACGGCGGATCACTTTGCACTTTTCGCAGATCTGCTTGACGCTCGGCTTGACCTTCATGGCGTTCCTTTGCGTGATAGCAGTTGGTCCGATGAACCGGCCTTAGGCTGATGCCTTGGCCGCCCAACGTTTACTTGTAGCGGTAGACGATACGACCACGTGTCAGGTCATAAGGGCTCAGCTCCACCACTACGCGGTCCTCAGGAAGAATCCTGATGTAGTGCTGGCGCATCTTCCCAGAGATGTGTGCGAGGACCACGTGCTTGTTGGTGAGCTCAACACGAAACATCGCGTTGGGCAGCGCCTCAGTCACTACGCCCTCGATCTCAATGACCCCGTCCTTCTTGGCCATATCCTCCGCTAACTGTTGTTTGCCGCAGACCTCCGGCGGGCGCCGGGCATGACTGCGGACGTTTTTGATTTGATTGACCGTCGCCCTCCGGCCCGCAAATGGGCGTGGCAGGGCAGACAACCAACATGCAACTCTACGGCATTACGCCCGGAAAGTTAAATCCAGCCATGTTAGCGCACATTGCCCGGGTATGCACCAAATTCCCCCGCAGGTGTTGTCACCGCCCGGGCGCTGCTGACCCCATCCAGGATGGCCAAACGTACGACGTCGGCTGCCGCACTCTGCAGGGTAATGAGACTTATCTGCCGGGCGGCTTCCGTACTCCTGTCCAGTTCTTGGGCTCCGGTGGCGAGGCAGAACACGGTGTCGCCGTCGGCCAGGGTGTGGCTCGGATTCAGCGCCCGGGCCAGCCCTGCATGGGCGGCGGAGGCGGTCCGATTGCACTCGGCGGTGTCCAGCACCGCATTCGTGGCGACGACCACAAGCGAGGTGTTCAGGGGCGGCGGATTGAGCCCGTCGAAATCGCCTGCACCGAAAGGCCCGGTTCCGGCAGGCCCAAGCAGCGGCAGGCCCAGGGCATTCACCACTGCCAGCGCCCCGACGACAATGCCGTTATCCAGGGTGGCCGACGCCGTGCCCACTCCGCCCTTGTATTTGCCGCGTCCTATGACCGCACCGGTGCCGGCACCCACGTTGCCGCGTTCGACGTCGTGCCCTTCCGTCTGCGCGCCTGCCGCCTCTGCTGCGGCGTAGCCCATGGCCTCATCCGGGCGGGCGCCGAAATCGCCCCCGCGGCCGAGGTCGAAGATCGCGGCGGCCGGAACGATGGGCACGACCCCGCCGAGCACGGCGAAGCCCCTGCCCTGCTCCTCGCACCAGCGCTGGGCACCGTGCGCTGTCACCAGTCCGTACGCGCTGCCGCCGGTGAGTACCACGGCGTCCACTGTGGACACGAGGGTCGTGGGGTCGAGGGCATCGGTCTCATGGGTGCCGGGCCCTCCCCCGCGGACGTCCACCGAACCTACTGTCCCCGCAGGGGGCAGGACCACAGTCACCCCGCTCAGCCACCCGCCGTCGTACTTCTGCTGGTGACCCACCCGGATACCGGGCACATCGGTGATCTGTCCCTGCGCCCCGGCTGCTTCGTTGGCTCCGTCGCTCGCTTCCATGGCTCCCATTCTGCCCCGCGAGCTGACACGGCGACGCAGATACTTCCCCATGACGCGCAAAATCCCTGGCGACACCGGAATTCCGGTGTCGCCAGGGATTTTGCGTGTCGCCCAGCTAAAAGCTCAGGGGATCGGGACCGGCACCACGCCGAGGGGTGCCAGCTTCGCGGCGCCGCCGTCGGGCGCCGAGAGCACCCAGATGCCCTTCTCGTGGACAGCCACGGAGTGCTCCCACTGGCAGGAGCGCTTGCCGTCGGTGGTGACCACGGTCCAGTCGTCCTCGAGGACCGCCGTCTCGATGCCGCCGCGCACCAGCATCGGCTCGATCGCCAGGCACAGGCCGGGACGGATCTTCGGTCCGCGGTGGCTGGTGCGGTAGTTCAGCACATCGGGGGCCATGTGCATCTCGGAACCGATGCCGTGGCCCACATAGTCCTCGAGGATGCCCAGGGGCTTGCCCGGCACCGACGAGACATAGTCGTCGATGGCCGCGCCAATGTCCCCTACGAACTTGCCCTTGGCCAGGCCGGCAATTCCGTGCCACATGGCGGCCTCGGTGACGTCGGAGAGGCGCTGGTCCTCCGGGTCCGGCGTTCCCACAATGACCGTCCGGGCGGAGTCCGAGTGCCAGCCGTTGACGATCGCCCCGCCGTCGATGGAGATGATGTCCCCGTCCTGCAGGACCTTGTCCCCCGGGATGCCGTGGACCACTTCCTCGTTCACGGAAGTGCAGATGCTCGCGGGGAACCCGTGATAGCCCAGGAAGTTGGACTTGGCGCCGGCCTCCAGCAGCACTGCCGCGAAGACCTCGTCGAGCTGCCGGGTGGTGACGCCCGGGACAGCTGCGGCCACTGCCGCATCGAGGGCGCGGCTCAGCACGAGCCCTGCCTCGTGCATGGTGCGCATCTGGGCGTTGGTCTTGTATTCAATCCGTGGCTGGCCGAATGCCATCAGCGGTGTTTCCTCTCAGTGTGCCCCTGCCCGGCTGGTCACCGGATCCGGGATCAAAAGCGCGGGGCTAAAAGCGCGGGGCTAAAAGCCGGAGGCCCCTCCCAGTGGTCCGGGAGGAGCCTCGCAGCGTTGGAACTAATATCAGGCGGCCTGAGCTTCCTTGATGGCCTGCATGACGCGGTCGGTGACTTCATCGATCTGGCCGATGCCGTCAACCTGGGTCAGGATGCCGCGTTCGGCATACTTGGCCACAACAGCTTCGGTCTGCTCGTGGTAGAGGTCCAGGCGGTGACGGATGACGGCTTCGTTGTCGTCACTGCGGCCGGTTTCCTTCGCGCGGCCCAGCAGGCGGGACACGAGTTCCTCGTCATCGGCGGTGAGCTGCAGGACGACGTCCAGCTTCTGGTCGCCGTCGGCCAGGATCTGGTCCAGGTAGTCAACCTGGGCGGTGGTGCGGGGGTAGCCATCCAGCAGGAAGCCGTCCTCGACGTCGGCCTCGCTGAGACGGTCGCGGACCATCTTGTTGGTGACGCTGTCCGGAACGAAATCCCCGTTGTCCATGTACTTCTTGGCCTCAACGCCGAGCGGAGTCTCGCCCTTGACGTTGGCGCGGAAGATGTCGCCGGTGGAGATCGCAACGACGCCGAGGCGTTCCGAGATGCGTTCCGCCTGCGTGCCCTTGCCCGAACCCGGAGGTCCGATAATCAACATTCTGGTCATCGCAATAGCCCTTCGTAGTGACGCTGCTGTAGCTGCGCGTCAATTTGCTTGACGGTTTCCAGGCCAACGCCCACCATGATCAGGATCGAGGTGCCACCGAACGGGAAGTTCTGGTTGGCGTTGATCAGCACGAGCGCCACCAGCGGGATCAGTGCCACGAAGCCAAGGTAGAAGGCTCCGGGCAGCGTGATGCGCGACAGGACGTACTGCAGGTAATCCGCGGTCGGCTTGCCGGCACGGATACCCGGAATGAAGCCGCCGTATTTCTTCATGTTGTCGCTGACCTCTTCAGGGTTGAAGGTGATCGCGACGTAGAAGTAGGTAAAGAACACAATCATGGCGAAGTACAGCGCCATGTAGATGGGGTGGTCCCCGCGGGTCAGGTTGTTGTTGATCCACTCAACCCACGGCTGGATGGACTCCCCCGCCTTCGGCTGGTTGAACTGGGAGATCAACGCCGGCAGGTAGAGCATCGAGGAGGCGAAGATGACGGGAATGACGCCCGCCATGTTCACCTTGATCGGAATGTAGGTGCTGGTGCCGCCCACAGTCCGGCGTCCGATCATCCGCTTGGCATACTGCACCGGGATGCGGCGCTGGGACTGCTCCACGAACACCACCAGGGCAACGGTCAGCAGGCCGATGATGATGACGATGAAGAACGTCCCCGGGCCCTGCGCGGTCCAGATGGCGCCCAGTGAGGTGGGGAAGCCCGCAGCAATCGCCGTGAAGATCAGCAGCGACATGCCGTTGCCGACGCCCTTCTCGGTCACCAGTTCACCCATCCACATGATGAGGCCGGTGCCGGCCGTCAGCGTGATGACGATGAGGATCGTGGTGATGACGCTCTGGTCCGGGATGATCGGCAGGTTGCAGCCGGGCAGCAGCTGGCCCGAGCGCGCCAGCGACACCAGCGTCGTGGCATTCAGCAGGCCCAGCGCGATGGTCAGGTACCGCGTGTACTGCGTCAGCTTGGACTGCCCGGAGGCACCCTCTTCATACAGCTGCTGGAAACGCGGGATGACCACGCGCAGGAGCTGCACAATGATGCTGGCCGTGATGTACGGCATGATTCCCAGGGCGAAGATGGAGACCTGCAGCAGTGCACCACCGCTGAAAAGATTGACGAGCTGGTAGATCCCGCCCTGGGTCTGCCCGTTCGACAAGCATTGCTGGACATTCTGGTAGCTCACACCGGGCGAGGGGATAAAAGCTCCCAAGCGGAAGATTGTGATGATTCCCAGCGTGAACAACAACTTGCGTCGCAGATCAGGCGTCCGAAACGCCCGGCCGAATGCGCTTAGCAAGCGTCCTCCTCAGTAGTTATTAAGTCTGGTGATGCAGGTCTATAAACCCAACAACCGAGTCTAACCGGTGTTTGCGGCATGCGAACAATCCGGAAGACCCAATAGGTATGGAAAAACTCCCGGCACAGGGGCCTCGGCCCCCGTGCCGGGAGTTTTCGCAGCAGGCTGATGCCCGCCGGCTCCGGGAGTAAATCCCCTAGAGCGCGGTGGTGCTTCCGCCGGCTGCAGCGATCTTTTCAGCAGCGCTGGCTGAGAAGGCGTGGACGGTGACGTCAACCTTGACGGTGATGTCGCCGGTGCCAAGCACCTTCACGGGCTGGTTCTTGCGAACGGCACCCTTTGCAACCAGGTCCTCCACGGTGACAGCGCCACCTTCCGGGAACAGCTCGTTGAGCTTGTCCAGGTTCACAACCTGGAACTCAACCCGGAACGGGTTCTTGAAGCCGCGCAGCTTCGGCAGGCGCATGTGCAGCGGCAGCTGGCCGCCGGCAAAGCCAGCCTTCACCTGGTAGCGGGCCTTCGTACCCTTGGTACCGCGACCGGCGGTCTTACCCTTGGAGCCTTCACCACGACCAACACGGGTCTTGGCGGTCTTGGCACCGGGGGCGGGACGCAGGTGGTGAACCTTCAGAGCGCTCTGCTTTTCAGCAGCTGCGGTCTCGGCCGTGTTCTTCTCTGCCATTACTTCGCCTCCTCAACATTCACGAGGTGCGGAACCGTGTTGAGCATTCCCACGGTGACGGCGTCGGCGGTGCGGACAACGGTGTGTCCGATCCGCTTCAGGCCGAGGGACCGCAGGGTGTCGCGCTGGTTCTGCTTGGCGCCAATGACGCCCTTAATCTGGGTGATCTCCAACTTGGCGTCGGAGGGAATCAGGTTCTTAGCCATGACTTAGACACCTGCCTTCTGGTTCATCAGAGCCTTCACCAGTGCCGCCGGAGCGACCTCGTCAAGCGGCAGGCCACGGCGTGCTGCCACGGCTGCCGGCTCTTCGAGGCGCTTCAGGGCATCAACGGTCGCGTGAACGATGTTGATGGCGTTGGAGGAACCGAGCGACTTGGAGAGGATGTCGTGGATGCCCACGCACTCCAGTACTGCACGGACCGGACCACCGGCGATAACACCGGTACCGGCGGAAGCCGGACGCAGCATTACGACGCCTGCAGCGGCTTCACCCTGAACACGGTGAGGGATGGAGTTGCCAACGCGGGGAACGCGGAAGAAGGACTTCTTAGCCTCTTCAACGCCCTTGGCGATAGCAGCGGGAACTTCCTTGGCCTTGCCGTAACCGACGCCGACCAGGCCGTTACCGTCACCGACGACGACGAGAGCGGTGAAGCTGAAGCGACGACCACCCTTGACGACCTTGGAAACGCGGTTGATGGTGACAACGCGCTCGATGAACTGGTTCTTCTCGGCTTCACGTCCGCCATCGCGGCCGCCACGGCCACCGCGGTCGCCGCGGCCCTGGCCACGGTCGCCACGCTCGCCGCGACGGGCGCCACCACGGCGGTCCTCGGTAGCGGGGGCAGTGGTCTCAGCAGCTGCGGCTTCGGTCGCCTTCTCTTCTGCAGGCACAGTGTCCTTTTCCTTGTTTGCTTCGGTCACAGTGACAGCCCACCTTCGCGTGCACCGTCAGCGACGGCGGCGATCCGGCCGTGGTACTTGTTACCACCACGGTCGAAAACGACAGCTTCGACGCCGGCAGCCTTGGCACGCTCGGCGACGAGCTCGCCGACGCGCTTGGCCTTGGCGGTCTTGTCACCGTCGAATGCACGAAGGTCAGCTTCCAGAGTGGACGCGCTCGCTACGGTCTGGCCAATGGTGTCGTCGACAACCTGGACAAATACGTGGCGTGCGGAGCGGTTGACGACCAGGCGAGGACGTACAGCCGTTCCGGAGATGCGCTTGCGGATACGAAGCTGGCGGCGGCTGCGCGAAGCAGACTTGCTCTTGTTCGTACGCTTCTTGTTAATGGCGATGGCCATGGTTACTTACCAGCCTTTCCGACCTTGCGGCGGATGACTTCGCCCGCGTAGCGGATGCCCTTGCCCTTGTACGGGTCAGGCTTGCGCAGCTTGCGAATGTTGGCAGCAACCTCGCCGACCTGCTGCTTGTTGATGCCTGAGACAGAGAGCTTGGTCGGACCCTCTACTGCAAAGGTGATGCCGGCCGGAGCCGAAACGCTGACCGGGTGGCTGTAGCCGAGAGCGAACTCAAGGTCAGATCCCTTGGCCTGAACGCGGTAACCGGTACCAACGATTTCGAGCTTCTTCTCGTAGCCTGCGGTAACGCCCTGGATCATGTTGGAGATCAGGGTGCGGGTCAGGCCGTGGAGCGAACGGGAGGCCCGCTCGTCGTTCGGGCGGGTGACGGTCAGGGTGCTGTCTTCCAGCGCAACCTCGATCGGGCTGGCCACAGTGTGGCTCAGCTCGCCCTTGGAACCCTTGACGCTGACGACAGAGCCGTCAACCTTGACCTCAACGCCGGCAGGAACGGTGATGGGGAGACGTCCAATACGTGACATTATTCTCTTCCTTTCCCGTTACCAGACGTAAGCGAGGACTTCGCCGCCCACGCCCTTCTTGCCGGCCTGCTTGTCAGTCAGGAGGCCGGAAGAGGTGGACAGGATTGCGATACCCAGGCCACCCAGCACGTGCGGCAGGTTGGTGGACTTCGCGTAAACGCGGAGACCCGGCTTGGAAATACGACGGACACCCGCGATTGAACGCTCGCGGTTGGGACCGAACTTGAGGTCGATGGTCAGCTTCTTGCCGACTTCAGCGTCCTCTTCCTTCCAGCCGGCGATGAAACCTTCGGCCTTGAGGATGTCAGCAACGCGAGCCTTCAGCTTGCTGTAAGGCATAGACACGGAGTCGTGGTATGCCGAGTTTGCGTTACGCAGGCGCGTAAGCATATCTGCGACAGGATCTGTCATTGTCATTTGGGCACTTGCCCTTCCTCGTAACGGTTTCCACCGTTCTGTCCCTGGGGGATCAGAGCGGCCGGACCTTTTACGTAGTTAATTAAGCTTCGGTCTTGAACGGGAAACCAAGCGCCTTGAGCAGCGCGCGGCCTTCGTCGTCGGTCTTGGCGGTGGTCACAACCGTGATGTCCATACCGCGGGTGCGGTCGATGGAGTCCTGGTCGATCTCGTGGAACATAACCTGCTCGGTCAGACCGAAGGTGTAGTTGCCGTTGCCGTCAAACTGCTTGCCGCTGAGGCCGCGGAAGTCGCGGATACGGGGCAGGGCCAGCGTGACCAGACGGTCCACGAATTCCCACATGCGGTCGCCACGCAGGGTTGCGTGTGCACCAATCGGCATGCCTTCGCGCAGCTTGAACTGGGCGATCGACTTGCGGGCCTTGGTGACCTGCGGCTTCTGGCCGGTGATCAGGGTGAGGTCGCGGACAGCGCCGTCGATCAGCTTGGAGTCCTTGGCGGCATCTCCAACACCCATGTTCACAACAACCTTGACCAGACGGGGAACCTGGTTCACGTTCTCGTACTTGAATTCCTCAAGAAGCGCGCTCTTGATGGAATCGGCGTACTTGGTCTTCAGACGAGGAACGATCTTCGTTGCCGGAGTCTCGAGAGTCTCAGTCATTAGATGTCCTTCCCGGAGCTCTTGGCCACGCGGATGCGGACGGTCTTCTTGACGCCGTCCTTCTCTACGGTGTCGAGGCGGAAACCAACGCGGGTCGGCTTCTTGGTGGACGGGTCAACCAGAGCCACGTTGGAAACGTGGATGGAAGCCTCGACAACCTCGATGCCGCCGGTCTTGGTGCCGCGCTGCGACTGTCCGACCTTGGTGTGCTTGGTTACGCGGTTGATACCCTCAACCAGCACGCGGTTGGTTTCCGGGAACACGCGCAGGACCTTGCCCTGCTTGCCACGGTCGCCGCCGCGCTCAGCCTTGGCGCCAGTGATGACCTGTACCAGGTCACCCTTCTTGATCTTAGCCATGGACTAGAGCACCTCCGGAGCCAGAGAAACGATCTTCATGAACTTCTTGTCACGGAGTTCACGACCAACCGGTCCGAAGATACGGGTACCGCGGGGGTCACCGTCGTTCTTCAGGATGACGGCTGCGTTCTCGTCAAACTTGATGTAGGAACCATCCGCACGGCGGCGTTCCTTCTTGGTACGGACGATGACAGCCTTGACGACGTCGCCCTTCTTTACGTTGCCGCCCGGGATTGCATCCTTGACGGTTGCGACGATGACGTCGCCAATGCCTGCGTAGCGACGGCCAGATCCACCGAGAACGCGAATGGTAAGGATTTCCTTAGCACCCGTGTTGTCGGCGACCTTGAGTCGCGACTCCTGCTGAATCACTATTTACTCCTTGCGTCGCGCCGGTTCTCAGACCGAATAACTTGCTACGGAATGAGCCTTGCGGAACGGTTGATCGGGGTGTCTCTTGACCTGACTGGATTTTGCCAGACCAGGCCTAAACGCCCGTGCCACAAACAGTTGCTTCCCAGGCCCGTGAAGGCGCAAGGGGGCACTATGCCGTGGCACGATTGTTTACGAGGTTTGCTGTCGGCACACAAAAGGCGCCATACAAACTCAAAATCTTAGCACAGTTTGGGCCAGGCTCCATATCACTTGCCACCGGTCCCCCGCAACAGGCCAAGCTCCCCCGCAACGTACGACGGCGGCATGTACCGCCGGCGTTCGTCCCGCCGTCGGCCGCTCCCCCGCTTAGCCGCTCCCCCGACTTAACGGGGAAACCCCCGCTCCCAAAGGGAACGGGGGTTTGCCGGTGCAGCCAGGCTGCGGGGTGTTACTTGGCCTTTTCGAGGATTTCCACGAGCCGCCAGTTCTTGGTGGCGGACAGCGGCCGGGTCTCGGCGATGACAACCAGGTCGCCGATGCCGGCGGTGTTCTGCTCGTCGTGTGCCTTGACCTTGGAGGTGCGGCGGATGACCTTGCCGTACAGGGCGTGCTTCACGCGGTCTTCAACCTGAACAACGATGGTCTTGTCCATCTTGTCAGAGACCACGTAGCCGCGACGCGTCTTACGGTAACCGCGCTGCTCAGCCGTAGCTGCCGTAGCAGTTTCCGTCACGTTCTCGTCCTTTTCACTCACTTGGCGTCCTCCTCGGTCTCAGCCTCGGCCGGCTTTTCAGCCTTCTTAGCTGCAGACTTCTTGGACTTCTTTTCTTCCTTGGCTTCCACAACCGGTGCGGCAACCTCGGCACGAATGCCCAGCTCGCGCTCACGGAGAACGGTGTAGATGCGTGCGATGTCCTTCTTTACCGCGCGCAGACGACCGTGGTTCTCCAGCTGTCCGGTAGCGGACTGGAAACGCAGGTTGAACAGCTCTTCCTTGGACTTGCGGAGTTCTTCAACGAGACGCTCGTTGTCGAAACCGTCCAGCTGTGCGGGTGCGAGATCCTTCGACCCAACTGCCATTTCTACTCACCACCTTCGCGACGCACAATGCGTGCCTTCAACGGCAGCTTGTGGATCGCCAGGCGCAGGGCCTCGCGAGCTACCTCATCACTGACACCGGAGAGTTCAAAGAGAACCCGGCCCGGCTTGACGTTTGCGACCCACCACTCCGGCGAACCCTTACCGGAACCCATGCGGGTTTCGGCAGGCTTCTTGGTCAGCGGACGGTCCGGGTAGATGTTGATCCAGACCTTACCGCCACGCTTGATGTGGCGGGTCATCGCGATACGGGCAGACTCGATCTGACGGTTCGTGACGTAGGCCGGGCTCAGAGCCTGGATGCCGTACTCACCGAAGGAGACCTTGGTGCCGCCCGTGGCAGCGCCGGAACGACCCGGGTGGTGCTGCTTACGGTGCTTGACTCGACGTGGGATAAGCATTTAAGCCTGTCCTCCTTCTGCTGCCTGTGCCGGAGCGGCTGCCTCGGCTGCCGGAGCTTCGGCTGCCGGACGTTCGGTGCGACGGCGGCGGTCACCACGGTCAGCGCCACCCGGGCGGCCCGGACGGTCGCCGGAGCGGCCGCGGGACGGGGCAGCAGCTGCCTGCTGAGCCAGTTCCTTGGAGGTGACGTCGCCCTTGTAGATCCAGACCTTCACGCCGATGCGGCCGAAGGTGGTCTTGGCTTCGTAGAAGCCGTAGTCGATGTTCGCGCGGAGGGTGTGCAGGGGCACACGGCCTTCGCGGTAGAACTCCGAGCGGGACATTTCAGCGCCACCGAGGCGGCCCGAGCAAGCGATACGGATACCCTTGGCACCGGCACGCTGCGCGGACTGCATGGCCTTCTTCATCGCACGGCGGAATGCCACGCGGGAAGTCAGCTGCTCGGCAACACCCTGGGCAACAAGCTGGGCTTCCATCTCGGGGTTCTTGACCTCGAGGATGTTCAGCTGGACCTGCTTGCCGGTGAGCTTTTCGAGCTCGCCGCGGATGCGGTCGGCCTCGGCGCCGCGGCGGCCGATGACGATGCCCGGACGTGCCGTGTGGATGTCCACGCGGACACGGTCGCGGGTGCGCTCGATCTCGACCTTGGCGATGCCGGCGCGCTCCATGCCCGTGGACATGAGCTGGCGGATACGGATGTCTTCGCGAACGAAGTCCTTGTACCGCTGGCCGGACTTGGTGCTGTCAGCGAACCAGTGCGATACGTGATCGGTGGTGATGCCGAGTCGGAACCCGTGCGGGTTTACTTTCTGTCCCACTTAGCGAGCCTCCTCTTTCTCCGGGGTAGCGACTACCACGGTGATGTGGCTGGTGCGCTTCTTGATCTGAAATGCACGACCCTGAGCACGCGGCTGGAACCGCTTCATGGTCGGGCCTTCATCAACAAACGCTTCGCTGATGATGAGGTCACCTTCGTCGAACGCAACGCCGTCGCGGTCCGCGAGGACACGGGCGTTGGAGATTGCCGACTGAACTACCTTGAATACCGGCTCCGAAGCTGCCTGGGGGGCAAACTTCAGAATTGCCAGAGCCTCGTTCGCTTGCTTACCACGAACAAGGTTGACGACGCGCCGGGCCTTCATAGGCGTTACGCGGATGTGGCGCGCAATTGCCTTGGCTTCCATTGCTTTCCTTCTCTCGTCTTTGACGTAAGTGCAGGCGCCTAGCGGCGCTTGCCCTTACGGTCGTCCTTGACATGGCCGCGGAATGTCCGCGTGGGAGCGAATTCGCCGAGCTTGTGCCCGACCATCGACTCGGTGACAAACACCGGGATGTGCTTGCGTCCGTCGTGCACGGCGATCGTGTGCCCGAGCATGTCGGGGATGATCATCGAGCGGCGGGACCAGGTCTTGATGACGTTCTTGGTGCCCTTTTCGTTTTCCCTTGCGACCTTCACAAAGAGGTGCTGGTCAACGAAAGGACCTTTTTTCAGGCTGCGTGGCATGTGTCCAGGCTCCTATCGCTTGTTCTTGCCAGTACGACGGCGACGAACAATAAGCTTGTCGCTCTCTTTGTTGGGGCGGCGGGTACGGCCTTCAGGCTTACCGTTCGGGTTGACCGGGTGACGACCACCGGAGGTCTTACCTTCACCACCACCGTGCGGGTGGTCAACCGGGTTCATGGCGACACCACGGACGGTCGGGCGAACGCCCTTCCACCGCATACGGCCGGCCTTGCCCCAGTTGATGTTCGACTGCTCGGCGTTGCCGACCTCGCCGATCGTGGCGCGGCAGCGCACGTCAACGTTGCGGATTTCGCCGGAGGGCAGACGCAGCTGGGCGAAACGGCCTTCCTTGGCGACGAGCTGAACAGATGCACCGGCGGAACGGGCCATCTTGGCACCGCCGCCCGGGCGCAGCTCAACCGCGTGGATAACGGTACCCACGGGGATGTTGCGCAGGGGCAGGTTGTTGCCAGGCTTGATGTCAGCGTTGGCGCCGGCTTCCACGAAGTCGCCCTGGGAGAGCTTGTTCGGGGCGATGATGTAGCGCTTGGTGCCATCAACGTAGTGCAGGAGGGCGATGCGAGCCGTGCGGTTCGGATCGTACTCGATTTCGGCAACGCGGGCGTTGACGCCGTCCTTGTCGTGGCGACGGAAGTCGATCAGACGGTACTGGCGCTTGTGTCCGCCACCCTTGTGACGGGTGGTGATCTTACCGGTGTTGTTACGGCCGCCCTTCTTGGGCAGCGGACGTACCAACGACTTTTCCGGCGTCGACCGCGTGATTTCGGTGAAGTCAGCTACGCTCGAGCCGCGGCGGCCCGGCGTAGTCGGCTTGTATTTACGGATTCCCATAATTCATTTCCTCGTTAAAGTGGTCTCCGCTACGCGAGCGGACCGCCGAAGATGTCGATAGTGCCTTCTTTGAGGGTCACAATGGCACGCTTGGTGTTCTTGCGGGTACCCCATCCGAATTTGGTGCGCTTGCGCTTACCGGCACGGTTGATGGTGTTGATCGATTCGACCTTGACGGAGAAGATCTTCTCCACGGCCAGCTTGATCTCGGTCTTGTTCGACCGGGGGTCCACCAGGAAGGTGTACTTGCCCTCGTCGATCAGGCCGTAGCTCTTTTCCGAAACGACGGGTGCAAGCACGACGTCGCGCGGGTCCTTGATGGTGGCTGCGCTCACTTGGCATCCTCCTGGTTCTTTGCAGCCTTGTCAGCAACGAATGCTTCGTAGGCAGCCTGAGTGAAGACTACGTCGTCGGAAACGAGCACGTCGTAGGTGTTCAGCTGGTCCACGTACAGGACGTGAACTTCGGCGAGGTTGCGCACGGACAGTGCAGCAACGTCGTTCGCGCGCTCGATGACGACCAGCAGGTTCTTGCGCTCGGAAACTCCGCGCAGGGCTGCCAGTGCTGCCTTGGAGGACGGCTTGTCGCCGGCAACCAGTTCAGAAACGACGTGGACGCGGCCGTTGCGGGCGCGGTCAGAGAGAGCGCCGCGCAGTGCAGCAGCAATCATCTTCTTGGGGGTCCGCTGGCTGTAGTCACGCGGGGTGGGCCCGTGGACAACGCCACCGCCGGTCATGTGCGGAGCACGGATTGAACCCTGACGGGCGCGGCCGGTGCCCTTCTGCTTGAACGGCTTGCGGCCTGCACCGGAAACTTCGGCGCGGGTCTTGGTCTTGTGGGTACCCTGGCGAGCAGCAGCGAGCTGTGCAACGACGACCTGGTGCAGCAGCGGCACGTTGGTCTGAACGTCGAAGATCTCTGCAGGCAGGTCAACCTTGACAGTGTTAGCCATTGAACTAGGCTCCCTTCACGGCGGTGCGTACGAGTACGACCTGGCCGCGGGCACCGGGAACGGCGCCCTTGATCAGGAGCAGCGACTTCTCGACGTCAACCGCGTGGACCGTGAGGTTCAGCGTGGTGTGACGAACGGCGCCCATGCGGCCGGCCATTTTCATGCCCTTGAAGACGCGGCTCGGGGTGGATGCTCCACCGATAGAACCGGGCTTACGGTGGTTCTTGTGGGCACCGTGGGAAGCTCCAACGCCGTGGAAGCCGTGACGCTTCATAACACCGGCGAAGCCCTTACCCTTGGTGGTGCCAACGACGTCGATCTTCTGGCCGGCTTCGAAGAGCTCAACCGAGAGCTCCTGGCCCAGCTCGTACTCGGCAGCATCTGCGGTACGGAGTTCGACGACGTGACGGCGAGGCGTGACGCCTGCCTTTTCAAAGTGACCAGCCAGCGGCTTGGTGACCTTGCGGGGATCGATCTGGCCGTAGCCGATCTGAACGGCGACATAGCCATCGGTCTCTGCGTTACGCAGCTGGGTGATGACGTTCGAGTCAGCCTGGACAACAGTGACGGGGATGAGCTTGTTGTTCTCGTCCCAGACCTGGGTCATGCCGAGCTTCGTGCCCAGCAGGCCCTTTACGTTACGGGTTGCGGTCATAGTCTCTCAGCACCTCCCTACAGCTTGATTTCGATGTTCACGTCGGCCGGCAGGTCGAGACGCATGAGCGAGTCAACAGCCTTGGGCGTGGGGTCGATGATGTCGATCAGACGCTTGTGCGTGCGCATTTCAAAGTGCTCGCGGCTGTCCTTGTACTTGTGGGGAGAGCGGATAACGCAGTACACGTTCTTCTCCGTGGGCAGCGGCACCGGGCCGACTACCGTTGCGCCTGCGCGCGTGACCGTCTCAACGATCTTCCGTGCTGAAACGTCAATGACCTCGTGGTCGTATGACTTCAGCCGGATGCGGATTTTTTGTCCCGCCATGTCGCCTGACTCTCTTTCAGTAAGTGCTGCTCTGTTTACTTGCGTGTTGTATGGCTGCCGAAGCATTTGAAGTCGTAACTACCACCCGCCGCACAAGCTGAATCCGGATAAATCCGGGTTCCTCAACCTGCCGGCGCACCCGACCCCCGCGGTCGGGCGTGTCGCGCTGTGTAAAACGCGCGAGCCCGCAGTTCCTTTGGGAATTGGGTTATGTTTGGGCTTCGACCTGGACCCTGGCACCCGGCATTATCCGGATCGGGACGCGAAGAAGCGCTTGAACAACTCATCTAGTATGCCGGAAATTATCCGAGGATGCGAATCCGGCCCGGCAGATCCCCGCCCAGCCGTTCCCCCGGTCATTGCCGCCCGCCTTCTCCGGTTGGATGATGGGTGGATGGCCGTGCAGAATGCCGCGGGAAACCACGCTGTCAATGAAGATACAGCGCGAAATCTCGCCGGGCGCCTGCGCCCCGATTTCACCCTGGGCGTTGCTGCCGCTGCCTTCCAGATCGAGGGCGCCCTCACGGCGGACGGCCGCGGGCCTTCGGGCTGGGACGCCTTTGCGGCCAAACCGGGCAGCATCCTCAACGGGAATTCACCGGCGGTGGCCTGTGACCACTATCACCGCGTGCCGGAGGACGTTGCCCTGATGCGCGAACTCGGCATCGACTCATACCGGTTCTCCATCGCTTGGCCCAGGATCCAGCCGGAGGGCCGCGGCACAGCCAACTCCCGGGGCCTGGACTTCTACGACCGGCTGGTGGATCTGCTGCTGGCCTCCGGCATCTCCCCCATGGCCACGCTGTACCACTGGGACACTCCCCTGCCCCTGGAGCACAGCGGCGGCTGGATGAACCGGGCTACTGCGGCGCGCTTCGCGGAGTACGCGGCCGCCGCCGGCGAACGGCTCGGCGACCGGGTGGCGCAGTGGGTAACCCTCAACGAGCCCGTCTCCGTCACGCTGAACGGCTACGCGCTCGGCGTCCATGCGCCCGGCCGTGACCTGCTGTTCAACGCGCTGCCCTCAGTCCATCACCAGCTCCTCGGCCACGGGCTCGCCGTCCAGGCGCTCCGGGCCGCCGGGGTAACCGGGTCCATCGGCGTCACCAACCTCCACTCCCCCGTCCGCCCTGCCACCCGGCGATTGGCGGACAGGCTGCTGGCAAAGGTCTTCGACCTTGTCCTCAACCGGGTCTACGCAGACCCCATCCTCCTGGGACGCTACCCCGCCCCGCCGCTTGCTGCCCGGCCATGGTTCAGGTTCTTGTCCCGGACGTCCGACGACGACCTCCGCCTGATCAGCCAGCCGATCGACTTCTACGGGGTTAACTACTACTACCCTGTCCGGGTGGCTGCAGGGCAGGGCCCGCCGGACACGCCAGCCGGCAACGCCCGCGCGATGGCCCGCGTGCCGTTCCACCTGGCGGCCTTCCCTGAATATTCCACCACCGGCTTCGGCTGGCCTGTGGCGCCGGACCATCTGGGCATCCTGCTGCGGGAGCTCAAGGACAGATACGGGGCAGCCCTGCCGCCGGTATACATCACCGAGAGCGGCGCAAGCTTTCCTGAGCCCGAACACGTGACCGGCCCCATCGCGGACTCGAGGCGGATCGAATACCTGGCGGACCATCTGGACCAGGCGGTCAACTCGACGGCGCCCGGCGGCATAGCCCACGACGTGGAACTGCTCGGTTACTTCGTTTGGACGTTCATGGACAACTTCGAATGGGCCGCCGGGTATTCACAGCGCTTCGGCCTGGTGCATGTGGACTTTGAGACCCTGAAACGGACGCCCAAGAAGTCGTTCTATTGGCTGCAGGCACTCAGCCGGGCGCGGACACGCGCGGCCTGACAGCGGACAACCTGCCCAACGACCAAGCCCGGCTACTGTTCCGTGCTTGTCTACTGGTTCTTGTTGGCCCGGTTGATGCGCTTGGCACGTTCGATCTCGTGGCGGAAGTGCTTCTTCACCCAAACAACGCCCACCACCACGGCGGCAACCACCAGCAGGAAAATTAGCCAACCCATGATGCTCCCTCTTTGTGGCGAATCTGTCGCGAGCACTAACCCTATCAGGGGTGCCCCCTCCGGCAGCGAGTAACGGCCATAACAAAAACAGCCCCGCTGCCAGAAGCAGCGGGGCTGTTTTCGAAGATCAGGCTGTTAGGCCTGCAATCAACAAGAGTTACTTGTTGATCTTGGTGACGCGTCCCGAACCAACGGTGCGGCCGCCTTCACGGATAGCGAAGCCGAGGCCCTCTTCCATAGCGATCGGCTGGATGAGCGCAACGGTCATCTCAGTGTTGTCGCCGGGCATAACCATTTCCGTGCCTTCCGGCAGGGTGATAACGCCGGTTACGTCCGTGGTACGGAAGTAGAACTGCGGGCGGTAGTTCGAGTAGAACGGGTTGTGACGTCCGCCTTCGTCCTTGGAGAGGATGTAGACGTTGGCCTCGAAGTCGGTGTGCGGGGTGATGGAACCCGGCTTGACGACAACCTGGCCACGCTCGACGTCGTCGCGCTTCAGACCGCGGAGCAGGAGGCCACAGTTCTCGCCGGCCCATGCTTCGTCGAGCTGCTTGTGGAACATCTCGATACCGGTAACCGTGGTCTTCTGGACCGGGCGGATACCGACGATCTCGACCTCAGAGTTGATGGCGAGGGTACCGCGCTCGGCGCGACCCGTCACAACGGTGCCACGACCGGTGATGGTGAAGACGTCTTCGATCGGCATCAGGAACGGCTTGTCGCGGTCACGTACGGGGTCCGGAACGGACTCGTCGACAGCAGCCATCAGGTCCTCAACGGACTTGACCCACTCCGGGTCGCCTTCCAGGGCCTTCAGGCCGGAAACGCGGACAACCGGTGCTTCGTCGCCATCGAAGCCCTGCGAGCTCAGGAGCTCACGAACTTCCATTTCGACGAGGTCGAGGAGTTCCTCGTCGTCAACCATGTCTGCCTTGTTCAGCGCGACCAACAGGTAGGGAACACCAACCTGGCGGGCGAGCAGAACGTGCTCGCGGGTCTGAGCCATCGGGCCGTCAGTAGCGGCAACCACGAGGATTGCGCCGTCCATCTGAGCAGCACCGGTGATCATGTTCTTGATGTAGTCAGCGTGACCCGGAGCGTCTACGTGTGCGTAGTGGCGCTTCTCGGTCTGGTACTCAACGTGGGAGATGTTGATGGTAATGCCGCGCTGACGCTCTTCCGGAGCAGAGTCGATCGACGCGAAGTCACGCTTCTCGTTGAGAGTCGGGTACTTGTCGTACAGCACCTTGGAAATGGCGGCCGTCAACGTCGTCTTACCGTGGTCAACGTGACCGATGGTACCGATGTTAACGTGCGGCTTAGTCCGCTCGAACTTTGCCTTTGCCACAGGTTCCTCCTAGAACGTTTTTCAAATGGCTTACCTTCGACCGCGCTTATCGCGGCAGAAACTCCAGTAAGTCTACTTGGGGGCTTTGGATTGGTGAAATTGCAGATTCAGGAACTAATACTAGTGCCTAGAGCCTGTTCGTGCTGATGGCCCGAACCCGGCCGGAACCAACGTCCCGGCCATCAGCACTAGGTGTGTTCCGCAGGGGAAACGCACCCGGTTTTTCGCAGCTTGTCGCGTGGACAGCCCTGGGGACTATTCGCCGCGGGACTTCTGGATGATCTCGTCGGCAACTGCCTTCGGGACCTCGGCGTAGCTGTTGAACGTCATGGAGTACACAGCGCGGCCCTGGGTCTTCGAGCGCAGGTCACCGATGTAGCCGAACATGCCGGACAGCGGTACGTGTGCGCGGACGACCTTGACGCCCTGGGCATCCTCCATGGACTGCATCTGGCCACGGCGGGAGTTGAGGTCACCGATAACTTCACCCATGTATTCCTCAGGGGTGCGGACCTCGACATCCATCAGCGGTTCGAGCAGAACAGGGTTCGCCTTGCGTGCAGCTTCCTTGAAAGCCATACGGCCGGCGATCTTGAACGCCATTTCCGAGGAGTCAACATCGTGGTACGCGCCGTCAACCAGCGTCGCCTTGATGCCAACAACCGGGTAACCGGCCAGGACACCGTCGTTCAGTGCGTCCTGGATACCGGCGTCGACCGACGGGATGTACTCGCGCGGAACGCGGCCACCGGTGACCTTGTTCTCGAACTCGTACAGCTCGCCTTCCGCGGTGTCCAGCGGCTCGATCGCGATCTGGATCTTTGCGAACTGGCCGGAACCACCGGTCTGCTTCTTGTGCGTGTAGTCGTGACGCTCAACAGCACGCTTGATGGTTTCGCGGTAAGCAACCTGCGGCTTGCCAACGTTGGCTTCAACCTTGAATTCGCGGCGCATGCGGTCCACCAGGATGTCCAGGTGGAGCTCGCCCATGCCGGCGATGATGGTCTGGCCGGTGTCTTCGTTGAGGGAGACCTGGAAGGTCGGGTCCTCAGCGGAGAGCTTCTGGATGGCCGTGGAGAGCTTCTCCTGGTCACCCTTGGTGTTGGGTTCGATGGCAACCGAGATCACGGGCTCCGGGAAGCTCATGGACTCGAGCACGATCTGGTTGCTGGAGTCACACAGGGTGTCGCCCGTGGTGGTGTCCTTCAGGCCGATCGCTGCGTAGATGTGCCCGGCGGTAGCGCCCTCAACAGGCATTTCCTTGTTGGCGTGCATCTGGAACAGCTTGCCGATGCGCTCCTTCTTGCCCTTGGTGGAGTTGACCACCTGCGCGCCTGCTTCCACATGACCGGAGTACACGCGGATGAAGGTGAGCTGGCCGAAGAACGGGTGCGCAGCAATCTTGAACGCGAGAGCCGAGAACGGCTCCTCGGCGGACGGCTTGCGGGTCAGTTCCTTCTCTTCGTCGCGGGGATCGTGACCGATCATTGGCGGGACGTCGAGCGGGTTCGGCAGGTAGTCGACAACTGCATCGAGCATCGGCTGAACGCCACGGTTCTTGAACGCGGAGCCACAGAACACCGGGTAGAGCTCGGAGTTGATCGTCATCTTGCGGATGCCGGCCTTGAGTTCGTCGATGGTGAGTTCTTCACCTTCGAGGTACTTCTCCATGAGTTCTTCGGAGGCCTCAGCAACGGTCTCCACGAGGGTTGAACGGTATTCCTCGGCCTTGGCCTTGAGGTCTTCCGGGATCTCGCGGATTTCGTACTTGGCACCCATGGTGACGTCACCCTTGGCATCGCCGGGCCACACCAGAGCGCGCATGTAGAGCAGGTCCACGACGCCGATGAAGTCGTTCTCGGCACCGATGGGCAGCTGCATGACCAGCGGCTTGGCACCGAGGCGGCTGATGATGGTGTCTACGGTGAAGTAGAAGTCAGCGCCGAGCTTGTCCATCTTGTTGACGAAGCAGATACGCGGAACGTTGTACTTGTCAGCCTGGCGCCAAACGGTCTCAGACTGCGGCTCAACGCCTTCCTTGCCATCGAAGACGGCAACTGCACCGTCGAGGACGCGCAGGGAGCGCTCAACCTCAACGGTGAAGTCCACGTGGCCCGGGGTGTCGATGATGTTGATCTGGTTGTTTTCCCAGAAGCAGGTCACGGCGGCAGACGTGATGGTGATGCCGCGTTCCTTTTCCTGTTCCATCCAGTCGGTGGTCGAAGCGCCGTCGTGCGTTTCGCCAATCTTGTGGTTCACACCTGTGTAGAACAGGATGCGCTCGGTGGTGGTGGTCTTGCCGGCATCGATGTGGGCCATGATGCCGATGTTGCGGACCTTACTAAGGTCTGTAAGCACGTCCTGTGCCACGGTGTCTCCCTTTCGGATGGACTACGCGTTCGCCGCCGGCTCGGTGGAGCCGGCGGCGTACGGGAAGTTTTACCAGCGGTAGTGGGCGAAGGCCTTGTTGGACTCGGCCATCTTGTGGGTGTCTTCGCGACGCTTCACAGCGGCACCGAGACCGTTCGAGGCATCCAGGATTTCGTTCTGGAGGCGCTCGGTCATCGTCTTTTCGCGGCGGGCCTTGGAGTAGCCGACCAGCCAGCGCAGGGCGAGGGCGGTGGAGCGGCCCGGCTTGACCTCAACCGGAACCTGGTAGGTGGCGCCACCGACACGGCGGGAGCGGACCTCGAGGGACGGCTTGACGTTGTCCATGGCCTTCTTGAGGGCTGCAACGGGGTCGCCGCCGGACTTGGCGCGTGCACCTTCGAGGGCACCGTAAACGATGCGCTCGGCGGTGGACTTCTTGCCGTCAACCAGCACCTTGTTGATCAGCTGGGTAACCAGCGGGGAGCCGTAGACGGGATCTGATACGAGCGGCCGCTTGGGGGCCGGACCCTTGCGAGGCATATTACTTCTTCTCCATCTTTGCGCCGTAGCGGCTGCGGGCCTGCTTGCGGTTCTTGACACCCTGGGTATCGAGGGCACCGCGGACGATCTTGTAACGGACACCCGGGAGGTCCTTCACACGACCACCACGGACGAGCACGATGGAGTGCTCCTGCAGGTTGTGGCCAACACCGGGGATGTAGGCGGTAACTTCAATGCCACCGTTGAGGCGCACACGTGCAACCTTACGCAGAGCCGAGTTCGGCTTCTTCGGGGTGGTGGTGTAGACGCGGGTGCAAACACCGCGGCGCATCGGGCTGCCCTTAAGCGCGGGAGCCTTGGTCTTTGAGACCTTCGGCGTGCGGCCCTTGCGGACCAGCTGGTTAATCGTAGGCACTTTCGTGTTCTCCGTTGGTTTGATCTCTGCCCCCGCACCCAGGCGTCAGCCTGTGTTCGCGCGAGAGCTTTGGCGTTGTCCATGCGGCCTGGGTCCAAAGACCCGATGGGCGTGCAAAAGTGCGGCATTCGTTGCGCACGTAGCCCGCAACCCGGAAACAGGCTCCACCCAACATCATGAGAACAAAACCAAAATGATGCTGCGGCGGCCTTCATCCACTGCCACACAGAACAATTACACAAAGTCTAGCATGGCTTGATCTGGACCCTTAATCGGGTGTAAGGCGCAAACGGGGAAGGACCCCGCACTCAGTGAGTGCGGGGTCCTTCCTTTGCCTAGCGACTACCTTTAGCGGAAGTCGTTGCCCAGGTCGTAGTCATCCAGCGGGATGGCGTGGAACTCAGGAGCTCCGTCACCGCCCAGCGTGTCGTAGGAGAAATCGCTGAATGCGCTCGGGCCGGTGAACAGGTTGGCCTTTGCTTCTTCAGTCGGTTCCACCGTGATCTCGGTGTAGCGCGGGAGGCCCGTGCCGGCCGGGATTAGCTTACCGATGATGACGTTCTCCTTAAGGCCGAGGAGCGGGTCGCTCTTGCCTTCCATGGCCGCCTGCGTCAGGACGCGGGTGGTCTCCTGGAAGGAAGCTGCCGACAGCCAGGACTCGGTGGCCAGCGACGCCTTGGTGATACCCATGAGCTCGGGACGTCCGGAAGCCGGAGTCTTGCCCTCGGATACAACGCGGCGGTTGGCGTCCTCGAACCGGGAACGCTCGGCCAGCTCACCGGGGAGCAGGTCGGAGTCGCCGGATTCGATGACCGTGACGCGGCGCAGCATCTGGCGGACGATGACTTCCACGTGCTTGTCGTGGATGCCAATGCCCTGGCTGCGGTACACGCCCTGCACTTCGTCCACGAGGAACTTCTGTGCGGCACGCGGACCCATGATGCGCAGGACCTGCTTCGGGTCGACCGGACCGTTGATGAGCTTCTGGCCCACCGTGACGTGCTGGCCGTCTTCGATCAGGAGTCGCGACCGGCGCAGGACCGGGTAGGCGATCTCTTCGGAACCGTCGTCCGGAGTGATCACCAGGCGCATCTGGCGCTCGGATTCCTCGATGGTGATGCGGCCGGCCGCTTCCGCAATCGGCGCCACACCCTTCGGGGTACGGGCTTCGAAGAGCTCCTGGATACGGGGCAGACCCTGCGTGATGTCGTCGCCACCGCTGGCGGAAACAGCACCACCGGTGTGGAACGTACGCATGGTCAGCTGGGTACCCGGCTCACCGATCGACTGGGCGGCGATGATGCCGACAGCCTCTCCGATGTCCACGGTCTTGCCGGTGGCCAGCGAACGGCCGTAGCACAGGGCACAGGTTCCGACGCTGGACTCACAGGTGAGCACGGAGCGGACCTTGACCTCGGTGATGCCGGCTGCGAACAGCTCAGCGATCACGACGTCGCCGCAGTCGGTGCCGGCCGGAGCCAGGACGTTGCCCTTGGAGTCGACGACGTCCACGGCCAGCGTACGGGCGTAGGCGCTGTTCTCGACGTTCTCGTCCAGGGTCAGCTCACCGTTGGCGTCAGCCACGGCGATCGGCGTGACGAGACCGCGCTCGGTGCCGCAGTCCTCTTCACGGACGATGACGTCCTGCGAAACGTCCACCAGACGACGGGTCAGGTAACCCGAGTTGGCGGTACGCAGGGCGGTATCGGCCAGACCCTTACGTGCACCGTGCGTCGCGATGAAGTACTCCAGCACCGACAGGCCCTCACGGTAGGAGGACTTGATCGGACGCGGGATGATTTCACCCTTCGGGTTGGCCACCAGGCCACGGATACCCGCGATCTGGCGGACCTGCATCCAGTTACCACGTGCACCGGAGGACACCATGCGGTTGATGGTGTTCATCGGCGACAGGCTGTCGCGCATGACCTGGGCGATCTCGTTGGTCGCCTTGTTCCAGATCTCGATCAGTTCCTGGCGACGCTCGTCGTCGTCGATCAGGCCCTTGTCGTACTGGCCCTGGATCTTGGCGGCGCGCTCCTCGTAACCGGCAAGGATGGCCGGCTTCTCTTCCGGAACCTCGATGTCGGAGATGGCGACGGTGACGCCCGAGCGGGTGGCCCAGTAGAAACCGGCATCCTTCAGGTTGTCCAGCGTTGCAGCCGTGACAACCTTCGGGTAGCGCTCCGCGAGGTCGTTGACGATGCGGGACAGCTCGCCCTTGTCGGCAACAGCCTCAACCCACGGGTAGTCCTCGGGCAGGGTCTCGTTGAAGAGGACCTGGCCCAGGGAGGTGTCCACCAGTGCCGGCTGACCCTGCTCCCAGTCTTCCGGAGCTTCCCAGCCGGCGTAAGGAACAAAGCCCTCAAGACGGATCTTGACCTGGGAGTTCAGGTGCAGCTCGTGTGCGTCGAACGCCATGATGGCCTCGGACACGGAGCCGAAGACCCGGCCTTCACCAGCTGAACCGACACGCTTGGTGGTCAGGTGGTAGAGGCCGATGATCATATCCTGCGAAGGCAGGGTCACCGGGCGGCCGTCGGACGGCTTCAGGATGTTGTTGGACGACAGCATCAGGATGCGTGCCTCAGCCTGGGCTTCGGGGCTCAGCGGCAGGTGGACTGCCATCTGGTCGCCGTCGAAGTCAGCGTTGAACGCGCCACAAACCAGCGGGTGGAGCTGGATGGCCTTGCCTTCAACAAGCTGCGGCTCGAATGCCTGGATACCGAGGCGGTGCAGGGTGGGTGCACGGTTGAGCAGCACCGGGTGTTCGGTGATGATCTCTTCCAGCACGTCCCAGACCTGCGGGCGGTAACGCTCCACCATGCGCTTGGCCGACTTGATGTTCTGCGCGTGGTTGAGGTCAACCAGTCGCTTCATCACGAACGGCTTGAAGAGCTCCAGTGCCATCTGCTTGGGCAGGCCGCACTGGTGCAGCTTCAGCTGCGGGCCGACGACGATGACCGAACGGCCGGAGTAGTCGACGCGCTTGCCGAGCAGGTTCTGGCGGAAACGGCCCTGCTTGCCCTTGAGCATGTCGCTCAGGGACTTCAGCGGACGGTTGCCCGGTCCGGTGACCGGACGGCCGCGGCGGCCGTTGTCGAAGAGGCTGTCAACAGCTTCCTGAAGCATGCGCTTCTCGTTGTTGACGATGATCTCCGGGGCACCCAGGTCAAGCAGTCGCTTGAGTCGGTTGTTGCGGTTGATCACGCGGCGGTAGAGGTCGTTGAGGTCGGAGGTCGCGAAGCGGCCACCGTCCAGCTGGACCATCGGGCGCAGTTCCGGCGGGATCACCGGGACGGCGTCCAGCACCATGCCGAGCGGGCTGTTGTTGGTGGTCAGGAATGCGTTGACCACCTTCAGGCGCTTCAGGGCACGGGTCTTGCGCTGGCCCTTGCCGTTGGCGATGATGTCGCGCAGGTTGTCGGACTCGGCCTGCATGTCGAAGTTCTCAAGGCGCTTCTTGATGGCCTCGGCACCCATGGAGCCTTCGAAGTACATGCCGTAGCGGTCGCGCAGTTCGCGGTACAGGCCCTCGTCACCTTCGAGGTCGGCGACCTTGAGGTTCTTGAAGCGGTCCCAGACCTGCTCGAGGCGCTCGATCTCGGCGTCGGCGCGCTTGCGGACGTTCGCCATCTGGCGGTCAGCGGAGTCGCGTGCCTTCTTCTTGTCGGCAGCCTTGGCACCCTCACCCTCGAGACGGGCAAGCTCGTTCTCGAGGTCGCGGGCGATCGCGGCGATGTCGGAGTCGCGGTTGTCGATCAGCTGCTTCTTCTCGACGTCGTGCTCAACCTGCAGGTTGGGCAGTTCCGCGTGGCGGTTTTCTTCGTCGACGCTGGTGATCATGTAGGCAGCGAAGTAGATGACCTTTTCGAGGTCCTTCGGAGCCAGGTCAAGGAGGTAGCCCAGGCGGGACGGAACACCCTTGAAGTACCAGATGTGGGTTACGGGAGCAGCCAGTTCGATGTGGCCCATGCGCTCACGGCGCACCTTGGCGCGGGTGACCTCAACGCCACAGCGCTCACAGATGATGCCCTTGAAGCGCACGCGCTTGTACTTGCCGCAGTAGCATTCCCAGTCACGGGACGGGCCGAAGATCTTCTCGCAGAAGAGGCCGTCCTTCTCGGGCTTGAGCGTGCGGTAGTTGATGGTTTCCGGCTTCTTAACCTCGCCGTACGACCAGCCGCGGATGTCTTCCGCGGTGGCGAGGCCGATCTGCATGAGGCCGAAGGAGGATTCGCTGGACATATGGTCCCTGTTCTCTCTTGTTCTCTAAATTCTGAAGTCTTGGGTGCGGTGAGGAGGTGAGGTACGACGGCGGGCGGTCGCCCGCCGTCGTAATCCCTAGACCTCTTCTACGGAGCTGGGCTCTGCACGAGACAGATCGATGCCCAGTTCTTCCGCAGCCGTGAAGACTGCGTCATCAGAGTCACGCATTTCAATCGTGGTTCCGTCGGTGGAAAGAACTTCCACGTTCAGGCACAGCGACTGCATTTCCTTGATCAACACCTTGAAGGATTCGGGAACACCCGGCTCGGGGATGTTCTCGCCCTTAACGATCGCCTCGTAGACCTTCACGCGGCCGTGAATGTCATCGGACTTGATCGTGAGCAGTTCCTGGAGCGTGTAGGCGGCGCCGTAAGCTTCGAGCGCCCACACTTCCATTTCACCGAAGCGCTGGCCACCGAACTGTGCCTTACCACCCAGCGGCTGCTGCGTGATCATGGAGTACGGGCCGGTGGAGCGGGCGTGGATCTTGTCGTCCACCAGGTGGTGGAGCTTCAGGATGTACATGTAGCCGACCGAGATCGGATCCGGGAACGGCTCGCCGGAGCGTCCGTCGAACAGGCGCGTCTTGCCCGAGGAGTTGATCAGGCGTTCGCCGTCGCGGGTCACGTTGGTGGAATCGAGCAGGCCCGTGATTTCCTCTTCGCGGGCGCCGTCGAAGACCGGCGTTGCAACAGTGGTCTGGCCACTCTCGCGCGGCAGGTTCGGCAGCTGCTTGGCCCACTCCGGCTCGCCTTCGATCTTCCAGCCCGTCTTGGCAACCCAGCCGAGGTGCGTTTCCAGCACCTGGCCGACGTTCATACGGCCCGGAACACCCAGCGGGTTCAGGACGATGTCAACGGGCGTACCGTCGGCAAGGAAGGGCATGTCCTCGATCGGCAGGATCTTGGAGATAACACCCTTGTTGCCGTGGCGGCCGGCGAGCTTGTCGCCGTCGGTGATCTTGCGCTTGGCAGCCACGTAGACGCGGACCAGCTGGTTGACGCCCGGGGGCAGTTCGTCGTCGTTGTCGCGGTCGAAGACGCGCACGCCGATGACGGTGCCGGACTCGCCGTGCGGAACCTTCAGGGAGGTGTCGCGGACTTCGCGGGACTTCTCACCGAAGATGGCGCGGAGCAGACGCTCTTCCGGGGTCAGTTCGGTTTCACCCTTCGGGGTGACCTTTCCGACCAGGATGTCGCCGGCTTCAACCTCGGCACCGATGTGGATGATGCCGCGCTCGTCCAGGCCCGCCAGCACTTCCTCGGACACGTTGGGGATGTCACGGGTGATTTCCTCGGCACCAAGCTTGGTGTCGCGGGCATCGATCTCGTGCTCCTCGATGTGGATGGAGGAAAGGACGTCCTCGGCAACGATGCGCTGCGAGAGGATGATGGCGTCCTCGAAGTTGTGGCCTTCCCATGACATGAATGCCACGAGGAGGTTCTTACCGAGGGCGAGCTCGCCCTGGTCCGTTGCCGGGCCGTCGGCGATGATGCCGCCAACTTCCAAGCGCTGGCCTTCGTTCACCAGGACACGGTTGTTGTAGCAGTTGCCCTGGTTGGAGCGGGCGAACTTGTTGATGCGGTAGTTGGTTTCCGTGCCGTCGTCGTTGAGCATGATGACGAGCTCGGCGGAAACCTCGGTAACCACACCGGCCTTCTTGGCGATGGTGACGTCACCGGCGTCGACGGCTGCTGCACGTTCCATGCCGGTACCCACGAACGGGGCCTCGGAACGGACCAGCGGCACAGCCTGGCGCTGCATGTTGGCACCCATGAGTGCACGGTTGGCGTCGTCGTGCTCGAGGAACGGGATCAGGGCGGTTGCCACGGACACCATCTGGCGCGGGGAAACGTCCATGAACTGGACGTCCTCGGCGGGAACGAGCACGGGCTCGCCTCCACCACCGCGGGCACGGACCAGGACGGTCTCTTCAGCGAAGCGCTTGTTCTCGTCGAGCGGGGCGTTGGCCTGTGCGATCAGGACCTCTGCCTCGTCGTCGGCCGTCAGGTACTGGACGTCGTCGGAAACGACGCCGTCCTTGACCAGGCGGTATGGCGTCTCGATGAAGCCGAACGGGTTGATGCGGCCGTAGGACGCCAGCGAACCGATCAGACCAATGTTCGGGCCCTCAGGGGTTTCGATGGGGCACATACGTCCGTAGTGGGACGGGTGGACGTCTCGGACTTCCATGCCGGCGCGGTCACGGGACAGACCGCCGGGGCCCAGCGCGGACAGGCGGCGCTTGTGGGTCAGGCCCGAGAGCGGGTTGTTCTGGTCCATGAACTGGGACAGCTGGGAGGTTCCGAAGAACTCCTTGATGGCTGCCACCACGGGACGGATGTTGATCAGGGTCTGCGGCGTGATGGCCTCGACGTCCTGCGTGGTCATGCGTTCGCGGACGACGCGCTCCATGCGGGACAGGCCGGTGCGGACCTGGTTCTCGATGAGCTCGCCCACGGCGCGGATGCGGCGGTTGCCGAAGTGGTCGATGTCATCGATCTCGACGCGCAGCTCGTGGTCTTCGCCGTCGCGCTTGCCCATGAGGGTCTTCTCGCCGGCGTGCAGCGCGACGAGGAACTTGATCATGGCCACGATGTCTTCAACGTGCAGGACCGACGCTTCCTTGTCGCCAAGGGAGCGGTCGATGCCAAGCTTGCGGTTGATCTTGTAGCGGCCAACCTTGGCCAGATCGTAGCGCTTGGAGTTGAAGTACAGGTTGTCCAGCAGGGACTGGGCAGCCTCGACTGTGGGCGGCTCGCCCGGACGCAGCTTGCGGTAGATGTCCAGCAGGGCGTCTTCGCGGGTTTCGGTGGCGTCCTTCTCCAGCGTGGCACGCATGGAGTCGTACTGGCCGAACTCCTCGAGGATCTGGCCTTCGGTCCAGCCGAGGGCCTTCAGCAGCACCGTGACCGACTGCTTGCGCTTGCGGTCGAGGCGGACGCCGACCTGGTCGCGCTTGTCGATCTCAAGTTCGAACCAGGCGCCGCGGGACGGAATGATCTTTGCGGTAAAGATGTCCTTGTCGCTGGTCTTATCGGCGGCGCGCTCGAAGTAGGCGCCCGGGGAACGGACCAGCTGGGAAACGACGACACGCTCGGTGCCGTTGACAACGAAGGTGCCCTTCTCGGTCATCAGCGGGAAGTCACCCATGAACACGGTCTGCTGCTTGATTTCGCCCGTGTTGTTGTTCATGAATTCGGCCTTGACGTACAGCGGTGCCGAGTACGTAGCGTCCCGGTCCTTGCATTCAGCCATGGTGTACTTCGGATCAGCGAACTCCGGATCGGAGAAGCTCAGGGACATGGTGCCCTGGAAGTCCTCGATCGGGGAGATCTCTTCGAAGATGTCGGAAAGACCGGAGGTGGTGGCGACGCTCAGGTCGCCTTCTTCGACGGCCTTCGCAACGCGGGCCTGCCAGCGTTCGTTTCCGACCAGCCAGTCGAAGCTGTCCGTCTGCAGGGCAAGCAGATTCGGAACGTCAAGAGGTTCGTGAATCTTTGCGAATGAGAGCCGGCGAGTCGCACCGTCGGTGCTTGCCGTGTTAGCGGTTTCGTTATTAGAGGTGCTCGAGGCGACCAAGAGGGATCCTTCCACAGACCTTCAGGCGTTTTCAGATCTCCCCCGCTTTTCACCCTGCGAAATGACTCCGCAGTGCTACCATCCGGTTCCGCTATATGACCCGGGACCTGGTTCCGCCCATGCTGGTGACGTTGTTCACGGCACATTGATGGAACGGCTACAGGCTAAGCCCACCGCTATATGAAGGCTGAAGGTAAACAGGGAAGACGCAAATATCTACGATACGGCAAAACCATACGCGTGTCTACCCCACTTGTCAGCAGAATGCAAGCACCGTTGCTGCGGGCACCTAACCGGAATGCACTCCGCCTTCCCAGCGTTGAATGGATAGGTGACCGGGCTCACGATACCCTTAGGCCAACCATTGAACAAAGATCGGAAGAAAACAACCATGACCAATTCCGTGGACAACGGCGATGTTGTCATTCTGTCCGGTGCGCGCACCCCGCAGGGCCGGCTGAACGGGCAACTGGCGAGCTTCACCGCCGTCGAGCTCGGGGCGCACGCCATCAAGGCGGCCATTGCGGCGAGCGGACTGGAAGCCGATCGGGTGGACGCCGTCATCATGGGCCAGGTCCTGCAGGCCGGGGCCGGCCAGAACCCCGCCCGCCAGAGCGCCATCGGCGCCGGCATCGGCTGGAACGTCCCCACGGTGACCATCAACAAGGTCTGCCTTTCCGGGCTGACCGCCGTGATCGACGCAGCGCGGGTCATCCGCGCCGGCGACGCCACCGTCGTCGTCGCCGGTGGCCAGGAATCCATGACGCGGGCACCCCACGTGCTCCCCGGTTCCCGCCAGGGCTGGAACTATGGCACCGTCCAGGCACTGGATGTGGCGGCGCACGACGGCCTCACCGACGCCTTCGACGGCCAGTCCATGGGCCTTTCCACGGAGTCCAAGAACCTGACGCTCGGCATCGACCGGGCCTCGCAGGACAACGTGGCCGCTCGCTCGCACCAGCGCGCCGCGATCGCCTCGAAGAACGGCGTTTTCGACGACGAGATCTCACCGATCAGCGTCAAGCAGCGCAAGGGTGACCCACTGGTGGTCTCCACCGACGAGGGCGTCCGGCCGGACACCACCGTCGAGTCCCTGGCCGGCCTGCGCGCAGCGTTCGTCACCGACGGCACCATCACGGCCGGCAACTCCTCTCCCCTGTCCGACGGCGCCTCCGCCCTGGTGCTGACCTCCCGCAAGTTCGCCGAGGAGAACGGCCTGGAGTACCTGGCCGTCGTGGGCAAGCCGGGCCAGGTTGCCGGGCCGGACAATTCCCTGCACTCGCAGCCCTCCAACGCCATCCGGAACGCACTGGACCGGGCCGGCTGGAGCACCGGGGACCTGGACTTCATCGAGATCAACGAGGCGTTCGGTTCAGTGGCCGTGCAGTCCCTGAAGGATCTGGACTACCCGCTGGAGCAGACCAACATCCACGGCGGCGCCATCGCGCTGGGCCACCCGATCGGCGCCTCCGGCGCGCGGCTGGCGCTCCACGCGGCGCATGAGCTGAAGCGGCGCGGCCAGGGCAAGGCGGCAGTCTCGCTCTGCGGGGGCGGCGGCCAGGGTGAGGCCCTCCTGCTGTACCGCGACTGATGAACGGCCATCCGGCGTCGGGCATTAACACTGCCGGCGGCGGCAGCGGCAGGGAGCGCTTCCTTGCCGACGCCGCCGCCCGCGGGCTGGACGTCGAGCTCGTGGAGCGGCTGGCTGCCCACAGCCTCGAGGAAGCTGCCGGGATCCTCGGCATCAGCCCGGCGGACATCGTGAAGTCCCTCGTGGTCAAGCACAAGGACGGCAGCTTCCTCTTCGCCCTCATCCCCGGCGACCGGCAGATCTCCTGGCCCAAGCTGCGCAGCCTGGTGGGCGTCAACAAACTCTCACTCCCGGCGGCCCACGTGGCCCTGGAGGCCACTGGCTATGAGCGGGGAACCATCACGCCGCTCGGCAGCACCACGGCCTGGCCGGTCTATGCGGACCGGACCATTGCCGGCAAGCGGATCTCCATGGGCGCTGGCCAGCACGGCTACAGCGCCTTCGTGGACGCCGACGCCCTGGTCTCCGCCCTCGGCGCCGTGCTCGCGGACATCAGCGAACCCAACTGACCCGCACCGAAAAGCAACGCGGGCCCACACCTGCAGGGTTCCCTGGCCGAGCTTGCGAGGTTAGGGGGCGGGTGGGGAGGGTCACTTACAGCCCAATTAACCGGCCACATTGGGCTGTATGTGACCCCGCGTTGCTGTTAAACGCAGGAATCCCCGCCCACCGGAGTGGACAGGGATTCCCGGACAAGCAGTGTTACTTGAGGGTAACGGTGGCGCCAGCTTCTTCGAGCTGAGCCTTTGCCTTCTCGGCAGCTTCCTTGGTGGCGCCTTCGAGAACAGCCTTGGGAGCGCTGTCAACCAGGTCCTTGGCTTCCTTGAGGCCCAGGGAGGTGATGGCGCGAACTTCCTTGATCACTGCGATCTTCTTGTCGCCAGCAGATTCGAGGATGACGTCGAAGTCGGTCTTCTCTTCGGCTTCCTCAGCGGCAGCGCCACCGGCGGGGCCGGCAACAGCAACAGCAGCTGCGGTAACTTCGAAGGTCTCTTCGAAGAGCTTGACGAACTCGGAGAGCTCGATGATGGTCAGTTCCTTGAAAGCTTCAATGAGCTCTTCGTTGCTGAGCTTCGCCATGGTTGGCGTCCTTCCTATAAAGGTGGCCGGGGGCTGAATGCCTTCCGTACCACCGGAGTCTTTTTGGGAGAGAGTTAGTTCTCTTCGGCAGCGGCTTCGGCCGGAGCCTCTGCTGCTTCTGCGGCGGGAGCTTCTTCAGCGGCGGGAGCTTCGGCTTCAGCCGGAGCACCGTTCTCTTCTTCAAGCTTGAGGCGCAGTGCGTCGATGATGCGTGCAGCAGCGGCGGCAGGGGCCTTGAGGATGCCTGCAACCTTGGCGAGCTGCAGCTCGCGGGACTCGAGTGCTGCCAGGGCAGCAACTTCGCTGGCGTTCAGTGCCTTACCCTCGAAGTAACCGGTCTTGATGACCAGCTGCTTGTTAGCCTTGGCAAAATCCGTCAGGCTCTTGGCAGCTGCAACTGCGTCACCCTTGATGAACGCGATTGCAGTGGGGCCGGCGAGCTGGCCGTCGAATGCTTCGACACCAGCTTCCTTGGCTGCAATGGCGGTCAGGGTGTTCTTGACGACCGCGAACTTGGTGTCCTGGCCGAGAGAAACACGCAGCTGCTTGAGCTGTGCAACGGTGAGCCCACGGTATTCGGTCAGGACAGCGGCGTTCGATTCCTTGAAATCGTTAGTGATCTCAGCTACTGCTGAAACCTTGGTAGGCGTTGCCATAACCCTCCTTCCGGGGATAGTGCCGGTATTCCGGGTCCCCGCTCAGGTGAGCTAAAACTAAAAACGCCCCGCGCAGATGCACGGGGCTTGGCTCAACGCTGTTCAAAACAGCGGAACTTTGCTTCGTTCACCTGCGCCGGCCGCCCTACGTTCAGGGTCCTTCGTCCGGAAACCCACTGGCCCTTCCGCACACAACTGCAGAGTTGAGCTGAGCTCGAAAGAGTGGGAATCCAACAACCGACGGTCTTTGGTAGTCCAAGCTTACGGGACGGCCCGCCCGAGCTCCAAATCGGGCCCGCTAGCTCCTGCTGGGTCCCAGGTCCGGCAGTTCCTTCTGCCAGATCCCGGTGACTCCCGCCGTCGTGAACCCGAGCTGCAGGTTGACCGTGAGCAGATACCGGTTTTCGGGTGCGTTCCAGGTGTAGATGACCCGTGCAGCGGGGAACTGCTCGGTGAGCCGCTCCATGTTGGCCACCTTGATGAGCAGGCCGAGTTTGTTGCCGCGGTGCGCCTGCAGGACCACGGTGTCGTCCTGGAAGACGACGTCCTGCCGCTGCGCCAGGACACTGATGGTGGTCAGCCCCACCAGCGTTTCCGTGGCGATATGCTCGACGGCGGTCACCACCGTGCGCCGCCCCTGGGCGATGGTGACCTCTTCGGCTTCCCGCAGGATCCCGGCGTCGAAGACGATGTCATCGGTCCCCTCAACCGGCCCGGCGTCACCGCCTGCCTGGTTTTCGAGGGCCGCCACCGACTCCAGCCAGCGTTCCGGGCAGCGGTCGGTCCAGTGGTGCAGGCGGTAGCGGCCGTTGTTGGCTTCCTGGGCCTCCGCCTCGAGTTCCGCCACGAGCTTGGTGTCCAGCGGCAGTGCGCATGAGCTGAACTGTTCAATGTGCTGGAGCGTGTAGCCGGTGCGCTGGGCGAAGTCCACCTCGCGGCTGCCCAACGGCACGTAGCCCTGGCCGGACCCGGGCACCAGTTGCTCAGGCTCGAATTCGTGCAGGGAGGCGCCCGGGTGGTTGGTGTCCACGAGGATCATGGTCCGGCCCTCCTCCCGGGCGAAGTGCTCCGCGGCCTCCAGTAACTGCCGGCCGACTCCCTGCCGCTGGTATTCCGGGAGGATGTCCAGGGTGAATTCGGCAAGGTCAAGGTTGTCGGCGAGCGGAAGCGCGATGTCCACGGCGCCCACGATGTCGCCGTCGACCTTGGCCACCAGAATGACCTGGCGCTCGTACGGGTCGTCCAGTTCGAGGAGCTTTTCCAGCGGCGTGTAGGCGAGGTCGTCACTGCCCCAGGTATCCATCCGGACCTTGCGCCCCACCTCCACCGCGGCGAGGAAGTCCGCCGCATCAGGAGAGTCCACGGAGTCCGGAATCAGCAGCCGCTCGATCCGCACCTTTATTGCCATCTTCCCCAGCCGTTTCCGCCGCTTGCCATGAAGGCCTCGGGCTTGAGTCCACGCGGTGTATCCGCCGCCAGCATATGCCGGTTACCGCCGGCGCTGCCACTCACCGTCGTACCCCGCCGGACGGAACCCCAGGGCCACGTTGATGGCGAGCATATGGCCGTTCTCCGCCGCGTTGAATGTCAGCACCCGCTCCACTTCGGGATGCTCCTTCTGCAGGCGCCGGAGGTTGAGCACCTTGACCAGCATCCCCAGCCGGTGCCCGCGGTGTGCCTTGGCCACCAGCGTGTCGTCCTGTTCGGCCAGCCACGGTTTTTCGTCCGAGTGCTGCAGCACCGAGTAGGCTGCCAGCTCGCCGCTCGCCCTGTGCCGAACCACTGCCACCAGCGACTCCAGGCCCGTCCGCTTCCACTCGTCCTCTACGTGCCGGACGCGCTTGGCGTCCCAGATCTCGGGATCGTAGTGCAGCGCCCCGGCCGGGGTGTCGGTGCTCATCCTGGACATGAGGACGGCCATCTGCTCCACGTACTCATCGGGGCAGCGGTCGGTCCAGCCAAGGACCTCGTACTGCTCCCCGGCGATGCCGGCTGCCTCGCGTTCCAGCGCGTCCAAAAGCGCGTCCGACGGCGGCATGCCCAGTGCGCTGAAACGCGTCACCTGCTCGAGCGTGTAGCCGGCCGCAACGGCGAACCGCACGCCGCGGGCCGTGGCCGGGACCCCGCCAGTGCCAGTTCCGGGTTTCAGGATCCCGGGACCGTCCGGGTCAAACAATGGCGCGTGCTCTGTGTACGACTGCAGGGTGCTGCGTCCCTCCTCCGCCGCCAGTGCCTCCGCGTGCCGCAGGAGGGCCTGTCCGATGCCGCGGCCGCTGAATTCCTGGAGGACATCGACCCTGAGGAACGCGTCCTGGAGGTTCTCCTTTTGCGTAAACCTGACCCATGACCTTGCCACCATGCGGCCGTCCAGCCGCACGAAGAAGAGCCGGAGTTTCTCGTAGTCGTCGTCGCGCCACGCCTCCAGCCGGGCCTTCCGGGGCGCAGCCCGGTCCAGGTTGCCCCAGGTCTCCAGGACCAGATCGTCGCTGAGGCGGCTGAACTCCAGGAACTCTGTGGCATCGGCAGCATCAAGTGACGCAGGCAGGAACAGCGGCTCGATCCGGTAGGAGGGCGTCGTCACCGGATCAGCCTAACCGTAACGTCCTGACTCCAACAGAGTCCGCGTTGACCCCCCGCCGACGGGAGCAGCGCGCCGGGCTGGAGTCCCGGCGTCGTACTTCACGTCCCACGAGCTTCACGTCCCACGAGGCGGCCCGGGCGCGCAAGGGACGCCGCAAACGCAAAAGGACCGCCCGGCAGATGCCGGACGGTCCTTTGATGCGGCCCAGGTTCGCGAGGGTTATGCCTCGATGAGAACCTTGGTGACGTTGGGGTCAACGGAGATGCCGGGACCGAACGTGGTGGCAACCGTAGCCTTCTGGATGTAGCGGCCCTTGGAAGCGGACGGCTTCAGGCGGAGCACCTCTTCGAGGGCGGCGGCGTAGTTCTCGGCCAGCTTGACGGCGTCGAAGGAAACCTTGCCGATGATGAAGTGCAGGTTGGAGTGCTTGTCGACGCGGAAGTCGATCTTGCCGCCCTTGATGTCGTTGACAGCCTTGGTGACATCGGGGGTCACGGTGCCGGTCTTCGGGTTCGGCATCAGGTTACGCGGACCCAGGACCTTACCGAGGCGGCCAACCTTGCCCATGAGGTCAGGGGTGGCAACGGCTGCGTCGAAGTCGGTCCAGCCGCCGGCGATCTTTTCGATCAGGTCGTCGGAACCAACGAAGTCGGCGCCGGCAGCGATTGCTGCTTCGGCCTTCTCGCCCGTCGCGAACACGAGGACGCGGGCGGTCTTACCGGTGCCGTGGGGCAGGTTGACGGTGCCGCGGACCATCTGGTCGGCCTTGCGGGGGTCAACGCCCAGGCGGAAGGCAACCTCAACGGTGGCGTCGAACTTGGACGGGTTGGTGTCCTTGGCGAGCGTCACGGCCTCGAACGGCGCGTAGAACTTCTCCGCGTCGATCTTGGCTGCGGCTGCCTCGTATGCTTTGCTGCGCTTTGCCATGCTGCTTATTTCTCCTTGTGCAGTTGTGGTCTGCGGACCGCGCTGGGCCCTGCCACAGTTGGAAGTTCCGGCGTGGATCTCCAACATTTCAATGTTTCAGTGGTGCCGGTTTCCCGGCGGTGCTGCCCGGCGTCGTCCCCGGTTACCCGGAGCGGCGCCGCATCAGCGGGGAATTAACCCTCGACGGTGATACCCATGGAGCGGGCGGTGCCGGCGATGATCTTCGCTGCGCCTTCGAGGCTGGTGGCGTTGAGGTCTTCCATCTTGGTGGTGGCGATCTCGTTGACCTGGGCCTGGGTCAGCTTTGCAACCTTGACGGTGTGCGGGGTCGAGGAACCCTTGGCAACGCCTGCAGCCTTCTTGATGAGCTCTGCAGCCGGCGGGGTCTTGGTGATGAACGTGAACGAACGGTCTTCGTAAACGGTGATTTCAACAGGAATAACGTTGCCGCGCTGGGCTTCCGTCGCAGCGTTGTACGCCTTGCAGAATTCCATGATGTTGACACCGTGCTGGCCAAGCGCGGGACCGATCGGCGGGGCCGGGTTAGCGGCACCTGCCTGGATCTGCAGCTTGATGAGGCCGGTGACCTTCTTCTTGGGAGCCAATGTAGGGTCCTTCTCTCAAATGCGTCCTGGGGCACAGGAGCGTGCCTCAGGTGGTTGACCGCCATGGCGAGGCGGCCGGCCGTTCCGGAACTGCTAAAGCTGGCCGCTCCGGAACGAAATCTGTGGTGATCAGCTAGATCTTGGTGACCTGGTTGAAGGCCAGCGTTACCGGGGTCTCGCGTTCGAAGATGGACACGAGCACCACGAGGGTCTGGGAGTCCACCTTGATCTCGGAGATCGTGGCGGGAAGGGTCTCGAACGGGCCTTCCTTCACGATGACCGATTCGCCGACCTCGAAGTCGACGTTCACCGGGGCAGAAGGCTGCTTGGTCGGCTTGCCCTTCTCTGCCTGCTCTTCCTCGAAGACCGGGGCGAGCATGGAGAAGACCTCATCCAGGCGCAGCGGCACAGGGTTGTGGGCGTTGCCCACGAAGCCGGTGACACCCGGGGTGTGGCGGACGGCGCCCCAGGAGGCGTCCGTCAGGTCCATGCGGACCAGAACGTAGCCGGGGATGCGGACGCGGTTGATGATCTTGCGCTGGGCGTTCTTGATCTCAACGACTTCTTCCATCGGAACCTGGATCTCGAAGATGTAATCTTCCATGTCCAGGGTCTGGATGCGGGTCTCAAGGTTGGCCTTGACGCGGTTTTCGTAGCCGGCGTAGGAGTGGATGACGTACCAGTCACCCTCCTGACGGCGCAGCTTGGACTTGAACTCTTCGGCGGGGTCGGTGGCCTGGGCGGCAGCAGCGGCCAGGACGTCGGTCCCTTCGGCGCCTTCCTCGGCGTCCTCTCCGGTCACGTCGTCGGCGTCAGCGTCGTCCTCAGCGTCGTCGGCATCGGTCTCGGCGTCAGCGTCGGCTGCGTCGTCGTAATTAGCGTCGCCTTCGGAATCGGGCGCAGCAGACTCAACCTCGGAGCCCTCAGCGGACTCAGCCGCGGGGATCTGGGTTTCATCCAGCTCAGTCTCAGTTACCTCGAGCTCCTGCTCAGACACTTGGTCTCCTGCTTCCTCATTGCTAATTGCCTATTTAAATGGCTCAATTCCGCACACCCCGCAGCTCCTTGCCGATTCCGGCCGGGAGTCCACGCGGTCTGCGGACCGATCGCCTTAGCGGTCCGTGGCGCCTGTACCGCTGAAGACCCAGCTCACCGCGGTGCCGAACGCCAGGTCCAGCAGAGTGACGACCACCATCATGATGACTACGAATACGAGCACCACGAGCGTGTAGTTGATCAGTTCCTTGCGGGTGGGGGCGACGACCTTCTTCAGTTCGCCAATGACCTGGCGGATGAAGAGTGCGATGCGAGCGAAGAAACCGGCCTCGGCGGCCTTCTTTGCAGGGCGGCCCTTGGAGCTGCTTGCAGCTGTTTCGGTCACCTGTTCCTCACTCATCCTCGCAAGTCGGATTACCCGGCTCTGAACTGAACCTTTGTTTGCTGCGCTTGCTCCGGCTTTTCGCCGGAACAGCCTGCGCAGGGCAGACAGGACTCGAACCTGCAACCTGCGGTTTTGGAGACCGCTGCGCTACCAATTGCGCCACTACCCTATGGATCAAAAACCGATTCAGGCCGCGCTTTCCCCAAGGTCATCTGGGGCGCAGGTCATCATCTGTGTTTTCAACACCGGAGAACCAGTCTACGCAACAACTGCGCTTACGTCGAACCGGACTCATACCGGACCGTTTTCAGCGTCCGGATCCGCACTGCACCGCAGTCACAAATCCGTGTTCCACCTCGAACGATCCGGTGAACAGCATAGAGTAGATTCCGTCGAATTCCACCATTCAGCTCTCCAGCTGCAAGCGAAGAACGGACCTGCCATGTCTGCCGCCCGCGTTTCCCAACGCATTTCCGCCATTGCCGAATCCGCCACCCTGGCTGTTGATGCCAAGGCCAAGGCGCTGAAGGCGGCCGGCCGGCCGGTGATTGGCTTCGGCGCAGGCGAGCCCGACTTCCCCACCCCGGACTACATCGTGCAGGCCGCCATCGACGCCGCCAGCCAGCCGAAGTACCACCGCTACTCCCCCGCCGGCGGCCTGCCCGAACTGAAGAAGGCCATTGCCGAGAAGACGTTCCGCGACTCCGGCTACAAGGCCGACCCCTCGCAGGTGCTGGTCACCAACGGCGGCAAGCAGGCCGTCTACAACACCTTCGCCACCCTCGTGGATCCGGGCGACGAAGTGATCGTGCCCACGCCGTTCTGGACCACCTACCCGGAGGCCATCCGCCTCGCCGGCGGTGTCCCGGTGGAGGTCTTCGCGGGCCCGGAGCAGGACTACCTCGTGACCGTGGAGCAGCTTGAAGCAGCCGTCACGGGCCGCACGAAGATCCTGCTGTTCGTCTCGCCGTCGAACCCCACCGGTTCTGTCTACTCCCCCGAGCAGGTTGCCGAAATCGGCAGGTGGGCCGCGGCCAAGGGCCTGTGGGTGGTCACGGACGAGATCTACGAGCACCTCACGTACGACGGCGTTCCCTTCACCTCCATCGCCACCGCCGCCCCGGAACTGGGCGACAAGGTTGTGATCCTCAACGGTGTAGCCAAGACTTACGCGATGACCGGCTGGCGCGTGGGCTGGATGATCGGCCCGGCCGACGTCATCAAGGCCGCCACCAACCTGCAGTCGCACGCCACCTCGAATGTGTCCAACATCCCGCAGATTGCCGCCCTGGCCGCCGTCTCCGGTCCGCTCACCGCGGTGGACGAGATGAAGGTCGCCTTTGACCGCCGCCGGAAGGCCATCGTGGACGGGCTCAACGCGATTGAAGGCGTTGAATGCCCGACGCCGAAGGGTGCCTTTTACGTGTACGCGGACGTCCGCGCGCTGCTGGGTAAGGAATTCCCGACGGCGAACGGTCCGGTCCGGCCCGAAACTTCCGCCGCGCTGGCCGCGCTGATCCTGGATGAAGTGGAGGTCGCTGTGGTTCCCGGTGAGGCCTTTGGTCCGTCCGGCTACCTGCGCCTCTCCTACGCCCTGGGCGACGAGGACCTCGCCACCGGCGTCGGCCGCCTGCAGGACTTCCTCGGCAAGGCCCAGTAACCAGGCACGGGGCAGTAACCCAAACGCTCCATCAGTTCCTGCAGGAAAATCACAGATCCTCTCTCAGTTCCTGCAGGAAATCTTCAAACGCTCCCGCACCAAATTTTTTGGTGCGGGAGCGTTTGCGTTTCGGCGGCAGGAAATGAGGACGCGTTGGGAAAAGGGCGGCAGGATCTGCAGCAGCGTTTGGGGAAAAGCGGCAGGATGTGAGAGGGCGTTTGGCCTAGAGGAGACGGCGTTCGGCGGCCCACTTGGTCAGTTCGTGGCGGCTCGAAAGCTGCAGCTTCCGGAGCACGGCCGAGACATGGGTTTCGACGGTCTTGATCGAGATGAAGAGCTCCTTGGCCACCTCCTTGTAGCTGTAGCCGCGGGCGATCAGCCGCATTACCTCGAGTTCCCGGGCCGAGAGCTTGTCCAGTTCGTCGTCGGCGATGTCCGCCGGTGCGGTGCCGAAGGCGTCCAGGACAAAGCCTGCCAGGCGCGGGGAAAACACCGCGTCCCCGCCGGCAACCCTGAACACGGCGTCGGTGATCTCCGCCCCGGAGATGGTCTTGGTGACATACCCGCGGGCCCCGGCGCGGATGACCGCCACCACGTCTTCGGCGGCATCGGACACGCTCAGGGCGAGGAACCGCGTATTTGCCAGGAGCGCAGCGGAACCGGTGATCACTTCCCGCCCTCCCCCGCCGCGGCCTCCCGGCAGGTGAACGTCCAGCAGGACGACGTCGGGCCGTGCTGCGGCGATGACGTCGATGGCCTGTTCCACGGTGCCGGCCTCCCCGACCACCACCACGCTCGGGTCCAGGTCAGCCTTGAGGCCGGACCGGAAAATCGCATGGTCATCCACGATCACCACCCGTACGGTTCTGCCTGCCGAACCTGCTCCTGCCGGTGTACTCATGACTTCCCTTCCCCGTTCCCCGCGACGTCAGCAGGCAGCCTGAGCCGCACCTCCGTGCCCTCGGGTCCGCTGCTGATTGTGGCGTTTCCGCCGTGCCGTTTCATCCGGCCAATAATCGATTCGCGCACGCCCAGCCTGTCGTGCGGGACACTGTGCAGCTCGAAACCCGGGCCGCGGTCCTTGACGAAAACCTCCGCGCCGCCGTCGGACACCTCCAGGTAGACAGAGACGGGACCGCCGCCGTGGCGGGCAGCGTTCAGCATGGCCTCGCGGCTGGCCTGGACCAGCGCCTCGTGGCGTTCGCTCATCTCGGTGTCGCCTACGTTCACGACGTCGACCGCGTGGCCGAGGCCGTCTTCAACCTCCGCGGCCGCGGCTTTGATCCTGTCCGAGAGCTGGCCTGCATCGCGCGCGGGGTCCCTGAAGAGCCAGCCCCGCAGCTCGCGCTCCTGCGCCCTGGCCAGGCGGACGACGTCGTGCTCGTTCCCGGCCCGGCGCTGGATCAGGGCAAGCGTCTGGAGTACGGAGTCGTGGAGGTGGGCGGCGATCTCGGCCCGCTCGGTCTCGCGTACCCGGCCTGCCCGCTCGGTTTCCAGGTCGCGCCAGAATTTCAGGCCCCAGGGCAGCAGCACCAGCGCCACGCCGCCCAGCACTGCCACGGATGCGAGCAGGGCGAGCCACGTCTGCTGCCAGGAACCCGAGCCAGACACCATCACCAGCACCCCGGCCACCACGAGCGCGAGACCGGCAGCAAGGCGCGCCCATCCGCCGGCCTGGTCCGCTTTGGTTTTGTCCACCAGCCCGGCCCGGCGGGTTTCATCCAGCTGCATCCAGGCGATCGCCGCGCCACCGAGTATCGCTGCTGCCGGGATGAGTGTTCCAAGCGGCACCTCCACGCCCAGCAGCCTGGCGATCAGGATGGCGGCGACGAGCAGGAGCCCGGCGCCCAAGAGGATCTCCTTGCCGTAACGCATGCTCCGGATCCGGAACCATGTGCCGGCAACGGCGGGCGTTGCCGTGGGCTGGGAGGCGGCGCCGGCGTCGTACTCCCCCGCTGACAGCGGAACTGATGCAGGCAGCGGAACTGATACCGACGGCGGGAGGGAGGCCGGGGAAGGAACGACGGCGGGTGCCGGGCCGGGCTGTAAGCCCACGGGCGCCTGGCTCACCGCGGGGGCAATGGGCGACGCCGGGCGGCGGGCGTTGCGCTTGGCATTCTCGTCCGCGGTGGGAACCATGATCCACAGCCACGCGTAGAACGCGAGCCCCGCGCCGCCGGCGAAGGCGGCCACCACCATACCGATCCGGACCATCCGCACCGGCCAGCCGAGATGGACCGCCAGGCCGGAGCAGACACCGGCGATCACGCGGTCGCTGCTGCGGACCAGTGGAGGGCGGACAGGGGCTGTGGTCATGCATCAATCCAAGCACGTTTCAGGCTTTCCGCGGCCCGATGTGAGGGTGAACCCGGGGTAAGTCAGGGACGGCTCAGGGTCTTCCCCAATAGAGGACTGACCAGCGCAAACGGCAGTATCGAGGCATGAACTCGCAGAACCCCAACCCCAATGAAGGCCCCCAGCCAGCGAGCCCGTCCGAAGGCAACGCCGGCCAGGAACCGGAGCGTCCGGCGCAGCCGGAGAATCCAGAGACCGAAAACCCCACTGAGCCGGAAAACCAGGCAGCAGCCGCGGAAGATTCCACGCCCCAAAGTTCCGGGGAACAGGAAAACCCTACAGAACCGCTGTTCCCGCCGCCCTCCGGAACCCACGCCGGGCCCGCGAACGGCGCCCCCGCCTACGGCGCTCCCCCGTACGCTGCTTCCGGTCACGGCGGGACCGCCCAGCCCCTGAACTTCTTTGACTGGATCCGCAGCCACGGCATCCACCGGGGCCGGGACCGCTGGATCGGCGGCGTCTCAAGCGGCGTCGCGGAACGGATGGGCATCGATCCGCTGATCGTGCGCGGCATCTTCATCGTGCTGACGCTGTTCGCAGGCATCGGCGTCCTCCTGTACGGCCTCGGCTGGGCCCTGCTGCCTGAGCCCGACGGCCGGATCCACACCCAGGAGGCAGTCGCCGGCCGCTGGACCACCGGCATGACCGGCGCCCTCATCACCTCGATCGTCGGCCTCACCGGCTTGGGCGGCGGCTTCTGGGGATGGGGCCACGACGGCTTCGGCTTCTTCTGGGCGCTGTTCTGGATCGGCGGGGTGATCTACCTCATTTACTTCCTGACCCAGCGCAACAAGAACCGTGGCGGCACACCGATGGACAGCGCCACCATGGGACGGGCGGCCTACGGCCACGCATCCCCCGGCGGCCCGACGGCGGCAGCAGCCGGGTCCTCCGCCGCACCTTTCCCCGCGTCCTCCTTTGCTGCCGGCAGCCCCACGCCAACCCAGCCCTACACGGTACCGCCGACGCCGGACGCCATCCCGTCCTACGGCGCCAGTGAACCGTACGGTTCCAAAGGACGGTACGGCTCCGCAGCCCCCACGGCCCCGTATGGCGGCGGTCTCCCTCCGCGCCGGCCCGCCCCCGTTCCGGCCCCGGTTCCGACGTCCAAGTTGAGGCCGGGCGGCCCCGGTGCACCGGCCGTAGCCATCACCGCCGGACTGGCGCTGCTGACCGGCGGCGCACTGAAGGCGCTCGACGCCGGCAACCTGATTGATCTGGGCGAGTCGGCCAACGCTGTGGTCTGGGCAGCCGGCGCGGCAGTGCTTGGCCTGGGCATCCTGCTGGCCGGCCTGCGCGGCAGGCGCTCGGGTGTCCTCGGGTTCTTCGCCGTGGTGGCGCTCATCGTCGGCGGCATCTTCAGCGCGGTACCCAACGGCGACCGGTTCCGCTTCCAGAACGCGGACTGGAACCCCGTCAGCATCGAACAGGCCCGGCAGGGCTTCCAGATCACCGGAGGCCGCGGAACCGTTGACCTGACCGGCCTGAACCTGAACCCGCCCCTGGGCACCGACGTCGTGATCCCGCTCGACGCCACCGCCAGCAACGTGACAGTCATCATTCCGCGCACCGTGCCGGTGGATGTCCGGGCCGACATGACCCTGGGCAACCTGAACGAGGGCACGGACAGCCGCGGCGGCATCACCTCCCGGCAGAGCAGCTACAACTCGGACAGGCCAGGAGCCCGGCTGATCCTGCAGATCGACGGCACCGTGAGCAACGTCACCATCCAGGAAGGAAACTGACATGAGCAGTTTTGATCAGTCACCGGAACGAAACCCTGCACCCAAAAGCCCCGCACCCAAACCGTCCACCGAAGGCAAGGAGGGACCCGCCGAAGCGCCGGCCCGGGTAGGCACCATCGTGTGGGGCCTGGTAGTCCTCGCCCTGGCCGTCCTGATCGTCATCTCCCAACTGGGGATCGTGGTCCTGAACGGGACGTATGTGCTGATCGGCCTGATGATCGGCGCCGGGGCCGCGCTGGTGATCGGCGGACTCCTCTCGGCACGAAAACGTGACAACAGCACAACAAACGGGAAGTCTTGAACCATGGAAAAGTTTTTCAGCATTGTCAGGGGCTTTGGCCTGAAGCGCGGACCGCAGCGCTGGCTGGGCGGCGTGTGCGGCGGAATCGCCGAGAAGCTGAACGTGGACGTGGCATTCGTCCGGATCGGTTTCCTCATCTTCTGCCTGCTTCCGGGCCCGGCCATCGTGCTCTACCTCGCGGCGTGGCTGATCCTGCCGGACCAGAACAACTCGATCCCCCTCGAATCCTTCCTCGGAAAGCGCGGCATCGGCCGGTAGCAACCGTCCTCGGCGGCCAACCGCCGGCGGCCATTGAAAGGGTGCCCCCGTTCCCGCCGGAACGGGGGCATTCTGCTGTCCCGGCTGCTGCCCGGCCCGGTGTCCGGAGTTGCCCCAGGGCTGTAACCGTTTGTGTCCTACCCCACATTCCCCACTAGAATCTCTAATTGAGCTCAGCGTGGCGCTCTGCCCGTAAACCCTTCGAACCAGGATTTGAGCCAAGAAAATGAAAATCGGAATCCTCACCAGCGGCGGCGACTGCCCCGGACTGAACGCCGTTATCCGCGGCGCTGTCCTCAAAGGCATTGCCATCCACGGCCACGAATTCGTGGGGTTCCTCGACGGTTGGCGCGGAGTGGTTGAGGGTGACATCATCCCCATCCCGCGTACGCTGGTCCGCGGTATTGCCAAGCAGGGCGGCACCATCCTGGGCACCTCACGCACCAACCCGTTCGAGAACGGCGGCGGCCCGGACGTCATCAAGGCCCACATGGACCGGCTCGGCATCGACGCGATCATCGCCATCGGCGGCGAAGGAACGCTCGCGGCCGCCAAGCGCCTCACCGACGCCGGCCTGAAGATCGTCGGCGTTCCCAAGACCGTTGACAACGACCTCGACGCCACCGACTACACCTTCGGCTTCGACACCGCCGTGCAGATCGCCACCGAAGCCATCGACCGGCTGCGCACCACCGGCGAGTCCCACCACCGCTGCATGATCGCCGAAGTGATGGGCCGGCACGTCGGCTGGATCGCGCTGCACGCCGGCATGGCTGCAGGCGCCCACGCCATCCTCATCCCGGAGCAGAAGGTCAGCATCGAGCAGATCACCAAATGGGTGACCGAGGCCCATGACCGTGGCCGCGCACCGCTGGTGGTGGTAGCCGAAGGCTTCGTCCCGGAGCACATGGAGACCCCGCACTCCGAGCGCGGCCTCGACACCTTCGGCCGGCCCCGCCTCGGCGGCATCGCCGACCAGCTGGCCCCGGAAATTGAGGCCCGCACCGGCATCGAAACCCGCGCCACTATCCTGGGCCACATCCAGCGCGGCGGCGTCCCGTCCGCCTTCGACCGCGTTCTGGCCACCCGCCTCGGCATGGCCGCCATCGACTCCGTGGTGGAGGGCCGCTGGGGCACCATGGTGTCGTTGAACGGCACCGACATTGACCACGTTGCCTTCGAAGCCGCCCTGGGCAAGCTGAAGACCGTCCCGCAGCACCGCTACGACGAGGCCGCGGTCCTCTTCGGCTAACCCCGCTCCCGCCTCCGCAAAGCGCGAGCGTACAGTTGTGGCCCCATTTCCGCCCGGATTTGGGGCCACAACTGTACGTTCGCGCTGAACGGGTATGGAGCGCGGCTCGCGGACGGCCGGGATCGGTAGGCTGGGATCATGAGTCTTGACCCCGGATCCGCCGCCATCATCCAGCTCGCCTGGGCGCGCCGCCTGGGGCTCGACGACGGCGCTTTCGCCCGCGCGCTGGAAACCGGCGAACGGATCACCAGGGTTGAGGACGCCGCGCACTCGGTGGAGTTCGTGCGCCTGTTCGGCAGCTCCGCCCTGGTGGGTCCGCAGTGGGCTCTGGACGCCGCGGCCGGCATTTCCGATGAGGAGATGGCCCAGCACGTTACGCTGCTGACCATCACCCGCCGGCACGGCGGACACGGGCAGGGCTCCGCCGCGCTGTTCTTCGCGGACGACCTGCCGCTGCTGCAGCCGGCGGAGGAACTGACGGTGTCACACGGCAACCCGGAGGCCATCGAGCTTGAGGGGCTGTGCCCACCCGACGACGTGAACGAGGTTGGCCTGTCCGACCTCGAAAACCGCTACACCATCATTCACGACGACGAGGGCCAGCGGGTGCCGGTGGCCTGCGGCGCCTACTCCGAGTGGGAGGGCATCCTGGCCCACATGGGCGTTCTTGTCGCCCCGGAGTGGCGGCGCCGCGGGCTGGGATCGCTCGCGGCCTCAGTGGCGGCCCACGAGGCACTGGCTTCGGGGCTGACGCTGCAGTGGCGCACCGATGTCAGCAACAAGGGCTCCCTGGCCACGGCCCGCAGCCTGGGCTTTTCCACCGGCGGCATCCACACCAGCGTGCTGCTCGGCTAGGCGCCGAGCAGCACAGAGCCGGACGCGTCAGCGCGTCGTCGCCTCCGCGTCCTGGCCGGCAGCAGGCTGCTGGCCGCCCCACCCCTGGACCGGCTTGGGCTTGGCGAAGAACACCGCCACCGCGGCGCCGAGCACAATCACCGCCGCAGGCAGCAGGATCGACTGGCCCATCGCCGTCGAAAAGCCGTCATGGAGGGCCGGGGGCAACTGGCCGCCGAAGCCGCCTGCCTCGCCGGCGCCGCCGGGCGTTCCGGAGGGCGCCGCCGGAAGCTCCGCGGCGAGCCGGGCCTGCATGAGGACGGCGATGGCGGCGCTGCCGAGGACGGCGCCGATCTGCCGGGTGGTGTTGTAGACGCCCGCGCCGGCTCCCGCCTGCCGCATCGGCAGGTTGCGGGTGGCGGTGGAGCTCAGCGGCGCCCAGATGCCGGCGTTCGCGAAACCGAGCACTGCGCTGGGCAGCAGGAAAAGCCACACCGGGGTGTCCGGGTGCATGAGCGCGGAATTCCAGAACAGCGCCACCGCCATGAGCAGCAGGCCGGTGGACGTGATGTATTTCGGATTCACCCGGTCGATGATCTTGCCCACCAGGGGTGCCAGCCCGCCGGAGATCAGTGCCATCGGCGCCATCATCAGCGCAGACTGCGTCGGGGTCATGTCGCGCACGATCTGGTAATAGAAAATGAGCGGCAGGCCAAAGGCGGTGACGGTGAATCCCACGGTGGTGATCCCGACGTTCGCCAGCGAGAAGTTGCGGTCCCTGAAGAGATCCAGCGGCAGCAGAGGCTCGCCCTTGTTGGCCGCCTGCCAGCCGACAAAAAGCGCCAGCACCACGACGCCGCTGATGATCAGGCCCCACACGGTGACCGGCCCGGTGATGGTTCCCCAGTTGTACGTCTCGCCTTCCTGGATGCCAAACACCAGAAGGAAAAGCCCGACGGCGCTGAGCACCACGCCAGGGATGTCGAACCTGTGCGGGTGGGTGGTCAGGGACGGAACGAAGCGCCAGGCAAGGATGAAGCCCACGATCCCGACAGGTACGTTGATGAAGAAGATCCATTCCCAGCCCAGGCCGTCCACGAGCACGCCGCCCAGGATGGGTCCCACGAGCGTGGCCACTCCGGCTGTGGCGCCCCACAGTCCCATGGCGGCGCCGCGCCCGTCCGGCGGGAAGATCCGGGTGATCACGGCCATGGTCTGCGGCGCCATCAGTGCTGCCCCGAGCCCCTGCAGGACGCGGGCGGCGATGAGCATTCCCACAGTGCCGGAGAGTCCGCAGCCCAGGGATGCCAGGGTAAACACCACCAGGCCGGAGAGGTACAGCCGCTTCGGGCCGAACCTGTCGCCCAGCCTGCCGGTGATCAGCAGCGGCACCGCGTAGGCCAGCAGATAGGCGCTGGTGACCCAGATGACGGCGTTGATGTCCGTGTCCAGCCCCTCCATGATCCGCGGGTTGGCCACCGAAACGATCGTCGTGTCGATCAGGATCATGAAGAACCCGATGACGAGGGACCAAAGTGCGGGCCAGGGCCTGCTGACGTTCTCCAAAGGCTTAGCCCAGCATTTCCAGGATGTCGTCCCGGGCGAACATCCGGGCAGCGTCACGCGCGGAGGGCGAACCGGCGTCGGGATCTGCTCCCGCGTCAACCAGCGCCCGGACGACGTCCGGGTAGCCCTTGAACACTGCGCCGGCCAGCGGGGTCTGGCCACGGTCGTTGGCTGCGTTGGCGTCGCCGCCGTGGTGCAGGATGAGCTGCACGGTTTCGGCGTGGCCGTGGTACGCGGCGAGCATCACCAGCGAGTCGCCGGCGTGGTTGGTCAGCGTGGCCGGGGCACCGGCGTTGAGGTAGCTGCGCAGCATTTCGGTGTCGCCCTTGCGGGCGGCGTCCAGGAGGGTACGCGCCAACTCGAGGGTCTCCTCGTCGGGCTGCTGCGAAGCGGGCTGCTCTGAAGCGCCGGCTGCGGGCGCGGTGGAGTCTGTCATCTGTGGGTCCCCCTCAGGAATCCTGTCTGCCTTCCGACGACCTGGCCGGCGTCGGGCGCCACGATCACTTCCTGCGCGGCTGTGTACGGTTCGTCACCGTCCATAACCGTCAGTATTTCATCCGGCGCGACCGAACGCTTGATGACTGCCAGCGCGATGGGCCCCATCTCGTAGTGCTGGGCCACGGACGTCACGGTGCCCACCTTGCGCTCCCCCACCCGGACTTCGCTGCCGGCGGCCGGCATGGTGTGCTGCGAACCGTCGAGCTGCAGGAACACGAGCCGCCGCGGCGGGTGCCCCAGGTTGTGCACCCGGGCGATGGTTTCCTGGCCCTTGTAGCAGCCCTTGGCCAGGTGCACGGCGGTGCGGAGCAGGTCCAGTTCATGCGGAATGGTCTTGTCGTCCGTTTCGGCGCCGAGCCGCGGCCGCCAGGCGGCAACCCGCAGGGCCTCGGCGGAGAGGACGCCGGCGAGTTTGCGGTCCCCCACCGTCTGCTCGAGCTCCGCGGCCGGCACCAGGTACTCGAACCACGGCCGCTCTGCGCCGGGGTGGGTGTCCTCCGGGACCACGGCATAGGAGTAGCCGCCGGCGCCGACGTGCGGCCAGGGGTCCTGCCACACCAGCAGGCCGGACCATTCGGGCACTGCCTTGGTGGACCCTACCACTGCCCAGTCGCCCGAGACATCCGTGACCTCAACCCGGAGCATGAACTTCATCCGGGTCAGCCACTCGGCCAGCGGACCGGCTTCGGCGGCCTCGACGATCAGCCAGGTGGTCCCGCCGTCGTCCACTACGCGCGCATCAAACTCGATGCGGCCCTGGATACTCAGGAGCAGCAGCTCGCTGGACTCACCGGGCTGGAGGTTGGTGACCTGCTGGGAGGACAGCGTGTTGAGCCAGCTCAGGCGGTCCGGTCCGGAGACCGTCACCACGCCGCGGTGGGAAAGATCGACGACGGCGGTTCCGGCCGCCAGCGCGCGCTGCTCCCGCAGGGGCTCGCCGTAGTGGGATGCGACGCCGGCGTCGGCGCCGCCCGCTTCAACGGCGCCGGGGCGCGACAACAGAGGGCTCTTGGTAGTCATATGAAAGGGAACGTCCTTGGCTGGGAGGGTATTCCGGCCACCTAGCGGTATTCCGGGTTTTCGAAACCGAACTTGGTTCCGGCCTTCCATTCTTCCGGAAGGTTGCCGTAGGCGGGAATCCCGCCCGCGTCCTTGAGCGTCCGGGCCAGGTGCAGGAGGTTCCACGTCATGAAGGTGGTGTTCCGGTTCGTAAAGTCGCTCTCCGGACCGCCCGAGCCCTCATCCAGGTAACTGGGTCCCGGCCCGACGGGACCGATCCAGCCCGCGTCGGCCTGCGGCGGGATGCTGAACCCGATGTGCTGCAGGCTGTAGAGGACGTTCATGGAACAGTGCTTGATGCCGTCCTCGTTGCCGGTGATCAGGCAGCCGCCCACTTTGGGATAGAAAGCCCACTGGCCCTTCTCGTTGAGCTGACCCGAATGGGCGTACAACCGCTCGATGAGCTTCTTGGTCTGCGAGGAGTTGTCCCCGAGCCAGATGGGTCCGGCCACCACCACGATGTCAGCCTCTTTGACGGCCGGGTAAAGCTCGGGCCATTCATCGGTGGCCCAGCCATGCTCGCGCATGTCCGGGTACACGCCGCTGGCGATGTCGTGGTCGACGGTCCGGATGACGCGTGTGGCCACCCCCTGCTTCTCCATGATCAGCCGGCTCACCGTGATCAGGCCCTCGGTGTTGCTCTTCTCCGGCGACCGCTTGAGCGTGCCGTTGAAGTACACGGCTTTGAGGTCGCTGTAGTCAGCCGGGGGCTGGGATTCATCCATCGGACGCTCCATCGGGTTGCTGTGGACTCAGGCCGGAAGACCTGAGGCCAAGGTAGCCGAAGGGAGCGCCCGCGAACAGGGTTTTGAACAGCGGGGATGGGGAACAGCAGGGCGGCTGCGCCTAGGAGACCTTTTTAAGGTACGCCGAGGCGTGGGCCTCGAGGCCGTTGCTTGCTGCGGAGCCCGGTTCGGCAGCCTTGCCGGTTGCCGACGGACTGCCGGTGGCAACGTCCCAGCGCCAGAGCAGGTTGCCCTCGACGAGCCCGAAGATCCGGGTGGCTGCGCTGTAGTCCTTGGAGTGGCTGCCCCGCATCACCATGTCGGTGCTGAGCTGGATCTGCGGGCCCTTGATCTGCCCGTAGTACAGCTCCGAAATGCCGCCGGGATGGCTGATCGACACCGAGATGTCGAAGCCGCCGTCCTTGTTACGGAGCGCCTCGACCTCATCAGCGCTTTTCAGCACGGGCACGATGTCCCCGGGAACCAGTCCGGGGCCACTGTCGGCCTCCAGCTGTTTCCGTTCCAGGGCCCAAAATCCGGTCTCAACAGTGAGTGGCCGGAGCTTGGTGCCGTCCTCGTCGGTCAGCCAGCTTTCCGCACGGTACTGCAGGTACGGCAGGCCGTTGTGCGTGAAGGACACATGCTGCAGGAAGTGCTCTGAACTTTCATCACCTGCCCCGAGCCTGCCGCGACCCTCCCACTCGCCGATGAGCCAGGAGAGGGGAACCAGTTCAGGGGTCAGGTCTGTAGGAATTTCAATAGGCACAGCCGCTACCTCTCGAAACCGCTAAGCAGGGGTTCTACTTCTGTCCCTTGAACAGCCGGTAGACAACAAAACCGGCAAACCAAGCCATGGAGAGGCTGGCAACACCGAGCAGGACAAGGAAGAAGATTTCAAATGCAAGTACGGACATGATGCCATCCTAACCCGTCAGGAGATGAGTAGTTTGTCTATGAAGTAGGCCAGCGAACCGACCGCCGCAATAGGCGCCAGGCCCATGCCCAGGGCAGCGGGAAAGTTCAGCGGAGCACCCCTGAGCGTCACCAGCCGGCGGAAGCTGACCAGCACCGCCCCAACCACCACGCCGAAGACAGCGGCGGGCAAAACGGCGATGTCGGAGAAGACCAGGCCGGCGAGCGGCCCCGCCAGCCCGGCGAGGGTGATGCCAAGGGGCGCAATGATCCGGTCCGGCCAGCGGATAAGGCCGGCGAGCAGTGCGACGGCGGCGCTGATGCCGGCCACCAGCACCATCTCCTTGACGCCGTTGAACCTGGCGCCGGCGATCCACCCCGAGCCAAGGCAGGAAAGGAGGACGCCCACGCAGCAGCCGAGCGTGGATTCGAGCCGCTGCGCCTGGCCCGTGCCGCGGACCACCTGGACGAGGAACACGGCCGTGACGCCCAGGGCGATGAATCCGGGCGTCCAGTTGAGGTAGCCGGGGGCGGCGGCGAAGGAGGCAGCCACGGCCGAGCCGGCCCCGGTGAGTCCGATCACCGCGGCGAGGGTTTTCTTGGCCGGGATTCCCAGGTAATGCGGCCAGCCGATGCCGATGCCCAGGGCAAAAAGCACGGCCACCGCAAGGAGAACGTCCGGGGTCCGGAAGACGCTGGCCACCAGCGTCGCAAGGCCCGCCAGGCCGACGACTCCAATGCTCCATGACTGGAGCGTCCTGCCGGCAGCGGCCGGAGCGCTCACCCCGGGGGCAGGCCGTGGCGTACTCATCTCGGACTCTGCACTCAAATCGCTGCGACCTCATCCTGGCTGTGCCGTTGACGGGCAGGGCTCGGCCCCCTGACGGTTTCAATCCTGCCCTATGTGACCGCCATATGTCGTAAACAAGGCGCGCGGGTGCGGCCTGTCAGTGCCCCTCCGGGAGCCGTTGGGTATACTCAAACATCAGCTCAGTCGCCCGACGATGCGCGGACAGCCCCTTGGAGGAATAATGTCGCACATCCTGTTACTGACCAACAGCACCGGGTCATCGGTGGACATTCTGCCTGCCCTGGAGCTCCTGAACCACCGGGTGCACATCCTCCCGGCCGAACCCACGGCGTTGCTCGAGACAGACCCCTGCGACATCGTCCTCCTGGACGCGCGCAAAGACCTCGTGGGCGCCCGCTCCCTCACCCAGCTCCTGAAGGCCACCGGCCTCAGCGCGCCCCTGGTGCTGATCCTTACCGAGGGCGGCATGGCGGCGGTTTCCTCGGCCTGGTCCGTCGATGACATCGTGCTCGACTCGGCCGGCCCCGCCGAAGTGGAGGCACGGATCCGGCTTTCGGTTGCACGGGCTGTACCGGAGCAGGAGGAGGCTCCCTCCGAAATCCGGGCGGCCGGCGTCGTTATTGACGAGGCGAGCTACACGGCGCGCGTCAACGGCGCGGCACTGAACCTGACCTTCAAGGAATTCGAACTCCTGAAGTACCTCGCGCAGCACCCCGGCCGGGTTTTCACCCGGCAGCAGCTCCTCACCGAGGTCTGGGGCTACGACTACTATGGCGGCACCCGGACCGTGGACGTCCACGTCCGAAGGCTGCGCGCCAAGCTGGGCGCCGACCACGAGAACCTCATCAGCACCGTGCGCAACGTGGGCTACCGGCTCACCCTCATGCGCCAGCAGGAGGACGAACTCACCGAGGCATAGGCCTCCAAACCGGCCAGAACAACACAGGCCAGAAACGGCCCGGAAATGCAGAACGGCCCGGCTCACCAGAGCCGGGCCGTTCTGCATTTGAACTGAAAAGTGGAGGACATACGGGTCGAACGTATCGAGGCCACCCCAGTGGTGGATCCCCCTCACAACCGCCATGAATGCCGGCTGAGGTAACGACTATACGGGCCGCCACGGCCTGTTCCAAATCGGGTGCGCCCGGCCGGGTCCGTATAGCCTTGCACCATGAGTCCTGCGCACCCGGAGAAATGGCCAGTCCTTGTCATCAAGGGCGGAGTGGATGAAGACCTGCTGCGGGATGTCCGCGCCCTGCTGGCCGCCGCCGAGGAATCGGACGGCAATCCCCCCGTCTCGGAACAGACCCTCGTGACCATGCGCGCTGCGGACACGGGCCCGCACACGCTGCTGACCCTTGCCCTGTACGCCCCCGACGAGCAGTCGGACCCCGCCACGGCACAGGATCTGGCCGGATTCGCGGTGGTGGTCGAGGAACCGGACGGGACAGGCGTGGCGGAAATCGCCGTGCATCCCAGCTACCGGAACCAGGGCGTCGCGGACCGGCTGGTTGGCACGCTCAAGTCCTCCCGCGGCCTGGACGGGCTCAAGGCATGGTCGCACGGCAACCACGAGGCCGCCGCGGACCTCGCCGCCCGGTACGGCTACGGTCCGGTCCGGGAGCTGTGGAAGATGCGGCTCATGACCGCCGCCGCTGACCTGCCCGACGTCGGCCTTCCGGACGGAGTCTCGATCCGCGCCTTCGTCCCGGGCAAGGATGAAGACGCCTGGCTCGCAGCCAACCGCGCGGCTTTCGCGCACCACCCGGAGCAGGGCTCGCTGACCAGGGCCGACCTCCAGGCCCGGATGGACGAATCATGGTTCGACCCGGCCGGGTTCCTGCTGGCCGAGGACAGGGACGGGCAGCTCCTGGGCTACCACTGGACCAAAGTGCATCCGCGGCACGGAACCCACCCGGCCATCGGCGAGGTGTACGTCGTGGGTGTCACCCCCGCCGCCCAGGGCATGGGCCTGGGCAAGGCGCTGACCGTGGCCGGCATCCGCCACCTCCAGCAGCAGGGCCTGCACGCCGTGATGCTCTACACCGATGCCGACAACACTCCGGCCGTCTCCCTGTACCGGCGGCTGGGCTTCACACGCTGGGACATGGACGTCATGTACGGCCCGCTGGAGGGGCGCTGATCGCACCCTCCGGCTTGTTGCCGCCGGCCGTGAAATCTTCGGGTCCCGGGCCGGTGAATGCTTGTAAGGTTGAAACTAAACCCGCCAGTACTCAAGGAGAGCGCATGCAACCGGAATCCGCCGGAACAGCAACCACCGAAATCAAGGCGGCCCCCGTGCGCGCCCGGTTCGGCTCCTCCGAAGTGCCGGCGGCCCGCGCCACGCAGGACCGGATCGACATCCCTGAGTTTGCGGCCATCCTGGAACCCGAGGGTGAGATCAGCCCGGACCGGTTCCTGGACCGCGAACTGAGCTGGCTCGCGTTCAACGCCCGGGTCCTCGAGCTCGCTGAAGACCCCGACCTATACCTGCTGGAACGCGTCAACTTCCTCTCGATCTTCGCCTCCAACCTCGACGAATTCTTCATGGTCCGTGTGGCCGGCCTGAAGCGCCGCATCGCCACCGGACTGGCCGTCCCCTCCCCCGCCGGACTGAGCCCCGTCCAGGTACTGGAGCAGATCGGCGAGGCGGCCCACCGCCTGCAGCAGCGGCACGCCCAGGTCTACGCCGACCAGATCCGGCCGGCCCTCGCCTATGAGCACATCCACCTCATGCACTGGGACGAGCTCGACGACGAAGCCCGGCACCGGCTCAGCGCCATGTTCGCGGAGAAGGTCTTCCCCATCCTCACCCCGCTGGCCGTGGACCCAGCACACCCCTTCCCGTACATCTCCGGCCTTTCCCTGAACCTGGCCGTGGTGGTCCGGAACCCGGTCAGCGACAAGGAACTCTTCGCCCGCGTCAAGGTGCCGGACCAGCTGCCCCGCCTGATCTCCATCGACGGCCCCCGGGCTGGCTCCGTGCCCGGCCGGGTGGCACGGTTCATCGCCCTCGAGGAAGTCATCGCCGTCCACCTGGACCAGCTCTTTGCCGGCATGGAGGTCCTGGAGCACCACACCTTCCGCGTGACCCGCAACGAGGACGTCGAGGTGGAAGAGGACGACGCCGAGAACCTCCTGCAGGCGCTCGAGAAGGAACTGCTGCGCCGCCGGTTCGGTCCGCCCGTCCGGCTGGAGGTCACCAACGACATCAACCCGAACATCCGCGCGCTGCTCATCCGCGAGCTCGGCGTGGAGGAGTCGGAGGTCTACTCCGTTCCGGCGCCGCTGGACCTGCGCGGTTTGTCCGTGATCGGCAACATTGACCGCGCCGACCTGCACTACCCCAAGCACGTGCCCCACACCTCGCGGTACCTGAACGAATCCGAGACGTCCAAGGCCGCAAACGTCTTCGCCGCCATGCGCCGCCGGGACATCCTGCTGCACCACCCCTACGATTCCTTCTCCACCTCCGTCCAGGCATTCCTGGAACAGGCGGCGGCCGACCCCAAGGTGCAGGCCATCAAGCAGACCCTGTACCGCACCTCGGGTGACTCCCCCATCGTCGACGCCCTCATTGACGCCGCCGAGGCGGGCAAGCAGGTACTGGCCCTCGTGGAGATCAAGGCCCGCTTTGACGAGCAGGCCAACATCTCCTGGGCCCGCAAGCTGGAGCAGGCCGGCGTCCACGTGGTCTACGGCATCGTGGGCCTGAAGACCCACTGCAAGCTCTCCCTCGTGGTCCGCCAGGAGGTGGACGGGCTGCGCCGGTACTGCCACATCGGTACGGGCAACTACCACCCACGGACTGCACGGTACTACGAGGACCTCGGCCTCCTGACCGCCAACGACCAGGTGGGCGAGGACCTGTCCAAGCTGTTCAACCAGCTGTCCGGGTACGCCCCCAAGTCAACCTTCAAGCGGCTCCTGGTGGCACCCCGGTCCGTGCGCTCCGGCCTGATCGACAGGATCGAGGGTGAGATCCGGAACGCCCGCGCGGGCATCCCCGCGCGTGTGCAGATCAAGGTCAACTCCATGGTGGATGAGTCCATCATCGATTCCCTGTACCGCGCTTCGCAGGCCGGCGTGAAGGTGGATGTGATCGTCCGCGGCATCTGCTCGCTGCGCCCCGGCATCCCCGGACTGAGCGAGAACATCACCGTCCGTTCCATCCTGGGCCGCTTCCTTGAGCACTCGCGGGTTTTCGCCTTCGGCAACGGCGGCGACCCCGTGGTGTACATCGGCTCGGCGGACATGATGCACCGCAACCTGGACCGCCGCGTGGAGGCGCTGGTACAGCTGTCCGGCGGCGAAGACACTGCCTACGTCCTGGACCTGATGCGGCGGTACATGGACCCCGAGACGTCCAGCTGGCACCTGGACAGTGACGGCGAATGGACCCGGCACCACATCGGCGACGACGGCAGCAAGCTTGACGATGTCCAGTCCTGGCTCCTGGCATCACGCTCCCGTCAGCGCGCCGTCGCACGGCGGTAGGAACCCGGCCTTTGAAGAGCAGCGACTCACCTATAGCGGATCAGACCGACCACCCGGGCGAGCCGGTCGCCGTCACGGCCGCCGGCGCCCTGCCGTGGCGCGTTAAGAAGGACCAGCTGGAGGTCCTCCTGATCCACCGTCCGCGGTACGACGATTGGTCCTGGCCAAAGGGCAAGCTTGACCCCGGCGAAACGGTGCCCGAGTGCGCCGTCCGCGAGGTGGAAGAGGAGATCGGCCTTGTGGCGCCACTGGGCATCCCGCTTCCGCCCATCCACTACCACGTCAACGCCGGGCTGAAGGTTGTGCATTACTGGGCCGTTGAGGTCACGGGCAACTCCCTGCGCCCCGACGGCAAGGAAGTGGACAGTGTCATGTGGTGCTCGCCGGAACGCGCCGCCTCGCTGCTGTCCAACCCGACGGACCGGGTGCCGCTGGAATACCTCGCGGCCGCGCATGCCCGCAAGGAACTGCAGACCTGGCCGCTGGTCATCGTCCGCCATGCCAAGGCCAAGCCGCGCTCCTCGTGGACCAAGGCCGAAGGCGAACGCCCCCTGGCCGCCACCGGCATCCGCCAGGCGCAGGCCGTGCACCGGCTGCTGAAATCGTGGCAGCCGCTGCGGGTTGTCAGCAGCCCGTGGCTGCGCTGTGTGGCCACCATCGCCCCTTATGCCAAGTCCTCGGACGCCAAGGTCAAACTGGTCGACGCGCTCACCGAGCACCGGCACGCCCGCAACCCCAAGAAGACCGCGGCCGCCGTCGATGCGTTGTTCGACAAGCAGCGCGCTGTGGTGCTGTGCACCCACCGGCCGGCCCTTCCTACCGTGCTGGGCCAGCTTGCCGGCTACATGACCCCGCGGCTCAAGGGCCTGCTTCCGGTCGCTGACCCGTACCTCGCGCCGGGCGAAATGATCATCTGCCACGTGGCTCACGGCAGCAAGAGCAGGATCGTGTCCGTGGAGCAGTTCAAACCCTTCGACGACTAGGTCCCCCATCCCAATATTGACCACGCCATCTTTGTATCAAATACTTGGTACAAAGATGGCGTTCGGGACTACGCGCCTTGGGGATCACTGGGGGATCTGATGCCACTGCAGTTTGAGTTGCCGCCCATGGCACTGCTGGGACCGCTGCTGGCCGCAGTGGGCATTTACGGCTTGTTGCGCTGGGTGGTGTGGGCGCCGGGCGGCGGTACCTCACCACAGTCGATTTCCGATCACGCGCTCTGGGTCGGCGTCATCGGATGGCTGGCGAGCACCCTGCAGGGGGCCGCCAACGCGGGCATCATCCACTCCAGCCCGCAGACACCCTCGCTGCAGCAGCCTGCCGACATCCTGCAGGCGCTGGCCTGGCCGGTGCTCGGCTGCCTCGGGGTCCATGCGCTGGGCCAGCTCAGCTACCCGGGTCCCCGCGGATCGCGGCGGCTGGCCTCCCTGTCCGTCCGGCGCATCCGGGACTTTCTTCCGCGCGGGCTCGCCTGGACCACCCTCGGCATCTGCGCTGCCTCGGCCGGCACCATCGCGTGGGCGGCTCTGCAACCGGCATACCGTCCACTGCCGCCCAGCACTCCGCAGGACGGCGTGTCCGGCCCCAGCTTCTTCCATGACGGACGGATTCCCGGCACCGAACTCGCAGCGTGCCTTGGCGCCGCCCTGCTGCTGCTGACGGCCGGGACCGTCCTTGTGCTGTGGCTGATTGCGCGCCGCCGGCAGCTCGAAGCACTGGATGCCGGCGACAACATCCTCCTCCGCACGATTGCGATGAACCGGCTGCTCCGGACCGTTTCCACCGTCGCCGCCGGGCTAGCGGCCATTGCCGGCGACTTTGCTTCCCGTCCGGAACCCACCACTGCCACCTCATGGACCAACCCCACCGCCCTCTGCGCCGCCGTGGTGCTGTTCGTCATGTGGATCTGGAAGCCGCCGCAGCTGGACAGCCTCCTGGCGGGCAAAATCCGCAGCCGTCGGGCGTGGTCCGCCGGCCGGAAAAGCATCCGGGACCTCCGCATCGAGAAGCATCCCGCCGCGGAGCTGATCGTCTCGCTGGGTGCCCTCCTCGGGCTGGCCGCTGTTGCGCCGGGGATGGCTGCCCTGTTCCTTTCGGGGACGTCGAATCCCGCGCGGATCGCCGTGGTGCCCGCCATCATGGCCGCCTGCGTCCTGCTGGCCATTCTGGGGGGTGAGCTCCTTCTCCAGCGGAATTACGGCTCTTCCTCCGCAGCCCGCCGCTGGCCGGTCCAGCCGGTTGCGCCTGCCCTGCTCACCGCTGCGATCGTTGCCCTGGTGCTGCTGGCAGCCGTGGTTGTGATGACGCTTCTCGGGGAAGCGGCACTTCGGGCCGATGGGGCGCCGGCACCGTCCGGATGGATTCCGGCGGCGGTGTCAACGGCCGTCGTTGCTGTCACTGCCGTGCCTGCCGTCCTGGCCGCGCGCCGCCGCCGCGGGATCGTCGCCCCTGATGACGGTCTGGACGCGGCGCTCCGCGCCGTCACGCTGAACAGGATCGTGCGGATTGTGGCCGCTTTCCTGCTGGCACAGACGGGCGGCCTGCTGATATCCGCGAACCAGGTGTGGCCAGCATTGGTCGGTGTGCAAACGGACATCGCAGTGATATGGGAAGCCACGGCAGTGGGCGCCGGGTCGGTGCTGGTGGCCGCCGCCGCCGTACTGTCCATGATTCCCGTGAGCGTTTTCGCTGCGAGGGCCAGGCCGGTTCCCCGACGCGCGCCGGTGGAACCTGCCCGATGACCGCCGGCATTTCGGTGGATGTCGGGTCCCCCACTCCCCCGTACGAGCAGATCCGGCTGCAGATCAGCGCGCTCATCGCCGCCGGCGGGCTCCCGGCCGGAACGAGGCTGCCGGCAGTCCGCAGCCTGGCTGCAGACCTGGGGCTTGCTGCCGGAACCGTCGCCAGGGCGTACAAGGAACTTGAGCAGTCCGGGCTGATTGAAACCCGCCGCCGGAACGGAACGGTCGTCGTCGGGCTTCCGGCCAACAGCGCGCCGGACGCCGGGGCATCCGGCCCCCAGGCGTCCGATTCCGGTGCGGCCGCAGCGGAACTGGGTGCCGCCGTCGACCATCTCATCCAGGCGGCGGCAAAAGCCGGGCTTCCTGATGATGAGCTCATTCAGTTGCTCCGCGGCTCGCTTGCCCGGCGCCGCGGCCAAGACGGCGATTCGAATAGACTGGACGGGTGAGCACCCCAACGCCCTATGAAGACCTTCTGCGCGACGTCATGGCCAACGGCACGCACAAATCAGACCGCACCGGCACCGGAACCAGCAGCGTTTTCGGCCGGCAAATCCGCTTCGATCTGGGCGAAAGCTTTCCGCTGATCACCACCAAGCGGGTGCACTTCAAGTCCGTTGCCGTCGAGCTGCTCTGGTTCCTCCGCGGCGACTCCAACGTGAAATGGATGCAGGACCAGGGCGTGACTATCTGGAATGAATGGGCCGATGCCGAGGGTGAACTCGGGCCGGTCTACGGCGTCCAGTGGCGGAGCTGGCCCACCCCGGACGGCGGCCACATCGACCAGATCGCCGAGCTCGTGGAGAGCCTGAAGAAGAACCCCGACTCACGCCGGCACATCGTCTCGGCCTGGAACGTGAGCGAGCTCAAGGACATGGCGCTGCCGCCCTGCCATGCGTTCTTCCAGTTTTACGTCGCCGACGGCAAGCTCTCCTGCCAGCTGTACCAGCGCTCCGCGGACATGTTCCTGGGCGTGCCCTTCAACATCGCCTCCTACTCGCTGCTTACCTGCATGCTGGCGCAGCAGACCGGCCTCGAGCCCGGCGAATTCGTCTGGACCGGCGGCGACGTGCACATCTACGACAACCACATGGACCAGGTCCTGAAGCAGCTGGACCGGGAACCGTATGAGTACCCGCAGCTGAAGATCACCCGCAAGCCGGAGTCGATCTTCGACTACACCCTGGACGACTTCGAAGTGGTGGGCTACAAGCACCACCCCACGATCAAGGCGCCGATCGCCGTATGAGCACGGAGGGCACTATGGACGGGCAGGCTTTCAGCGAGGACATCGCCGCAAACGTGACGGGGATCGGGCTCGTCTGGGCACAAACGCCGTCGGGCGTCATCGGCAAGGACGGGGACATGCCGTGGAACCTGCCCGAGGACATGAAGCACTTCACCAGGGTCACCACGGGCCATCCCGTCATCATGGGCCGCAAGACCTGGCTGTCCTTCCCGGCGAAGTACCGGCCGCTGCCCAACCGGACCAACATCGTCATCACCCGGCAGGAAAACTGGGCCGGCACGCCCGAAGCGGAGGGCGCCGTCGTCGTTAAATCCCTCGACGATGCCCTGCTGGAATCCCAGTTCGCCCCGGGCTTCGAGTCGGTCTGGATAGTAGGCGGCGGGGAAATTTTCAAGGAATCCACGGACCTGGCCAACGTTGCCGTGGTCACCACCATCGACGTGGACGCCGACGGCGACACGTACGCCCCGGAGCTCGGCGACGGCTGGGTGGCAGGGACTTCCGTCCCCGCCGAAGGCTGGCTGACGGCGGCCAACGGCACGCGTTACCGGTTCACCACGTGGAACCGCTCGGAAGGTTAGAAGATGCTGCGTAAACCCGAAACCCTCTTTGTGCTCGGCTACATGCTGCTGCCGCTGTTTGCCCTGCTGTCCGCGATCGTGGGCCTGACCATGATCCTGGGCGGCAACAAGATCGCCGGCATCATCGTGCTGGTGGTGGTGACGCAGCTGTTCGCCTTCGGTGCGTTCTTTGCCTTGCGCGCCCGCAAGAATGCGCTGCTGGAGGAGCCGGACGGCCGGTAGCGTCCGGATGGGTAGTGCTGCCCATCGCGACGGCCCGCGGCCCGAACTAGAGTGATGGCTGGACTTAGCAGCAACCGTCTCCATTCGGGGCGGCCAGGATTTGGGGGATGATGCCGCAGTGACAGGTAACTTGTGGGGCGCCGACGTCGCGCAGCTTCGCACACTCGCCCAGCAGTTCGGGAAGGTCTCCGACACCCTGCTGCAGACGTCATCGCAGCTGACCAACCAGATCAACAACAACCCCTCCTGGAAGGGCAACGACGCCACCCAGTTCCGTTCGGACTGGAACGGCAACCACCGCGCGCTCATCCAGCGGACGGCGCGCGCCCTCAAGGACGAATCCCGCAAGCTGCTGGACAATGCCAACGAGCAGGAGAAGGCCAGCGACGCTGCGCCGGGCTCCGGCGGCGGTCCCATCACCCTGGGTGAACCCGGAACTTCCTGGCCGGGAGTGCTGGGCGGTGTGCTGCTCGGCGGCGTCGGCGCGCTCAAGGCGGGCCTGACCCTGCAGAAGTTCATCAAGGCCCCGCTTACCCTCGCCAAGCACCTTGGGCAGTACGGCTGGGTTCTGAAAAACCAGCGCGCTGATTTCATCAAGTCGTTCCTGCAGGGAAGCCACCGCCTTGGCGGCCCCGGCTTTGCCGCACACCGGCTCCTGGGGAACTCAGCTTTGGACGACCTGCTGAAGGGCTCCGCCTCCGCCCACCGCGGGCTCGGCCTGATCGACAAGGTCACCGACATTGCGTCACTTAAGAACCTGAACAAGCACGTTGGCGTGCTGTCCAAGTTCGGCCCGGTCCTGGAGGAGAAGGCCTGGCTAGGCGCCGGAACCAAGCTCGAATGGCTGGGCAAATCGGGCCTCGCCCGGGGACTTGGCTGGGCCGGCGTCGGCTTCAGCGCCTACGACTCCGTCAAAAGCTTTGCCGACGGCGACATCAAGGGCGGACTGATGGGTGCCGGCAAGGCGGCCCTCGGCGTCGGCTGCTTCCTCCCGCCGCCGGCCGGGACGGTGTGCCAGGTCGCCAGCGTCGGTATCGCCGTGTACGAGAACTGGGACACCATCAGCAGCATCGGGAAGAACATCGGCGAAGGCGTGGTCAACGCCGTGAAGGACCCCGGCAAGTTCGTCAGCGACACGAAGGATACGCTGGTGGACGCCGGCAAGTCCGTGGGCAAGTTCTTTGGATTCGGCGATTAGGAGACGCGCATGACCGTTCAGGACCCAACCCAGCAGGAGCCCCGCCTCGGCGTCGATGTCATAGGTTTCGGCGTGGGCGAGTTCGCCTACCTGCTCAACGTTTTCGAGGGCCCGGCCAGGGACCGTTCCGTCAGCGTCTTCCGTGCCGAGGAGATGATCGACGACGTCACCCTGTCCACCGCCGGCGCGTCCTCATTGCTCGCGAGGGACCTCGCCGCAGTTGACGACGACGGCGACCTCGGCGTCAAGGGCGTGGCAGCAGCCGTCGCCACCGCCCTGGGCAAGGCAACCCGGTGGACCGAGATCTCGCTCCTGACCGGTGAGGCAATGGACAACGTGGCCCTGCTGGAGGCGCCCGGGGTTTCCCTGATGCTCCAGCCACGGTTGCTGGGGACGTGGTTCGTCTTTGCCCAGGATCCCGCCATCTCCTCGGCGGAGGCGACCCTCCGCCTGGTGCGGCAGCACGTCGAGCAGAACCAGGGCGGCTCCGCGTACCTGGTCTTCAAGACCCTGGGGTCCGAGCAGCACCTGCTGATCCGCCGAGAGGAGTCCTCCTGGACCACCGGCGTTCCCGATTTCGACAAGGACGAGGTTGCGGAAAGCGGAGGCCTGGACGACGCCGGGCTGCTGGCGGCGATCGAGGATGCCCGTGGCGAGGCGTAGTAAGGACGTCCCCCAGGACCCGGGCTATGTGCCGTCCGAGCCTTCCGCTGAGCAACTGATCTACCGCCAGGCCGAGAACGGTGAGATGGTCGGCTACACCCGGGCCGAATACGGGGTACGCAAGGATGACCGCGGCAGCCTGGTGAAGCCGGTCAACAGCTCGGGCGGCCTGCTCTTCCTCGCCATCCTCATCAGCATCTTCTTTGGCGGGATGCTCTACGGAATCCTTCAAATGGCGCTCACCGACCAGTGGCACATTCTGGGTGAGGTTTGGTGGATGTACCTATTGGTCCTGATACCCCTCTTCGCCGGCTGGTCCGGTTATTTCAGGGAACGGCGGGCCGAGAAGCTGCGCAAAGCCCGCAACCTTCCGCGGCCCGTCGACTGAGGTCCTGCACCCACTCCCGTCGCGGCAGTGACGTAACCGACTGCAGCCTGCCAAATCCAAAGATAAACTGGCTAGATGACTACAGCAGCTACTCCGTCCGTTGGACTGGTCGGTTGGCGCGGCATGGTCGGCTCCGTCCTGATGCAGCGCATGCAGGAAGAAGGCGACTTCGCCAGCATCAACCCGGTCTTCTTCTCCACCTCAAACGCGGGAGGTGCCGCCCCATCCTTCGCTGATGGGGCCGGTAAGCTCGAGGACGCGTTCGACGTCGAGACCCTGGCGAAGCTGCCGATTATCGTTACCGCCCAGGGCGGGGACTACACCAAGCAGGTCCACGGCGAGCTGCGCAGCCGGGGCTGGGACGGCCTCTGGATCGACGCCGCCTCCACCCTGCGCATGAACGATGACTCCATCATCGTCCTTGACCCCATCAACCGCGACGTCATCGACAAGGGCATCGCCAACGGCGTCAAGGACTTCATCGGCGGCAACTGCACCGTCTCGTGCATGCTCATGGGCCTCGGCGGCCTCTTCAAGAACGGCCTCGTCGAGTGGGGCACGTCCATGACCTACCAGGCCGCCTCCGGCGGCGGCGCGCGGCACATGCGCGAGCTGCTCAGCCAGTTCGGTACCCTCAACGCCGAGGTCAGCACGGAACTGAACGACCCTGCGTCGGCCATTCTGGACATCGACCGCAAGGTGCTGGCCCACCAGCGCAACGGCGTCGACGCCACCCAGTTCGGTGTGCCGCTGGCCGGCTCCCTGATCCCGTGGATCGACGCCGACCTCGGCAACGGCCAGTCCAAGGAAGAGTGGAAGGCCGGCGTCGAGACCAACAAGATCCTGGGCACCTCGGACGAGAACCACGTGATCATGGACGGCCTCTGCGTGCGGATCGGCGCCATGCGCTCCCACTCGCAGGCGCTCACCCTGAAGCTGCGCGAGGACCTCTCCGTTGCCGAGATCGAGAAGCTGCTCGACGAGGACAACGAGTGGGCCAAGGTGGTGCCCAACTCCAAGGAAGCCTCCATGTCCGACCTGACCCCCGTTGCGGCTTCAGGCACGCTGACCATCCCGGTGGGACGCATCCGCAAGCTCGAGATGGGCCCGCAGTACATCAGCGCCTTCACCGTCGGCGACCAGCTCCTGTGGGGCGCCGCCGAGCCGCTGCGCCGCATGCTCAACATCGCCACCGGCACGCTGTAACCTGCTTTTCCCTCAACCGGCCCTGCCCCGCACAGCCGGCCCCGCCCTCTATTTCAAGGGCAGGGCCGCCCATGCGGCGCGGGGCCGGTTTGCGTCTGCGCCCGGGCACGTACGGCTCACCTCCTGGCGGGTTGACCCAACGCTTCCTCACCTCCCGCCGGTTCCAACCCAACGCTTCCTCACCTCCCGCCGGTTCCAACCCAACGCTTCCTCACCTCCCGCCGGTCCCAACCCAACGCTTCCTCACCTCCCGCCGGTCCCAACCCAACGCTTCCTCAAGAGTTGCCGACGCGTTTTCTCTTCGGCCGCAGGACCTGAGGAAGCGTGCCAAAAAAGGCGACGAAACCTGAGGAAGCGTGCCAAAAAAGGCGACGAAACCTGAGGAAGCGTTGCATCCCCAGGACCAGGGGGCCGCGGGTCAGGAGGCGAGGAAGCGTTCGTACCTTTCGGCCGCCCGGCGGAAACCTGCCAAGGCTACCGGGCCGAGGGGCTTCGCGTCGTCGAACGGGACGGGCACGACGGCGGCCGCCCGCCCGCTCCCCTGCCGCGCCCAGGTGCCGGTCACCTCGCCGCCGGCCACGATGGCCTTCTTGAACACCCCGTTGCCGCCCGGGACGATCTTTTGCGCGTGCTCGGGCGGCAGCACGATGCTCCGGTCCGTGTAGCCGAGGATGAACTCGTCGAAGCCCGGAAGCGCAAGGACCGTGCGCTGCCCGGGCACGCCGTCGTCCAGCAGGGCGGCGGTCTCCGGTGACAGCCAGTACTGGGTCCCGTCATGCTCCAGTTCCACAAGGCAGCCGCTCACCGGGGGCAGGGCCCGCCGCACCTCGGTCAGGGGAATGCTGGACCACCAGGAAAAGTCGCGCAGCGTGGCCGGCCCGTGGCCGCGCAGGTATCTCAGCAGCAGCTCGGCGATGCCCTCCTCACGGCTGAGGTCACGCGAGGAGGTGATCCAGTGGCCGAACTCAACGAACTTCTGCTGGTTGCCGTCCAGCGGTCCGGGCACCAGGGAGGCGCCCTGGCACAGCATCCACAGCAAATGGATCCCGCGCTGCGCCTTGGTAGCCTGCCCGGCCGCTTCGAACGCGGCGAACAGCTCCTCCCGGCTGGCGGACCGGCCGCCGTCAACCAGGCCAAGGGCTGCCTGGCGGCTGACCTCCACGTCGCCGCCGGTGATCTCCAGCTGCCGGTGCCTGCCGGCCGTTCCCTGGATCATCCGGGCAGTGGTGATGTTCAGGATCCAGCGCAGGTCCTCGGGAGCCAGCAGGTGCAGCGTGCCCCGCATCGGCCACGACCGGACAACGCAGCCCTCATCCAGAGCCCGCCGGACATCGCTCAGGCCCGCGCCGGGAACGCGGACGCCCACCGCCCACAGCGCTGCCTGGAGATCCTGGGCCTGCATCGCCGTCATCGCACGGACGGCCTCCGGCACGCCGTCGAACCCGGGTCCGAGCAGTCCCTGCGAGGCAAGCCTCAGCCGGCCCATCACCTTGGACGAGATCCGCACTGCCGTTGCTGCTCCCATGGCCCCATCCTAGGGCCGACAAGAGGCTCCCTAGAGTGTGAGCCCGATCAGCAGCGGTTCGGGGTGCAGTTCAATGCCAAAACGCCCGACGACGCCGGCGCGCACCTCGCGCGCGATCGCCACCATGTCGGCGGCGCGGGCTGCGCCGCGGTTGGTAATGGCCAGCGTGTGCTTCGTGGACAGCGAGGCCCGGCCGCCGGAGACGCTCCCGGCCTCCAGCCCGAAGCCCTTGCCGAAGCCGGCGTGGTCGATCAGCCAGGCCGCGGACAGCTTGACCTTGCCATCGGAGCCGCCGGGGTACCGGGGTGCCGATTCCGGAAGGCCTTCGGCCACGTCGGCGGGGACGATCGGGTTGGTGAAGAACGAGCCCGTGGAGTAGGTGTCGCGGTCGTCAGGGTCCAGCACCATGCCCTTGGACGCGCGCAGCCGCAGCACCTCCCGGCGCACGTCGTTCGAGTAGGCACGCTGGCCCTGCTCGACGCCGAGGACCCGCGCCAGCTCAACGTAGCGGATGGGTGCGCTCATGCGGCCCAGCGGCAGCTGGAATTCGACGGTCAGTACAACGTAGCGCGGCGAGCCGTTGACCGTGGTCTGCTTGAGGATCGAATCCCGGTACCCGAACTTCAGCTCCGAGTTGGTGAAGGTCTGCACCGCGTTGCGCTCCCGGTCCCAGGTGCGCACCGCGGCGATGGTCTGTGAGACGTCAGCCCCGTAAGCGCCGACGTTCTGCACGGGGGTGGCGCCGGTGGCGCCGGGGATCCCGGACAGCGCCTCGATGCCGGACCAGGCGTGGAGCACGGCATGTTCCACCAGCGCGTCCCAGTTGTGGCCGGCCTGGACCACCACGGATACGCCGCCGCAGGAGTCTTCGGCGTTGACGGTGAACCCCTGGGAGGCGATCTTCAGGACGGTTCCGGGGAACCCGTCGTCGGAAATCAGGAGGTTGGAGCCTCCGCCGATGATCAGCAGCTGCTCGCCGGCCGCATCAGCGGTACGCACCGCCTCGATGATCTCGGCCTCGGTGCGGGCCTCGACGTAATTGCCGGCGGGACCGCCGACGGCGGCCGTGGTCAGATCGGAAAGCATTGGAGGGGTCACCAGTCCAGCGTAGGGGAAGTTGGGGAAGCAGCGGAAAGTCAGGGCAGCTTGCAGGCCACCGGGGACAGCAGGAAGCTCACCGCCAGCACCGCCATGACGGCCAGCAGCGAGTGCAGGATTCCGATGTGCTCGGCGAGCAGCCCCAGCAGCGGCGGGCCGCACAGGAAGGCTGCGTACCCAATGGTGGACACCACGGACACCCGGGCGGCGGCCAACGCGGGATCGTCAGCCGCGGCGGACATGCCAACGGGGAAGCCCAGCGAGGCGCCGAGCCCCCAGACGGCCAGCGCAGCATAGGCCAGCCACGGGACCGGGGCGAACACGAACAATGCCAGCCCCAGGACCGCCATGGCCGAGCACCAGCGCATCACGGGAACCCTCCCGAACCGGTCCAGCACCACCGTCCCGGCGAACCGGCCGATGGTCATGAAGGTGACGAACAGTCCATACCCGGCGGCTCCGGCAGCGTCCGATTGGTGGTGCCCGTCGGCCAGGGCCAGGGCCACCCAGTCCCCCGCCGCGCCTTCGGCCAGCGCCAGGCCCAGCACCATGACGCCCAGCAGCAGCGTCCGCCGGTCCCGCCAGGCCTGGGCGATCTTGCGCTTGTTGTCCAGCGGGGCCTCGCCGCCGTCACTGCCTGCCCGGATGACGGGGATCGGCCCGGTGGAGGGGTCCTCGAAGTTGTCCGGCCGGTACGGAGCCGAGCGTTCCACGGGGGTGGCGTCGGCACGGAACCAGCGTGCCGCCGTCGTGACCGAACCGGCCACCACGAGCCCGGCGGCGGCCAGGTGCCAGAGGACCGGCACGCCAGCACCTGCGGCCCAGGCACCCAGCCCGGCGCCGGCAACCGTGCCCAGGCTGAACGAGCCGTGCAGCCGGGGCATGATGTGCCGGCCCATGGCCCGTTCGACGGCGGCGCCCTCCACGTTGGACGCGATGTTCCAGCTGGCGGTTCCCAGGCCAACAACCGCCAGGCCCGCGGCAACCGCCACGGGGCTGGACAGGACCGAGGTGCCGAAGCCGGCCAGGACCAGCCCGCAGCCCACCATGATGCTCCCGGTCCGGATGGTCCGCCGGGAACCGAGCCGGAGCACAATCAGCCCCGACGCGGACACGGACAGGAAAGACCCCGCCGTCATGCACAGAAGCAGCAGGCCGACCGTGCCGGGCGTAAGGTCCAGGCCGTCGCGGATCGCGGGCAGCCGGGACACCCAGGACGCGAACGCGAGCCCGCTGGCGGCGTAGGCCACCACGACGGCGTTCCGCCAGAGCGTGACTTCCCGCGCCTGGACGGCGGCAGAACTCAAGACAGCATCACGTCACGCCAACCGGACGAGGGCCTGGGCCTTCATGAGGACCTTCTGGCCGTCGAACACCACAGAAAGGTCCACGCGCGCCGTCCGCGCGTCGGCATCCAGCGCACCGACAGCACCGCTGACGTCGATCACGGCACCGGCGTCGCCGGTTCCCGTGGTGTCGGTGACCAGCACCGGCTTGGTGAAGCGGGTCTGGTAGTCGACGACGGCGGCCGGGTCGCCGGCCCAGTCGCTGACCAGCTGCACGGCGGCGCCCATGGTGAACATGCCATGCGCGATGACGCCGGGAAGCTCAACGCCCGTGGCGAAGGCCTCATTCCAGTGGATGGGGTTGAAGTCGCCCGAGGCGCCGGCGTACTTGACCAGGTCCTGCCGGGTCACCTCGATGCTGCGGGTTCCGATCTCCTGGCCGACGCTGAGTTCTTCGAATGTGGGGCTCATGGCTACTGTCCCTCTCCGCGGACCAGGATGGATGACTTGGTGGTGGATACCGGCTCGCGCCCGTCCCCGTCCGTGAGCGCGAAAATCTCGCTGCGCGTGGTGATCATGGCGCCGCCGCCCATCGCGCGCACGCCGTCGACGTGCAGTTCGGCCACGAGCCGGTCGCCGGCGAAGATGGGGCGGTGGTGGGTGAAGCGCTGGTCGGCGTGGACGACGCGGGAGAAGTCGATACCGGCCTCCGGATCCTCGATCAGCTGGGCGTCGGCGCGCTGCGCGATGATGATCGCGAACGTGGGCGGTGCCACCAGATCGGGGTGGCCCAGGCCCTGGGCGGCGTCGACGTCGAAGTGGGCGGGGTGGGTGGCCTTGACGGCGCGGGCGAACTCGCGGATTTTCTCGCGGCCGACGTCATACACCTCTGCGGCAGGGTAGCTGCGTCCCTGCAGGTCCGGATTGATAGTCATGGGTTCAAGCCTATCGGGGCCGGCGTGCGGGCCGGATTCGTGTCGTTATTTGCGGAGGTTCTTCCGGATACTCTGCCCGCGGACCACCAGGCCGACGATGTGCAGCACCAGGCCCAGGCCGATGACGGGCAACGCGGCGACCATCAGGCCCGGGTTGCCGGCGGCGTTACCTGCGATGGTGAGGATGAGCCCGACGGCGATGAGGCCCATCGCCGTGAAGACCAGGATTTTGTAGGACGTGGGCGCGGTGACCCAGAATTCGTGCAGCACCGGTCCAGTTTACCCAGTCGCGGCCGCCCCTCTGAGAACAGGGCTTCCTCAGAACAGCGCTTCCTCAGAAGAGTGCTTCCTGGACCGCGGGCACCTGGGAACTGTACTCCCCCGGCTCCACCAGCCGGCCCTTCAGCAGCCCCAGGTTCACCACGAAGTCCAGCTCCGAGCCATCCAGGCGCGCCAGTCCATGGCTGCCACACAGGGCACCGAGGGTGAAGCCGTGGCTTCCGCCGACCATCCCGTGCGGGTAAGCGTGCCGGGCAGCGCCCGCGCATAACGGCGCGGCCTGGGCCGGGCGGATCCACTGCTCGTCCACAACGGCAAAACCCCCGACGGCGGTTCTCGCCAAGAGGGTCCGGACGTCCTCCGCGCGGCGCCGGTTGAGGAGGTCAAGCTCGACGCCGGGACCCGGGTCCGTGAGGGCTGCGGCCTTTGCCGCCCCGCGCACCTGCTGGGCAAACCCCAGCTCGCCCGTGGCCAGATCCTCCAGGATGCGCACCACCCGCCCGTCCCCGGCCAGGGCCACGTAGCGGGCAACGACGGCGCCCTGCTCGGCCAGCCGGTTCCACTTGCGCGGCTGCGACGCGGTGCCGATCTTGCTGGCACCGTTGGCGAACGTGGCCACATAGAGCCAGTGCGGCTGCATCAGGTAGTCCCGCAGGCCCGCCGGGACCCGGCCGCCGCGGTGGAAGTCGTGGATCAGCCGGGTATCGTCGGCCAGCTGGCAGGTCTCACACTGGCTCCCGCGGACGGCGCCGGCACTGTCCGGGCACGGAAAGTGCCGGCGTTCGGCGGCGGAGAAAACCCTGGTGTGCCCGAGGCAGTGCTTGGCGCCGTCCGCTACCCGGAACCCGAGCCGGGTGCCGGCGTCGAGCGTCATCTCAGTGAACCCGCCGGAAAGGTGCTGGAGGCGCAGAACCGGACGGCCGCCGTCGGACGCTGCGGAAAGGGCCGGCGGCCCATCCCAAAAGACCCCGTGCACCAGATAGCGGGTATCGGTCACGGGGCCTCCTGGTAGTGCTGGTGCCGGTTACGGGGCGGGCTGCACGCCAAAAGCTACCGCGAGCTTCATGATCTTCTCGGCGCGGCCCAGGCGCGGCAGGTCCGAGCCGTCGCGGATGACGCGGCCGTTGGCCTCGAAGTCGGACATGAAGTCGGTGGCCCAGGCGACGTCCGACGGCGTGGGGCTGATGACCTCGTTGATGACGCTGGTCTGGTCGATGGCCAGGCACAGCTTGCCAGTCATGCCCATCATCACCGTGACGCCGGTCTGCTCGCGCAGGATCGGGTGGTTGGTGCCGACGGTGGGTCCGTCGATGGGGCCCGGCAGGTTGCCCACGCGGCTGGCGACGACGAGCTTGGCGCGCGGGTAGGCCATGGCCTCCTGGGTGTTTGCCATGCCGGTGTCGCGGCGGAAATCGCCGGAGCCGAACGCGAGGCGGAATGCACCCTGGGCCCGGGCGATGTGGTTGGCCTCCTCGATGCCGAGCGCGGATTCCACGAGCGGGATGACGGGCGTCTTGCCGTCCATGCGGTGGAAGGACTCGGTGACCTGGTCAGCGGACTCCGTCTTGGCCAGCATGACGCCGAGCAGCCCGGGGGTGCCGCGCAGGCCGGCGAGGTCATCAGCCCAGAACTTGCTGGTGGCGTCGTTGATGCGCACCCAGGCCTGGCCGCCGCCGGCGAGCCAGTTGACGACGTTCTCGCGGGCGACGTCCTTTTGCGAGGGGTCCACGGCGTCTTCAATGTCCAGGATGATCGAGTCCGCGCGGGACACGGCAGACTGGTCGAAAAGCTCGGTCTTCATTGCGTTGACGAGCAGCCACGACCGGGCGATCTCGGCGGGGATGTTGCGTTCTTGCCGGGTGATCTCGGCGGTGGAAATAGACGTCATGCTTCTACCGTATCGGGCGCACGCCCGTATGCGCGACGCAGATCAGCTCCGCAGGGCAGACCAATACGAACAAAAGCCACAGTGTAACGCCTCGGCCGCGGATCGCCGCTGCCCTCCGTCACGGGGCAACACCCGCCGCAACGGGGCGCCTCATGACCTGCTGTTGCGCCGTATTTCCGCGGATTTCCAACGGTTTCCCGCCGTGACCAGCGCACTTTCCTGCGCTGTCCGGGTGCGCTTACATCGATCCATCGGCCGTTGCAGCGGCCGCCACGATCCTGGCTCACCGGCCAACCAATCCCCCGAAGGAACCCCCAATGAAACGACACCTGACCATCCTGAGTGCTGCGGCCGCCGTCGTCATCGCCCTGACGGTGTCCGGCTGCGGCGGCCCCTCGGTGGCGGGCACCGGAGCCTCCGGCGCCAGCGAAGTCAAAGAGCTCCGCTACCAGGGCTGGGCCAACAACGTCACCCTTCCCGAGCTGGCGCAGGACCTCGGCTACCTGGGCGACGTCAAGCTGAACTGGGTAGGCAACACCATCAGCGGCCCGCAGGACATCCAGTCGGCAGCGACCGGCCAGACGGACTTCGGCGGCGCGTTCGCGGGCGCCGTCGTCAAGCTCAAGGAAGCCGGCGCGCCAGTGAAGGCCGTCATCAACTACTACGGCGAGGACAGCAAGACCTTCAACGGCTACTACGTGAAGGAAGACAGCCCGATCAAGACCGCCCGGGACTTCATCGGCAAGAAGATCGCCGTGAACACCCTCGGCGCACATTCCGAGGCCGTCATCAACACCTACCTCCGCAAGAACGGCCTGAGCGCCGAGGAGATCAAGCAGGTCCAGCTCGTGGTGGTGCCGCCGAACGACACGGAGGAAGCCATCCGCCGCGGCCAGGTTGACGCCGGCTCGCTGGGCGGCATCCTGCAGGACAAGGCCGTCGCCAACGGCGGGCTGCGCTCCGTCTTCAGCGACTACAAGCTGTTCGGCACCTTCGCCGGCGGACCCTACGTCTTCCGCGAAGACTTCATCGCCCAGAACCCCAACACGGTCCGGACCTTCACCACTGGCGTGGCCAAGGCCATCGAGTGGGAGCGGACCACGCCACGCAAGGACGTCATTGCCCGGCTCACAAAGATCCTGCAGGAGCGCGGCCGCAACGAGAACCCCGCAGCCCTGCAGTACTGGAAGAGCGTCGGCGTCCCGGCCAAGGGCGAAATCAAGGACGAGGACTTCACCCGCTGGGAGGAGTACCTGAAGTCCGCCGGCATCATCAAGTCCGGCCTGGACGCCAAGAGCCTGTACACCAACGAGTTCAACGGACTCCTGACGGGTTCGAAGTAAACCAGCACCAAGTAACCGCCCGATTCAAAACAACCACAGCACGAAGTGAGGAAAGTACGATGACCGTCATTACCGAAACAAAGCTCGAATTCTCCAAGCTGGGCTCCCGCATCGGCGCCGAGATCCGCGGCCTGGACCTCAGCGGGGACCTCTCCGCCGGGACCGTTGCCGGGATCCGCGCGGCCCTCAACGAGCACAAGGCCCTCGTGTTCCGTGAAGCCAACATCCTCTCGGACGAGGCACAGGTGAAGTTCGCCAGCCACTTCGGCCCGCTCACCAAGGCCCACCCCACCGTGGCGTCCGTTGAAGGCGAGGAGAACGTCCTGCCCGTGGACAGCGAAAACGGGTCGGCCAACAACTGGCACACCGATGTCACGTTCGTGGTCAACCCGCCGCAGGCCTCCACCCTGCGCAGCATCGACCTGCCGGCCTACGGCGGCGAGACCCTGATCGCCTCCTCCGCCGGTGCCTACAGCGACCTGCCGGACGAGCTGCGCAACTTCGCCGACACCCTGTGGGCCATCCACACCAACGACTACGACTACTCCGTGCCCAAGAACCTTGAGCACGCCAACTCCGAAGAGCGCCGCAAGGAGTTCACCCGGCTGAAGTTCGAGACGGCCCACCCTGTGGTGCGCGTCCACCCGCTGACCGGCGAGCGCGGACTGTTCATTGGCGGCTTCGCACAGCGCCTGCGGATCGTGGGCCTGTCCAACACTGAATCCAAGGACATCATCCGCCTGCTCCAGGCCTACGTCACCCGGCCCGAGAACGTGGTCCGCGTGAACTGGGAGCCGAACCAGCTGGTGCTGTTCGACAACCGGATCACGCAGCACTACGCGCCGGACAACTACGACGGCCAGCCGCGCAAGCTCAACCGCGTCACCATCGCCGGCGACATCCCGGTGGGCGTGGACGGCAAGCAGAGCCAGGCCCTGAAGGGTGATGCCTCCACGTACTCGGAGATCGCCCCGCTGTAGGGTTGTCCAGCCCAAACCGGGTCGCAGTTGTTGCGGTTTTGAACGTTCATAACCGCAACAACTGCGACCCAATCGGGTTTAAGGGATGTTGCTGCCCCGGGCCGTGACCCACAGCCGGTACCACTCGGGCCGGGTCATGGTCTCGGCCACGCGGGCGGCCCCGGCGCAGGCGCGGATCCGGTCCGGGTTGGCCGAACCGATGACCGGAGCGATCCCGGCCGGGTGCTTCATGAGCCAACCCAGCAGCACCGCCTCCACGGTGGTGTCCCGCTCCCGCGCCATCTCCGCCAACAGCGCCGCCGTCGCGCTCTCGGCCGGTGTGGGCCGCTCGGGCGGGTTGCCGGTGTAGTGGCCGCGGGCCAGGGCGCCATAGGCCTGCAGGGTGATCCCCCGCCTTGCACAGTACTCGACCGTCCCGTGCGGGAAGCTGTAGCTGTGGGCATCGGGGTGGTTCACCAGGACGGTGCTCTCCAGCCAGTCGCGCTTGAGCAGGCTGAGCTCCAGCTGGTTGGCCACCACCGGCGTCTCGAGGCTGTCCTGCAGGAATTCGATCTGGGCCGCGGACATGTTGGACACGCCCAGAGCCCGCACCTTCCCCTCCGCCATCAGCTTCCCGACGGCGGCTGCCACCTCCGCGGGGTCCATCAGGGGGTCCGGGCGGTGCAGCAGCAGGATGTCCACATAGTCGGTGCGCAGCCGTTCGAGGCTGCCGTTCACCCGCTCGATGATGGCGTCCGAACTCAGGTCGTAGTGGGTCTCCAGGCCCCGCTCGTTGAGGCGGATCCCGCACTTGGTCTGCAGCTGGATGCGCTCCCGCAGACCGCTGGTGCCGGCCAGGACCTCCCCGAACACGGCCTCGGATTTTCCGTGCCGGTAGATGTCGGCGTGGTCGAACAGCGTGACGCCGATGTCCAGCGCGGCCTCGACGGCGGCTGCGGCAGCCTCCACGTCGGCGATCTCGTGCGGTTCCGCGGACCAGTCCCCGCCCAGGCCCATGCATCCGTAAAGCAGCCGGCCGTAGGGTGCTGCAGTCTGTTCAGTCATGGCTTCACTCTTTCATGGTTAAACGGGCACTGGCGGAGCCCGGTCCGTCAAGACCAGGGCCCGCCAGCGGCGTGTTATTCAGTCAGTGCTCAGCGCAGCCAGGCCGTGGTGTTGGCCGGCAGCTTGCCGCCGTCCAGCGGTCCGCTGCTCACCAGCACCGTGCCGGCGGGAAGGTCGACGGCGGTGGCCCCGAAGTTCGTGACGGCCTGCCAGCCGCCCGGGCGGCTGAAGTGCAGGACGTCCGGGTTTCCGGTTTCGATCCATTCCAGCTCTTCGGCGGCCTGCAGCTCGCCGCGGAGCTTCAGTGCGGTGCGGTAGAGCTCCAGCGTGGAGCCCTGGGTGCCGTCCTGGGCTTCGACGGCGTAGCCGCTGAACCAGTCGGGCTGGGGCAGGTGTGCACCGCCGTCGCCGAACCCGAAGGACGTGCCCTCCACCAGCCACGGCAGCGGCACGCGGCAGCCGTCGCGGCCCACTTCCACTCCCCTGTTGCGGAAGAACGACGGGTCCTGGCGCTCGGACTCCGGGATGTCCGCGACTTCCTGCAGGCCCAGTTCCTCGCCCTGGTACAGGTACGCGGAGCCGGGCAGCGCAAGCATGAGGAGGGTGGCGGCGCGGGCGCGGCGCTTGCCGAGCTCGACGTCGAGTTCCTCCTTGGGACCGCCGGCCAGCAGCCAGGCCTTGCCGTCCTGGCCCTTGGCGTGCTTGCCCCCGGACCCCTTGGGCAGTCCGTAGCGGGTGGCGTGCCGGACGACGTCGTGGTTGGAGAAAACCCAGGTGGAGGAGGCACCGGTGGCGGCGGCCTCGGCCAGGTTGCGGGTGATGATCTCGTGGAACTCCTCGGCGTCGAAGTCGGCCTGCAGCAGGTCGAAGTTGAACGCCTGGCCCAGGCCCTCGGGGCTGGCGTAGCGGGCACGGCGGGTGGCGTGCACCCAGGCCTCGGCGACGGCGGTGCGCGGCGGGTTGTACTCGTTGAACACCTCGCGCCACTCGGCGTAAACCTCGTGCACCTCGTCGCGGTCCCAGAACGGGTGCGACCCGTCGTCGAATCCGTCCGTGCCGGTATTGGCGGCGCTCAGCTCCAGTTTGGAGAGCAGCGGCTCGGTGAGGTCCTTGGTGAGCGCGTGCGCCACGTCAACGCGGAAGCCGTCCACGCCGCGGTCCGACCAGAAGCGCAGGGTCTTGAGGAAGTCGTCGCGGATCTCCCGGTTGGCCCAGTTCAGGTCCGGCTGCTCCTTGGCGAAGATGTGCATGTACCACTGGCCGGGGGTGCCGTCCGGTTCCGTGATGCGCTCCCAGGCGGGTCCGCCGAACACGGAGTCCCAGTCCGACGGCGGGAACTCGCCGTTGGGGCCGTTGCCGTCGCGGAAGATGTAGCGGTCCCGCGCCGGGGAGCCCTTCGGGGAGGCGAGGGCTTCCCTGAACCATTCGTGCCGGTCCGAGGAGTGGTTCGGGACGATGTCCGCGATCAGCTTGATGCCGGCGGCGTGGAGGGCGGCCGCCATCTCGTCGAAGTCCTCGAGGGTGCCGAGCTTCGGGTCCACGTTGCGGTAGTCATCCACGTCGTAGCCGCCGTCGGCGAGCGCCGACGGGTAGAACGGGCTGAGCCAGACGGCGTCGATTCCGAGCCTCTTCAGGTACGGGACCTTGGCCGTGATGCCCTTGATGTCGCCCAGGCCGTCCCCGTTGGAGTCGGAGAAGCTGCGGGGGTAGATCTGGTAGACGGACGCCTGGCGCCACCAGTTCGGATCGGCCATGTGGTCGGAATCGGACAGGGTTGCCAGCGTGGCGGTGGTGGACAAAGGGATGATCCTTTTCTTGTGGTTGGGGTTGTTGCTGGACTGGTTTTGATGGGTCTACTTAACGGCCCCGCGCATCACTCCGGACAGTACCCAGCGCTGGGCCAGGATGTAAACCACCAAAGTGGGTGCCATGGCCATCAGGTACGACGCGAACGCGAGGCTGTAGTTGGTGTTGAACTCCCCTTGGAAGAGCATCTGCACCACTGGAAGGGTCTGCAGCGAAGGGTCGGCGATCATCATCTGCGGCAGCAGGAAGTCGTTCCACGAGCCGAGGAAGGCGAAGATGCCTACGGTGGCATTCATCGGGGCCAGCAGCGGGAAGATGATCTTACGGAACACCTGCCAGGTGGTGGCGCCGTCGAGCCTGGCTGATTCCTCGAGCTCCACCGGAATGGAGCGGACGAAGGCGATGTACAGCAGCGTGTTGAAGGAGATCCCGCCCAGCACGTGCAGGAACACCACGCCGCCGGGGTTGTCCAGGCCGAGGAGGGCCGTCTGCTTGATCAGGGGCAGGATGATCACCGGGAACGGGATGAACATGGCGGAGAGCAGGTACACGAAGGAGCCCCGGAAGAATTTCCGGTTCCAGTTCCTGGCGATGGCGTAGGCCACCAGCGAGCTGCACGCCAGCGAACCGAGGACGCTCAGCACGGTGACGAACGCCGTCGACATGAACGCCCGCGGGAAGTTCGTTGCCACATAGGCGGCGCCGAAGTTTTCCCAGTTCACGGGGCTGGGCCAGGCCAGGCCCGTGCCGGTTCCGATCTGGTCCGGGGACTTCAGTGCCATGGCCACGGTGAAGTAGAGCGGGAGCAGCACGGTCAGGGAGGCCACCAGCATCAGCGCGGTGAGCCACCAGTTGACCCTGTAGCCCTCCCGGCCGGCGCGGTTCTTGCGGCGGACCGGGGCGGCTGGGCGGGTTGCGTTGGAGCTGGGGCGGCCTGTCAGCGGAAAAGCAGTCATTAGAGTGAAACCCCCCGGCGCTGGATGAGGCGCAGCTGGATGACGGAGATCAGCAGGGTGATCAGGAAGTAGATGACCGCGTTCGCCATCTGGTAGGAGTAGTCCCCGCCGGTGAAGCCGGAGAAGATGCGCATGGCCACGGACTGGGTGGCCATGCCGGGCCCGCCGCCGGTGAGGCCCACGATGATTTCGTACGTGCCGAGGAAGCCCTTGAAGCCAAGGATCACGTTGATGACCAGATATCCGAGGATGAGCGGCAGGGTCAGGCTCACGAACTGCCGGAAGCTGCCGGCGCCGTCGAGGTCCGCCGCTTCGTACACCTCGGACGGGACGCTCTGCAGCCCGGCCAGGTAGATGATGGTGGCGCCGGGGGCCGCCTGCCAGACCGTGACCAGCACGATCGCCAGCCAGGCGAGGTTCTCGTTGGCCAGGATGCTGGTGGCCAGCGGCGTCACGCCGAAGCGGTCCGCCAGCACGGGCAGGGTGTTGGAGAACAGGTAGTTGAACACGAAGGACACCACCAGGGCCGAGAGCACCATGGGGATGAAGAAGACGGTGCGGATGCCGGTGCGCCACTTGATTTTGGCGTTGAGGCCCAGGGCGATCGCGAGTGCCACGATGTTGACCACCACGGTGGTGGTCAGTGCGAAGACGAACGTGAAGATGTAGGACTGCAGGATGGCCGGGTCGCGGAAGATGTTGACGTAGTTGGACAGTCCGATGAACTCCCAGTCACCGTAGCCGGCGTAGTTCGTGAGGCTGAAGAACACGCCCACGAGTGCGGGCAGCGTGATGAAGAAGGCGAACAGTGCCAGGACCGGCACCACCATCCAGTAGTAGGTGGGATCGATCTTGTTCTTGGACCTGCCGGCCCGCAGCGGGGCTTTCGGCGGAACTGTTGCGGCGGCGGGCGGGGCTGCCTGCGGCAGCTCTGAGGTTGTAGTCATGGGGGCTCCTGGATTCTGGGGGTCAGACCGCGGTGCGCTCGGCGACCCGGCGCCATTCGTCGTCGAGGGCGGAAAGGAACTGCTGGCCGTTCTTGCCGTACACAAAGGACTGCACGTAGTTGTACAGCGGTACCGACGGCGGGAAGTAGGTGGTGGCGCCCTGGTAGTACCGGCCCTCCCGCACAGAGGCGGCGAGGCCGGTGATCTGGGGGTTGTCGACGGCGGGTGCCCCCTTGAGCGGCGAGAACGCCGCGTTCTTTTCGTTGTAGGCGTTCACAACGGTGGGGTCCAGCAGGTAGCTGACGAACCGCCGTGCCGCAGCCATGTTGGGCGTATTGCGCGTGATGGACAGGGCCATATCCACGTTGACCCGGACTTTGGTGTCGGCAGCGTTGTTGGTGACCGGCAGCGGGAAGCTGCCGAGCCTGATGTCCTTGTTCGCCGCCACCAGCTGGGACAGCGCCCACGGGCCCTGCAGGTACATGGCGGCCTGGCCCTTGGCGAACGCCGCATTGCCGTCCGAGTAGTTCTTGCTGGTGGCGCCCTTCTGCGAAAAGGCAGCCAGCTCAAGCATCTTGGGCAGCACCGGGCCGAAGTTGCTGGCGAACGACTCCTTGGCGTCCGCGCGGATGGCGGCGCCCTTGGCGGTGAGCCTGGCGAAGAAATCCGCGACGTCCAGGGAGCCGCCGGCAGCGTAGTCGAACATGCCCTGCCCCAGGGTCCAGTTGTCCTTGAAGGTGCCGTAAATCGGGGTGATGCCGGCAGCCTTGAATTTCCCGCAGGCGGCGACGAAATCGTCCCAGGTTGCGGGAACCTGCACGCCCTGGGCTTCGAAGATGTCGCGGTTGTAGATGACCCCGGCGGCGGCCAGGGAGAACGGCAGGGCGCTGGTTTCGTGCCCGTTGTACTGGCCCCAGGAGCTGACCAGATCCTGGACCTTGGGGTCGATGGTGGCCGCCGCGGGCAGGTCCGAGAGGTCCGCGAAGACGCCCTTGCGGACGAAGTCGGCGGTGGCCTGGGCGAAGCCGCGGGTCACGACGTCGGGCGGGTCGTTGCGGACCAGGCCGGGCACGAAGTTGCCCTCGTTGAAGTCCTGGATGACGCGGATATCCGGGTTGAGCGCCTCGAAGTCCTTGATCACCTGGTTGAAGTAGGCCACCACCTCGGGCTTGTTCTGCATGAAGCGCAGCGTGGTGACGCCGTCCTGGCTGCCGGGCACGGAACTACCGGGCACGGAACCGCAGCCGGCCAGCGGAAGGACAGCGGCCGCGCCCGCAAGGCCGGCGGCCCTGAACAGCGCGCGGCGGGTAAGCGAAGTTGCGTTCACAGTGCGGAGGCAGGGGCCGGGTGCAGGCGGATGGCCGGTCCCTGCGGGACACGGAAGAGGCAAGACGAAGGGCTGTTCACAGTTGCTCCTTTGCAAAAGGGCTGAGGAAAAAGCTGGAAGGAAGATCCGCTGGGCCGGCGGCCGTCCGGTCCACGCGGCGAGTTTATATGGAATCTAAATTTAGTTCCTCAAGTATTATGTGGGGCAGAGCACAAGGAGGTCAACACCATGTCCGAGATGACGGCGGCGACGCCCCAGCTGCTGCGCCGCGTGAGTGCCGGGGCGGTCCTGGACTTCATGCGCGCCTCGGGTGCGGTGACGGTTACCGATGTCATCCAGGCCACCGGCCTGACGCGGGCCACCGCCATCTCCGTGTGCGAGGACCTCATGCAGCGCGGGTGGATCACCGAGCTGGAGAACCAGCGCGCGTTTGGCGGCTACCAGAAGGGGCGCCCCGCCCGGAGGTTCGAACTCAACGAGCGGGCAGGCTACGTCCTGGGCATGGACGTGGGCTTCTCCAAGGCGACGGTGGTGGTCTCGGATCTCCGCGGCAAAGCCCTTGGCAGGGCCAGCCAGCCCTTTGAGATAGAGGACATGTCCGCCGGGGAACGCGTGGCGGTCATCGACCGGGCCGCCGGGTTGGCCCTGGACAGCGTGGGAGCCTCCCCCGGCTCCGTACTGGCCGTGTGCGCCGGCATCGCCGCGCCGGTGGACAGGAAGGGCAACGTGCTGGCGTCGCAGCACTTCTGGGGGCTGTTCGACGTCGGCCTCAAGTCCGCGCTGGACGACTTGCACGGCTGGACGGTGCTGCTGGAGAACGACGCCAACCTCGCCGCGCTTGGGGACCGGTGGCGGGGTGCGGCGGCGGGCGTGGACGACGTCGTCGTGATCCTGGCCAGTGAACGCTTCGGTTCGGGCGTCATTGAAGGCGGCCGCCTGCTGCACGGCAGCGGCGGCGGCGCGGGGGAACTCGCGTACCTGGATCTGGTGGAAGGCGTCGGCGACACCTACGGCATCGCCATGCTGGCGCGGAACTGGGCCGCGGAGGCGCTGGAAGGTTCTGCTGAGACGTCCCTTCGCGAACACGCTGCCACGGGGGCAGAGGCGGAGCACGTCTTTGCCGCGGCCGCCGCGGGTGACGCTGTGGCGCTGCAAATCCTGGACCGGCTGGCCGACAGGATGGCCCGGGTGATCGGATCCTTGGCCACCATGGTCAACCCCGAACTCGTGGTGATCGGCGGCGCCGTCGCCAATTCTGCAGGGGTCCTGCTCGAGCCGATTGCCGCCCGGCTGCCGGAGTTTACGGCCACCCCGCCGCGTGTGGCGGTTTCGCCGCTGGGCGATTCAATCGTGACCGTGGGCGCCGTCCGGCGGGCCCTGGACTACGTGGAAACGAACAGCCTGGATCTGGAGCTCAACGTCCCGGCCTGAGCCCCGGCCTCCTGCACCAGCCGGGCGCCAGGCCAGGCGGCTGCACTGATCCCTGCCGGCTACTGCGGGGTGTCCAGCGCGGCCGCCACCGGCTGGGTGCCGTCGCGGAATTCGATCGTCTGCCGGGCAGTTCCCGGCAGGTCCAGTACCGCGGCGGCCACGATGGCCACGTTGGCGCGGGACGTCTGTGTTCCGGCGCTGGTGTCAGCGGGGTTCACGTCGATCAGCCCGTTGCCCGGCCCCGCGGTCAAAGTGCCCGGCCCCAGAATGGTCCAGTCGAGCGTGGTACCGCGGAGGTACTCGTCTGCGGCGGCCTTGGCCTCGGCGTACGGGCGGAAGCTGTGCCCCTCCGGAATCCCGTGGTCCGGGCCGGCACCGAAGTAGGACACCATCACATACCGCCGGACGCCGGCCTCCGCCGCCGCGTCCATGGAGCGGATGGCGGCATCGCGGTCCACCGCGTACGTGCGGGCCGGGTTCCCTCCCCCGGCCCCGGCTGACCAGACCACGGCATCGTGGTTCCGGAGCGCCGCGGCGATGTCCGCCGTCGTCGAATTTTCAATGTCAAGGACCGACGGTGATGCGCCCGTGGCGGCGACGTCCGCCGCGTGGTCCGGGTTGCGGATGAAGGACGTGACGCTGTGTCCCTGTTCCGTCAGGAGGGCGGACAGTTGCAGGGCCACCTTGCCGTGGCCGCCGATGATTGCGATGCGGGTCATGCCCCCATTGTGTCCCAGACCGCCCGTTCCGTCCGGTCAGGCCGTCCGGTTGGCGTAGCGGAGGAAGACGGTGCCGTTGCCGAACCGCCGTTCCTCGAGCAGTTCCAGCTGTAGGCGGATATTGTCCGGGAGGAAGCTTTTGCCGCCGCCCACCGCCACCGGGGTGAGGAACATCTGGAACTCGTCCACCAGCCCCGCCCGGATGGCCTCCGCGGCGAGCTCGGCACCGCCGATTGTCAGGTCCCGGCCGGCGTCCGCCTTGAGCCGCCCGACGGCGCCGGCGCTGAACTCCCGTTCGATCCGTGTCCTGGTTGTGGTCACGTCCTGCAGTGTGCGGGAGAAGACCACCTTGTCCGATGCCCTCCACAGCTCGGCATAGTCCCGGACGTAGTCGGGAATCTCGCCGAATTCTTCGGGATGATCCCAGACGGCCAGCACCTCGTACATCCGGCGGCCGAGCAGATAGGTTCCCGCCTGCCGCTGCAGCTCGTTGACGAAGGAATGCACCTCGGCATCCGGCTCAGCCCAGTTAAAGTTGCCGTCCCGGTCCGCGATATATCCGTCGAGGGACATGAGCCCCGCGTAGATCAGTCTGGCCATTGCCGGCTCCTGTTGTCCGCCTGCCTGTTTGCCTTACTCGTGCAGTCCGACCCTAGGTTCACGCCGGTCTGATGGCAACGTTTCCGCTGTTTCGGGTGGCATTCGCAGCGTTGCGCAAGGATTGGATCAAGACCTGGTCAAGGTTCCGGTTCTCCCCTGTTCCGGCTGACATGCTGATTGACGCATCAAGCAATCCGTACCGTTCCAGGAATCATCATGGGGGAATCATGCCGCCAGGCACGTTCAATCACGCCCGACGCCGGGTGGCCGCCGCCGCTGCGTCGGTCACGTCCGGCCTCTGGGTCAAATCGCTGTCCGCTGCCGCCGTGGCCGCCGGCCTGCTGTTCACCGGGCTGGCTGTGCCAGCCGAGGCAGCCACCTACTACTCCGCGCCGCTGCGCACCGCAGCCCGCGCCCTTCCGGTGGCCGCGGAGAACAACGCCGGCTACGACAGGGACCGCTATTTCGGCACCTGGCTGGACACCAACCGTGACTGCCAGAACACCCGGGCCGAGGTCCTGCTCCAGGAGGCAAAGGCAGCCGCGACGTACACCACTGCGCGCCACTGCACCGTGCGTGCGGCCCGCTGGGTGACCCGGTGGGACAACCGCACGCACACCCTGGCGTCGGCTGTGGAGATCGACCACACCGTTCCCGTCCACGAGGCGTGGGGCTCAGGTGCCCGCTACTGGTCGCAGGCGCGCCGTGTGGCGTTCTACAACGACCTCGGCGACACCCGCTCCCTGAACGCGCAGACGGCGGCTCTGAACTCTGCCAAGCAGGCCAAAGGCCCGGAGGCGTGGATGCCGCCGGCCAACCGCTGCGAGTACGTCGGCAACTGGATCGCGGTGAAGATCCGCTGGGGCCTGCGGGTGGACAGCGCCGAGAAGGCGGCCCTGATCCGCTACGCAGACTCCTGCCCGAACGTGCGCCTCAGCGTCACCAAGGTCTAAGCCAGGCTTTAGGGCCAGTCCAAACTGGGGCACTTTGGCACGGGACACGCCGACCTCCGTCGTTATTACGACGCCGACAGCCCCAAAGCGCCCCGCGACGGCCTGGGCGCTCTCAAGTCTAAAAACAAAAGCAGGCCAGGGGCTCAATGCCTCTGACCTGCAGTCTCTGTAGCGGTGGGGAGGCTCGATCTCCCGACCTCACGATTATGAGTCGTGCGCTCTAACCAACTGAGCTACACCGCCACGAATGAGAAAAACCTGTGTCAAGCCGGTCAAGACCGCCTTGACACAGGCCCTCATTCCGAGCCCCCCACCGGAATCGATCCGGTGACCTCGTTCTTACCAAGAACGCGCTCTACCACTGAGCTAGGGGGGCAACGAGTAAATACTCTACCGGAAGATTTGGCACTCAACAAATCGGCGGCCGAACGGGGTTCCCCGCGGCCAAAAACCCCGGAAATACGGGCCCAAAGCGGGCTGTGGGCGTCCTCAGAGCGGCTTCCAGGGGCACTTTGGAGCCTCGATGTGACGAAGCATACACGGCGGCCATGGAGGCGGACTTAAATAGAAACAGGCCGGCGGATCAGCCGGCCTGTTTCTATTCGGATGCGGAGTTCACCACAGCGTCATTCGTCATGCGAATTATCGCGACAGGGTGGTTACCACTTGCCCTTGCGGTTGAAGTCGCGGTGGCCGCCTTCGTTGCCGTGGCGCGGCTTGCGTGCGCCATCACCGTGCCCGCCGAAGCGGGAGTCGCTGGACTGGCCCCGGTCGCCCCCGAAGCCGCGCTCGGAACGCTCGCTGTACGCGCGGCCGCCGCGGTCAGCGGAGGAACGCTCGCCGTCGTTCTTGCGGAATTCCTTCTTGAAGCCGCCATTGCCCTTGAAGTTGCCGCCGCGGCCGCCCTGGTAGCCGCCCCGGTCACCGCGGTCGCCGCGGTCGCCTGACGGGCGCCTTCCGGAGTCCAGCTCGAGGTGGATCAGCTCGCCGCCGATCCGCGTGCGGGACAGGGCGCGCAGCTGCTCCTGGCTCAGGTCAGCCGGCAGCTCAACCAGCGAGTGGTCCGAGCGGATGTCGATGCCACCGATCTGCGACGACGAGATGCCGCCCTCGTTGGCGATGGCGCCCACGATGGAACCCGGCATGACGCGCTGGCGGCGTCCTACGGCGATCCGGTAGGTCGCGTTGCCCTCGGTCAGTGCACGGGTCGGGCCGCGTGAGCCGAAGCCGTCCTTGCCGCGCTCACGCTTCTGGAACTCCGGAGCAGCCGGCAGCTCCTTGACCAGGAGCGGCTGGCCGCCCTGGGCCATGACCGCCAGTGCCGCGGCGATTTCTGCCGCCGGCACCTTGTGCTCTTCCTCGTAGGAGGCGATGAGGTCGCGGAACACGGCAACGTCCTCGGACTCCAGGGTCTCGGTGATTCGCTCGGCGAACTTGCCCAGGCGCAGTGAGTTGACCGTCTCTGCCGTGGGCAGGTGCATCTGCTCCACCGTCTGGCGGGTTGCCTTCTCGATGGCGCGCAGCAGGTACTTCTCCCGCGGCGTCATGAACAGGATCGCATCGCCGGCGCGGCCGGCACGGCCGGTGCGGCCAATGCGGTGCACGTAGGACTCGGTGTCGTGCGGGATGTCGTAGTTGACGACGTGGCTGATGCGCTCGACGTCGAGGCCGCGGGCGGCCACATCGGTGGCCACCAGGATATCGATCCGGCCTTCCTTCAGCGCATCAACAGTGCGTTCACGCTGCTGCTGCGGGATGTCGCCGTTGATGGCGGCAGCCTGGAAGCCGCGGGACTTCAGCTTGTCGGCAAGATCCTCGGTCGCCATCTTGGTACGGACGAAGGCGATGACGCCGTCGAACTCTTCCACCTCGAGGATGCGGGTCATCGCGTCGAGCTTGTGCGGGCCCATGACCTGAAGGTACCGCTGCTTGATGTTGGTGCCCGTGGAGGTCTTGGACTTCACGGAGATCTCGGCAGGGTTGTTCAGGTACTGCTTGGACATCCGGCGGATCTGGCCCGGCATGGTGGCCGAGAAGAGCGCCACCTGGCGGGATTCCGGGGTCTGCTGGAAGATCTGCTCGACGTCTTCCGCGAAGCCCATGCGCAGCATTTCGTCGGCCTCGTCCAGCACCAGGTACTGCAGTTCGGAGAGGTCCAGGGAACCCTTGGCGATGTGGTCGATCACGCGGCCGGGGGTGCCGACAACAACCTGGGCGCCGCGGCGCAGGCCGGCCAGCTGGGGACCATAGGCGGATCCGCCGTAAACGGGAAGGACAGTGAAGTCGTCCATGTGCTTGGCGTAGGAGGTGAAAGCCTCGGCAACCTGGAGCGCCAGCTCACGGGTCGGCGCGAGAACCAGGGCCTGCGTCTTGCGGGACGGGCCGTTGAGGTCGTGGAGCTCGGCCAGCCGGGACAGTGCCGGTACTGCGAATGCTGCAGTCTTACCGGTACCCGTCTGGGCCAGGCCTACTACATCGCGGCCTTCGAGCAGCAGCGGAATCGTGGCTGCCTGGATGGGCGAGGGCTTTTCGTAGCCGACGTCCTGCAGGGCGGCGAGAACCCGGCCGTCGAGGCCAAGGTCGGTGAAGCGGACGCCTTCTTCTTCCGGCTCAGCGGCGGCGGCGGTCTCACCGGGGGCTGCGGCCTCGGCGGGCTCGGCTGCGGGGACAGCAGCCTCGGTGAATTCGATGTTGGCGGTTTCGGCGGTTGCCGTCTCGGTGGCGTCGGCGTGATTTTCGGGCATAGGGAAATATTCCTCATCCATAGGGGGCCAGGCGGCACAACCCGAGGTGAGCGGAGCCGCAGTACATGTGCCGTGGGCGCCGGGCATACATTGACCGGCCGGTCACGTAGAAGTCCGGCGCTTTCGCAATCCCGTGGCAGGACTTCACACTGCATCTCTTGGCTGCTATCCCAGCAGTCTGTACAGCGTTTTCTTCAGCCGGCTCTCCCTATGAAACTGCCCGCATCACATTTGCGGGCCCCAACACTTGCCAGTCCTGCCTCAAAAATTGGGCAGGAATAAGGGATTTCCGGAGTGGGGGATGTATCCAGTGTAGGGCATGACACCGCCTGCGGACGAACCGGGGGACCGGCGGAGGCGGTGAGCTTGGGCACACCCGGCATTTCCGGGCCGGTTTTCACGCCGGCCGGGGCCTGCGCCCGCGCCGATCCGGGCTCACGTCCACCGCAGGCTGCCTAAAGCCGTGCAGACATGCGGCAGGGGCGGCTTGCTACCGGCCCACCCGGCGGAGCATCTTCTCGAACCGCTCGTGGTACTCGGGCTGCAGGCGGATTTCGCCGTCGGCCTCGGCGTCGCGCAGGGCCTCGATGGCATCGACGTCGGGCTCGCTGAACCACTGGCCAATGGTCACGCCGTGCTTCGGCACGAACAGCCGGTGGATGTGGTCGCCGGCCTGCACGGAGCCGGTCTTGATGACGCGGAGGTAGGCTCCCACCCGGCCCGCCTCCGTGAAGCGCTTGACCCACTGGGGCTCGTCCATGCGCCGCTGGAAGGTGGCACACGGAACGCGCGGTGAGGTGACCTCAACTTCAACATCCAGCCCGATCCGCCAGCGCTCACCAATGACGGCGCCGGTGGTTTCGATCCCTGCCACCCGGAAGTTCTCCCCGAAAATCCCCGGCGGCAGTTCGCGCTGCAACTCCCCGACCCAGTAGTCGGCGTCAGCCTGGGAATAGGCGTACAGCGCCTGGTCCTCTCCCCCGTGGTGGATCCGGCTGGCCTGGATGTCACCGTGCAACCCGAGCTTGTGCACCTTCACCGGCCCGTCCACGGGACGCTTGTCGATGGCGGTGACGCCCACGCTTCCCTCATCGGGAAGGAGCTGGTGGACCCGGCAAACGGCAAGAAGCGTGGCTGTGTGCATGGCACCAGTCTAGGTTCTGGCCCTGACCAGCGCGTTTGATGCTTTCAGGAAACCGTTTTTCAGGCGGGCGTTGCGCGCGGCAGCTTATTCACCGCGGGACGCTCCAGCCACTAGGCTTGCTGCAGTATTTCCGGGTGCCCGGCGAGCCCGGCCGCGGCCACGCGGTCCGGCCGCCAACAGCACCGCCAAACAGCCAACAGCAGTACCAAACAGCATGGAGCAACAGGGGGAAGCATGGACCCGGAACGGGATCCGAGCAAGGACGCTGACGGGGGCCGGAGCAAGGACCGGTCGGGCGGCGACGACTTGTCCGGCGACGACTTGTCCGGCGGGGACCGGTCCGGCGGGGACCGGTCCGGCGGGCCGGCCAAGCCGCCGCCATGGCAGGTGCCCAAGCCCGAACTCCACCCCGAACTGCTGACCCCCGGCACGCCGGGCGAGGGCAGCCAGCGAAAGCCCGGCAAGGGCACCCAGGGCCCGGAACCCGGTTTCCCCCAGCCCAGCCCAGTCTTTGACCCCTTCGCCCGTGACCGTGAGCGCGATGCGGCGGCGCGGAAGAAGCGGTCCCAGCGCCGCACGGTGGTGGTGGGTCTTGGCGTCACGGCGCTCCTGGCCGGCACCATCACGGCCATCGTGGCAAGCAACGAGCAGGATCCCGACTACGCCCAGGTCTGCTTCAACGAGGAAACGGGCGAACGCGTCGAGGACACGCAGTGCAACAGCTCGGCCGGGCGCGGCGGGGCCCTCTACGCCTGGTACTTCTATGCGCGCGGGGCCAGCGTGCCGGGCATTGGCCAGAACAGGACCGCCTATCCGAACTTCACCCGGACGGTGCCGCAGGGGGCCAAGACCTCCACGGGCTACAGCAGCAAGGGCGGCACGGTCAGCAGGGGCGGCTTCGGCAGCAGCTCCAAGGGCGGAAGCACGGGAGGCTAGGCGTGAAGCGGTTACTCTCGGAACCCCGGCCGGACTGGAAGCAGAAGATCGAGGAACAGGGCCTGGTGTTCTCCACCACCACGCTGCCAGGCGGCAAGACGATCGAGTACTGGAACGAGGCCGCCTACTACGAATTCACCATGGACGAGGTGGAGGCACTGGAGGTCACGGCCGAGGACATGCACAGGATGTGCATCGAGGCCGCGAAGTTCCTGGCCACCGGCGCGATGGGACCCATCGGCATCGGTCCGCAGGCGCTCGAACTGGCGGCCGAGTCGCTGCAGGCCGGTGACATGGACATCTATGGCCGGTTCGACTTCATCTACGACGGCCAGGGCGGCGCCGCCAAGATGCTCGAGTACAACGCGGACACGCCCACCGGCCTCATCGAGGCGGCCGTGGCCCAGTGGTTCTGGCTGCAGGACGTCTTCCCGGAGAAGGACCAGTGGAACGGAATCCACGAGGCACTGATCCGGCAGTGGAAGAAACTTCAGTACCGCACCGGGATGAGCACCCTGCACGTGGCCCACTCCGAGGCCGAGGAATCCGGCGAGGACTGGATGACCGCCGCCTACATGCGGGACGTCGCCGGCCAGGCCGGGTGGACCACCATTGGCATCAACATGTCCGACATCGGCTGGGACCCGAACCTCAAGCGCTTCGTGGACCTGGACAACTTCATGATCAGCACCATCTTCAAGCTCTACCCGTGGGAGCTGATGATGAAGGAGCCGTTCGGCCACCGCCTGCTGCAGCGTGCCCACAATCCCCGCTGGGTGGAGCCGGCCTGGAAAATGCTGCTGTCCAACAAGGCGCTCCTGGCCGCGCTGTGGCACCTCTACCCTGACCACCCGAACCTGCTGCCCGCATACCTCAATGGTCCGGGCCCGCTGCGGGAGTGGGTGGCCAAGCCGCTGCACGGCCGCGAGGGCGACAACATCCGGATCCATGCGGAGGGCATCAGCCTGGAGAAGCCCGGTGGCTACGGCCGCGAGGGCTGGTGCTACCAGCAGTACCACTCCCTGCCGGACTTCGACGGCAACCACCCGGTGCTGGGCCTGTGGGTGGTGGACGGCGAATCGGTGGGCTGCGGCATCCGCGAGTCCGACGGCCCGGTCACCGACTACTTCTGCCGCTTCGTCCCGAACACCATTGACGCGCCGGCGCCGCTGAGCGTCCAGGCGGCCCAGGCCAACGCACACAAGGCAGGTATTGCGCTATGAAAACCAGAACGACGACGGCGGCCGGCGGCGCCGGGGGCCAACCCGGCGCCGCCGTCCCCGGCAAGGGGCTACGGGCCGGGATCCTGGACCTCGGCGACTCGGTGATGCTGGGCCTGGCCTCCACCGCCCCGGTGTACTCGCTGGCCGCAACACTGGGCCTGATCGTGGCCGTCAACGGAACCCACACCCCGCTGATCCTCGTCCTGGGCTTCATTCCCGTGCTCTTCATCGCCTACGCCTTCCGCGAGCTCAACAGCGCCATGCCGGACTGCGGCACCACCTTCATCTGGGCCCGCCGTGCGTTTGGCCCCTGGGCGGGATGGCTGGGCGGCTGGGGCGTGGCCCTGGCCGGCACCGTGGTCCTGGCAAACCTGGCACAGGTGGCGGGCCAGTACCTCTGGCTCCTCATCGGCGACGGGTCCCTGGCGGGGAACAAGGCGGTGGTGACGGCCACCGGCGTCGTTTTCATCGCCTTCATGACCCTCGTGAACTACCGCGGGATCCGGCTGGGTGAGCATGTGCAGCGGACCCTGACATACGTCCAGTACATCTCCCTGGGCATCTTCGCCGTAGCGATCATCCTCCGGATCGCAGGCCTGACCGGTGAGCCGCCGGCCGGCCAGCCGTTCGACGTCGAATGGTTCAACCCGGCCGGGGCGTTCGCCGATCCCGGCGCGATGGTCCACGGCATCCTGCTGGCCCTGTTCATCTACTGGGGCTGGGACACCTGCCTGGCGGTGAACGAGGAAACCGAAAACCCGGCCACCACGCCGGGCCGCGGGGCCGTGATTTCGGCCTTCGTGCTGGTGGCCATCTACGTTTCCGTGGCGCTGCTCGTGATGATGTACGCCTCGGTGGGGACGGAGGGAATCGGACTGGCCAACGCCGACAACCAGGACGACGTGTTCCTGGCGATGAAGGACGTGGTGCTGGGTCCGTGGGGCTGGCTGATTGTGGTGGCGGTCCTGGCATCCGTGCTGTCCTCCACCCAGACCACCATCCTGCCCACCGCCCGCGGCACCCTGTCCATGGGCGTGCACCGGGCCCTGCCGCCAAAGTTCGGCGAGGTCCACCAGCGCAACCAGACCCCCGGTTTCTCCACCCAGGTGATGGGCGCCGCGGCGATCGGGTACTACGTGGCCATGAGCTTCCTTAGCGAGAACCTGCTCTCCGATTCCATCAGTTCCATCAGCCTCTTCATCGCGTTCTACTACGCCCTCACCGGCTTCGCCTGCGCCTGGTACTTCCGGAGCACCCTGACGGAATCCGCCCGCAACCTGTGGTTCCGCGGCGTCCTCCCGCTGCTCGGGGCGCTGCTGCTGACCGCGGGGTTCTTCGTCTCGGCGGCTCAGATGTGGGGCCCGGGCTACGGGAACACGGAGATCTTCGGCGTCGGCGGGGCCTTTGTCAGCGGCGTGGTGCTGCTGGCCCTCGGCGTGGTGCTCGCCGCGGTGTGCCGGTTCCTGCCCTCCACCCGCGGGTACTTCCGGGACGGGAAACGGGTGCCCGTTGACCGATAGACCTGACCGGGAGACGGGGCACGTAGGATGCTGGCATGAGCAACGACGCCCTTGATCCTGCGGAAGCCTCGGCCGAGTACGGCCTCCCGGACCCTTCGGATGTCCTGGCGCTCGATTCCCTGCTGACTCCCGACGAGCTGGTCCTCCGGCAGCGGGTCCGGGACTTCACCGACCAGCAGATCCGCCCCGACATCGCCGACTGGTACGAGCAGGGCGTCTTCCCGCTGCACCTGCCCGCGCAGCTCGGCGAGCTGGGCGTCCTGGGAATGCACCTGGAGGGCTACGGCTGTCCGGGCCGGTCCGCCGTCGAGTACGGCCTGGCCGCGATGGAGCTGGAGGCCGGCGATTCCGGGATCCGCACGTTCGTCTCGGTCCAGGGCTCCTTGGCGATGACCGCCATCCACAAATGGGGCTCCGAGGACCAGAAACAGGAGTGGCTCCCCCGGATGGCCGCCGGTGAGGTGATCGGCTGCTTCGCGCTGACGGAGCCGACGGCGGGGTCGGACCCGTCATCGATGACCACCGTTGCACGGCAGGACGGGACCGGAGAGGATGCCGGCTGGATCCTGGACGGCGCCAAACGGTGGATCGGGCTCGCCTCCGTCGCCGACGTTCTGGTGGTCTGGGCGAGGACCGACGACGGCGTCCGCGGCTTCCTGGTGCCGGCCGGCACCGCGGGCGTCAGCGCCACGCCGATCGGGCAGAAACTGTCCATGCGCGCTTCCATCCAGTGCGATGTAACGTTCGACGGCGTCCGGCTGGGTCCGGAGGCACTGCTGCCGGGTGCGCGGGGACTAAGCGGCCCGTTCAGCTGCCTCAACGAGGCACGGTACGGCATCGCGTGGGGCGCCATGGGCGCGGCCCGCGATTCCTATGAGGCGGCGCTGCGGTATGCGCTGGAGCGCCAGCAGTTTGGCAAGCCGCTGGCCGGTTACCAGCTGACGCAGGAGAAGCTCGTGAACATGCTGCTCGAGGTCCAGAAGGGCACCATGCTCGCCCTGCACCTTGGCCGGCTTAAGGACGCCGGCCACCTCCGGCCAGAGCAGATCTCGCTGGCCAAGCTGAACAACGTCCGCGAGGCGATCAAGGTGGCGCGGGAAGCCCGGACCGTCCTGGGCGGCAACGGCATCACCCTGGACTATCCGCCGCTGCGGCACGCCGCCAACCTCGAGTCGGTGCGCACCTACGAAGGGACGGACGAGGTGCACACCCTCATCCTCGGCCAGCACATCACCGGGCTCTCCGCGTTCCGCTGAACGGCCCGGGCCTACCCCTCGCCGCGGCCGCATTGTCGGGAGCATACTGGGCACATGGCTGACGCTGACGATTCCCTGGCCTTGGGACGGACCGGGGAACACCGGGTGGACAGCAGTGCCGGTGCCTGGTTCCTGAGTGGCGCTGAACGGGGGAACGCAGCCACCGACGTGCACGCGGGCGGCGCCGGAACGCCGTCGTGGTCGGAGGGCAACCTCGTGCGGCCCCTGATTCATGGGGCGACCTACTTCGCCCGGCTCCATGAGGAGCTGTCGGCCCTGCACGCCGGAGACCGGGTGTGGTTCACCGACTGGCGTGGGGACTCCGACGAGAAGCTGACGGCGGACGGACCGGCGATCGGTGAATTGCTGGCACGGTTGGCCCGGGCGGGAGTGGAAGTGCGCGGCCTGATTTGGCGGTCCCACGGCGAGCGCGTGTCGGCACCGATGAGTTGGCGGTCCAACGAGCTCCTTAGCCGCAAGATCAACGACGCCGGCGGGGAGGTGCTGCTGGACCAGCGTGTGCGCCTCTTCGGCTGCCATCACCAGAAACTCTTCGTCATCCGCCGGCGGGACGACCCCTCACTGGACGTCGCGTTCGTGGGCGGGATCGACCTTTCCCACAGCCGCCGGGACGATGCCGACCACGAGGGAGACCCGCAGGCGGTGGCCATGGATTCCCGGTACGGGAAACGGCCGCCGTGGCACGATGCCGCGCTCGAACTGCGCGGCCCGGTTGTGGCGGATGTGCTGGAGTTGTTCGCCGAACGGTGGAATGACCCTCACCCCTTGGACCGCCGCACCCCGTACCGGATGCTGCTGCAGCGTCTGGCCGATATGCCCCGGCACCCCGAACCGCTCCCAGACACCGCGCCGCCCCCGCCGGTTGCAGGGCCGCACGCCGTGCAGTTGCTGCGCACCTACGGCATGAAGCATCCGCCGTTCCCGTTCGCACCCGGCGGTGAGCGGAGCATTGCCCGTGCCTACACGAAAGCCTTCGCCCAGGCCCGCTCGCTGATCTACATCGAGGACCAGTACCTGTGGTCGGAAGAGGTCGCCGCCGGAATCTCGGCGGCCCTCGAACATAACCCCCGGTTGAACGTGATCGCGGTCGTACCCCGCTACCCGGACTCTGACGGCATTCTCGGAGGGCCGCCCAAGCGGGTCGGGCAAATACGTGCCATCAGCAAGATGCGCCGCGCAGCGCCGGACAGGGTTGGGGTGTTTGACCTGGAAAACACGGCCGGAACTCCGATCTATGTCCATGCCAAGATCTGCATCATCGACGACACGTGGTTCACCTGCGGATCGGACAATTTCAACCGCCGGTCCTGGACCACGGACAGCGAGCTCACCTGCGCCGTCATCGACACCGCTGCCAGCGCCCGCGCTTCCGGGCTGGCCCACGGGCTGCGGCTCCAGCTCTGGGCCGAGCACCTGGGCCTGGACCAGGACGACCCCCGGCTCCGCGACCCGGCGGCCGGGCTCGAACTGTGGAACGCCGCCGCCGGTGCCCTGGACCACTGGCACAGAACCGGCCGCCGCCCGCCCCGGCCCAAGGGACACGTGCGGCACCACACGCCAGAACCCGTGCCGCCGCTGCAGCGTTTCTGGGCGGACGCTGCAAACCGCGTTGTCGTGGACCCGGACGGCCGCCCCCGCCGGATGCGCGGCACTACCCCCTTCTAGGCAAGCAACAGGCGACCGAAAAGCCTCAAGCCGAGAACCCGCCGTCGGCCTTAATGAGCTGGCCGGACACCCAGCGGCCTGCCGGGGACAGCAGGAAAGCCACGGTTCCCGCAACGTCGGCGGGCGTGCCCAGCCGCCCGCCGGGCTGCTGCCGGGCCAGCCCTTTACGGAGCTGATCATCCATCCAGCCGGTGTCCACGGGCCCGGGGTTCAGCACATTGGCGCTGATGCCAAGCGGTCCCAGTTCACGCGCCGCAGCGATCACGATCCGGTCCAGCGCCCCTTTGGACGCGCCGTACGGCAGGTTGAACGCTGTGTGGTCACTGGTCAGCGCGACGATAGCGCCGCCGTCGTCCGCTGCCTGCTGCGCGAAGGCGCGGACGAGCTGCCAGCCGGCCCGGGTGTTCACGGCGAAGTGCCGCTCGAAGCTTTCCAGGGTGGTGTCCAGGATGCCCGAGTCGACGGATTCGGCGTGGCTGAGGACCATCCCGTGCAACGTTCCTGCCTGCGCTGCCGCCTCAGCCATGAGCCGGTCCACGGCGCCCGGGTCCTGAAAGTCGGCGGGCAGGGCCACCACCTGGGAGCCGGTGGCCTCCAATTCGGCGGACAGCTGCCCGACGTCGTCCGGCTGGACGCCCCAGGGCATGCGGGCGTCGTAGTCCTGCCAGTAGGTCAGCACCAGGTCCCAGCCATCGGCGGCCAGCTGCCGGGCGATTCCCGCACCGATTCCGGCGAGGCGCCCGACGCCGGTCACGAGTGCGGTTTTGTTGGCGGTCTGTCCCATGTTGCGTCCCCAGCTGTCGTCCGGCAGTGTGCGCCGGGACGGGCCGCGGCGCCCGCTCAGTCTACTGAAGCGCCTGGTCTGCTGAAGCGGCCGCCACCGCTGCGGGCTGCCGACGTTCGGCGTGCTTGCGGATGGTGGCGCTGATCACTGCGGCGATGGTGCACATCGCGGCCGCTCCGAACCAGGCGTAGGTATAGTGGCCGGTGGCGTCCCGGATGGCCCCGGCGGCCAGGGCGGCCGCGGCGGCACCCAGCTGGTGCGCGGCGAACACCCAGCCGAACACCACGCTGCCGTCGGCGCCGAACACCTGGCGGCAGATCGCGGCGGTAGGCGGAACGGTGGCCACCCAGTCGAGGCCGTAGATCACGACGAACACGATCATGCTGGGCTGCACGGAGGATCCCAGCAGCAGCGGGAGCACCAGGAGCCCGATCCCGCGGAACTGGTAGTACACGGCCAGCAGGATCCGCGGGTTGAACCGGTCGGTCAGCCAGCCGGAGGCGATGGTGCCGACGATGTCGAAGATCCCGACGACGGCGAGCAGGCCGGCCGCGGTGGTTTCGGGCATGCCGTGGTCATGGGCGGACGGGATGAAGTGCGTGCCGATCAGCCCGTTCGTCGTGGCGCCGCAGATGGCGAACCCGGCTGCCAGCGCCCAGAACGTGCGGTTCTTGCTGGCGCTCCGCAGCACCTGCAGTGCCCGGACCGCGGCGTTGCGCCGGGGTTCGGCCGGTTTGCCGGCGGCAGCTGTCCCGGCGGTGGCGGCAGCGGCGGGTTCCCCGGCACCGTAAGGCAACGCCCCGACGTCGGCCGGTGAGTTCTTCAGGAACTTCAGCACCAGCGGAACCACGGCCAGGGCCCCGGCGGCGATGAGGAGCGAGGCCTGGCGCCAGCCCGGGTCCTGGGCGAGCACCGCGATGAACGGCAGGAAGACCAACTGCCCGGCCGCGCTGCCTGCCGTCAGGATGCCGATCACCAGGCCCCGGCTCTTGGTGAACCAGGTGTTGGCGATGGTCGCCGCGAACACCAGGGCCATGGATCCCGTGCCCAGGCCGATGAGCAGGCCCCAGGTGAGGAGGATTTGCCAGGACTGGTTGACCAGCACCGTCAGGGCACTGCCGGCGCCGATCAGTGCCAGGGCGACGGCGGTGACGGCCCGGACCCCGAACCGTTCCATGAGGGCCGCGGCGAAGGGGGCCGTGAGCCCGAACAGCACCAGGTTGATGCTTACCGCGGCCGACAGCACCGTGGTGGACCACCCGAACTCCTGCTGCAGCGGCACCATGAGCACGCCGGGCGCGGCACGGAACCCGGCTGCCCCCACCAAGGCCAGGAACGCGACCGCCGCTACGGTCCAGGCCGGGTGCAGCCGGCGCTTCTTCTTAGGCGTGTCCTCTGGAGTTTTTGTACAGATATCGTCCTCTAAAGCCCCCTCAGGGCGCGATATCTGTACAAAAACTCGGGGCTCCTCGGAAGTGCTCATGCGGCTGTTCCTTCTTCTCCGCCGCCTTGAACGCGGTTGGTCGGTTTGTCCGTGTGCTTCGGGGCGGTCGCCAGCGGAACCGGCTCCTCGCTGCGCGTCAGGCTGTGCCAGCTGGTGTTCCCGGCGGTGAGCTGTTCCCCGCACTCGGTGCAGCTGTCCGCGGACCCCGTGCGCTGCCCGCACGTTGCATGGATGACGTACATGTGGGCCCGCTCCGACGGCGCCTGCAGGTGCTTCTCGGACCAGATCACGACGGCGTTAAGCACCGGCAGCGCGTCCTCGCCTTTGGCGGTGAGGACGTACTCGTGGCGGGTGCGGCCGCCGTCGTCATAGGGCTGCTTGGCCAGCAGCCCGGATTCAACGAGGGCGGCAAGGCGCCGGGTGAGGACCGAGTCGGCCACCTGGAGGCGGGTTTTCATCGTGTCGAAGCGGCCGTTGCCGAAGAAGACCTCGCGGAGGACCAGCATGCCCCAGGGGTCGCCGAAAATGTCCAGGCCGCGGGCCATGCTGCAGTTGCGTTGGGACCAGTCGGAGCGGAGAGCCATGCTCCGACCGTAGCTGACTTTCTTGAAGAAAGCTAGCTCCTCAGCGTGGCGGGCGGATCGCGGTCCGCGAGGGCCGGTACGCGGCAGCCCAGTAGACCAGGAGCGCCATCCCGGAGACCACGCCCAGGCTGGAGACCATCAGCGGCCACTGCGTCCGCGGATTCACGCCCCACACCTCGGCCCCGGCCGCCATCGCGAGGTCCTTGGGCGCCAGGTAGAAGGCCACGGCCGACGCCGCCACCACCACCCAGCCGCCCAGCCGCATCAGGCCGGTCCGGGAGGGAACCCGGTGCATGGCGAAGGCCATGGACGGCAGCGCCACCGCGATCCACACCCAGTGGTGCGACCACGAGACCGGGCTGACCAGGAGCATGAGCACGGCGGTCGCGGACACGGCCACGAAGTTTTCCTCCACCGCCACCGCCCACCGGATCACCAGTGCAGTGAGGCCGGCGAGGCCCAGCGCGAGCACCAGCCAGATCAGGCTGGTGAACCCTGAGTCAGGCAGTCCCAAGTGGAGCAGCAGCCCCTTCAGCGACAGGTTGTCCACGTACCCCGGATCGCCGATGCGCCCGGTGTTGGGCAGGATCCTGGTCCAGAACATCGCCGATGCCTGGGGCAGCACTGCCCAGGCCATGGCGATGGAGCCGAGGAAGCCTGCGGCCATCCACGCCAGGGCCTTGAAATCCCGGCGCACCAGGAAGTACAGGCCGAACGCCAGCGGAGTCAGCTTAATGCCGGCAGCGAGGCCGATCAGCAGCCCGGCAGGCCAGCGGATCTCACCCGCCCGGGATTTTCCGTGCAGCGCGAAGTCGGCCAGGATCAGGCCCATCAGGATGATGTTGATCTGCCCGAACACGAAGGTGTCCCGCCACGGCCCCAGCAGGACGATGGCCCCTGTCCCTGCCAGGGCAACGGTCCGGAACCGCCAGTCGGCAAAGGCATCGCGCCAGCGGGTCATCCCGAAGTAGTGCCGGGCGAGCCATGCGGAAACCACGGCAGCCCCGCCCAGCGCGGCCCAGATGAACAGCTGCCCACTTTGGCCGAGGGTCATGGTGGCCAGGCCGGCGAACAGCAGCGCAGCGAACGGCGGATAGGTGAACGGCAGGCCGTCCCGGGGCGCATACAGCTCGTTGATGCCTGCTTCGCCGGTCTGCAGCACCTTGGTGCCGCCGTAGTAGTAGACCTCGAAGTCGTTCATGACCGGCGCGTATTGCGCGTACAGCCATGCCAGGGCGACGACGAGTGCGGCAGCACCGCCGGCCGTCGCCAGCCACCCGAGGACACGATGCGCGTTAGCAGGACTGCGGGGTTCCTGCCGGGCGCCGGCGCCTTCCTGCGTCTGCGGGGAGGCCGTCACTGGATGTGCGTGAAGGCTTGCTCAAGGTCGGCGATGAGGTCCTCGACGTCCTCGATGCCGCAGGAGAGCCGGATCAGGTTCACGGGGACGGCCAGTTCGGTGCCCTTGACCGAGGCGTGGGTCATCTCGGACGGGTAGTTCATCAGCGACTCAATGCCGCCCAGCGATTCCGCCAGGGTGAAGACCGACGTCGATTCGGCCACCTTGCGCGCAGCGGCCTCGCCGCCCTTGAACTGCACCGAGATCATGCCGCCGAACTTCATCATCTGCTTTTTGGCAAGCTCGTGGCCGGGGTGCGAGGGCAGGCCCGGGTACAGGACGGCCTCCACTTCGGGGCGCTCCAGGAGCCATTCGGCCACGGCCTGGGCGTTGTCGCTGTGCCGGTCCATGCGCACGCCCAGGGTCTTGAGCCCGCGAGTGGTGAGGAAGGCGTCCATCGGTCCGGAGACCGCCCCCACGGCGAACTGCACGAAGCCGATCTTTTCGGCCAGCCCGGCATCCTTGACCACGATCGCGCCGCCCACCACGTCGGAGTGGCCGCCGATGTACTTGGTGGTGGAGTGGACCACGACGTCGGCACCCAGGGCGAGCGGGGTCTGCAGGTAGGGCGACGCGAAGGTGTTGTCGACGACCAGGAGGGCCCCGGCGTCGTGCGCCACCTTGGCGAGCGCCGCGATGTCGGTGATCTTCATCATCGGGTTGGACGGGGTCTCAACCCAGACGAAGCGGGTCCTGTTGGCGGTGACGGCGGCCTCGACGGCGGCGAGGTCGGACATGTCCACGGGGGTGTTGCCGATCCCCCATTCGCCGAGCACGCGGCTGATCAGCCGGTAGGTCCCGCCGTAGGCGTCGTTGCCCAGCACGATGTGGTCGCCGGGGCGCAGCAGGGCGCGGATGAGCGAGTCCTCGGCCGCGAGTCCCGAGCTGAAGGAGTAGGCATGCGTGCCGCCCTCGAGCGCCGCGAGCTGTTGCTGCAGGGCGTCCCGCGTAGGGTTGCCGCCGCGGCCGTATTCGTAGCCGTCCCGCAGCCCGCCGATGCCGTCCTGGGCATATGTCGAGCTGAAGTGCAGGGGCGGCACGACGGCCCCGGTGCGCGGCTCGAAAGCCTGGCCGGCGTGCACGGCGCGGGTGTTGAATCCTTGGTTCTCTTCAGGCATGGGGGCTCCTTGGATCAGTTGCTGAGGTAGGCGAGGAGGTCGTGGCGGGTCAGGATGCCGATGGGTGCGCCCACGAACGTCACCATCACGGTGTCGACGTCGGAGAGCAGTTCGCGGGCGGCGGAGATGGTTTCGAGCGAGCCGATCACCGGCAGCTTCTCCCCCATGTGCTCGGCGATCTTGTCCGTCAGCCTGGCCTCGCCGCGGAACAGCTTGGCGGTCAGGGTCCGTTCATCGACGGCCCCGAGGACCTCGCCCATCACCACCGGCGGCTCAGCCGACAGGACCGGGATGTGGCTGACGCCGTACTCGTTCATGATGTTGATGACGTCGCGGACGGTTTCGTTCGGGTGGATGTGCACCAGGTCCGGCAGTTCGCCCGTCTTGAATTTGATGACCTCGCCCACGGACGCTTCCTCGCCGCCGGAGAGGAAGCCGTAGGAGCGCATCCACTGGTCGTTGAAGATCTTGGCGAGGTAGCCGCGGCCGGAGTCGGGCAGGATCACCACCACCACCGCGTCCTCGGGCAGGTCCCTGGCGGTGCGGAGCGCGGCCACCACGGCCATGCCGGAGGAGCCGCCCACCAGCAGGCCCTCCTCGCGGGCAAGCCGCCGGGTCATGGCGAAGGAGTCGGCGTCGCTGACGGCGAGGACCTCGTCCGGAACCGACTTGTCGTAGTTGGCGGGCCACATGTCCTCGCCCACGCCCTCGACGAAGTACGGGCGCCCCGTGCCGCCCGAGTAGACAGAGCCTTCGGGATCGGCCCCGATGATCCTGACCCGGCCGCCGTCGGACTCCGGACGGTCCGCCGAAACCTCCTTGAGGTAGCGGCCGGTGCCGGTGATGGTGCCGCCGGTGCCGGCACCGATGACGCAGTGCGTCACTTTGCCGTCGGTGTCGCGCCAGATCTCGGGGCCGGTGCTCTCGTAGTGGCTCAGCGGCGCCGCGGGGTTGGAGAACTGGTCCGGCTTGTAGGCGCCGGGGATCTCGGTGACCAGGCGGTCGGACACGCCGTAGTAGCTCTGCGGGCTGTCAGGCTCGACGGCGGTGGGCGTCACCACCACTTCGGCGCCGTACGCCTCCAGGACCGCGCGCTTGTCCTCGCCCACTTTGTCCGGGACCACGAAGATGCACTTGTAGCCCTTTTGCTGTGCCACCAGAGTCAGGCCCACGCCGGTGTTCCCCGAGGTGGGTTCGATGATGGTGCCGCCGGGCTTGAGCTTGCCGTCGCGTTCGGCTTCCTCGACCATCTTTGCCGCGATGCGGTCCTTGATGGATCCGCCCGGGTTCACGTATTCCAGCTTCACGAGGACGGTGGCTTTGATGCCCTCCGTGACGTGGTTCAGCTTGATGAGCGGGGTGTTGCCGATGAGGTCCAGGACTGACTGGGCGTACTTCATGGGTACCAACTTACCGTCTTGGTGCTGCGTGCACGCCCCGGCGGCGTTCGGTGCGAAGATTGGGCCGTGGCACCCCTCCGGATACCGAAGAATGTGCAGGGCTACCTGCTGCCGGGCCTCATGCTGCTGGCCGGAACCGCCTGCCTCGCCGCGGGCCTGCTCCCGTGGCCCGCGTTCGGGGAGCTGGCGGGGCGCACAGTCCCCATTTTGGCCTTCGTGGTGGCGATGACCGTCGTCACGGAGCTGGTTGATGACGCGGCGCTGTTCCATGTGGTGACGGACCGGATTGCGGTGCTGGGCCGGGGCAGCGTCTTTCTGTTGTGGCTCTTTGTGCTTGCCCTGTCCTTCGTTGCCACGGCCTTTCTGTCGCTGGACACCACCGCCGTCCTGGTGACTCCCATGGTGGTGCTGCTCGCCGTCCACACGAAGATCCCGCCCTTGCCATTCGCACTGACCACTGTGTGGCTGGCCAACACCGCGTCGCTGTTCCTGCCGGTTTCCAACCTCACCAACCTCTTGGCGCAGGGAAACCTATCCCTGAGTCCGCTGGGATTCGCCCAACTGATGTGGGCGCCCGCCGCCGTCGGCGTCCTGGTGCCTGCGCTGCTGCTGTGGCTGGCCTTCCACCGGGACCTGCGTGGCCGCTACGGGAAGCAGCCGGTCCACATGCCAAGGGACCGGACGCTTCTGCGGGCGTCGGGGGGCACGCTCCTGGTGCTGCTTCCTGCACTGGTTTCGGGGATTCCCGTGGTTGTTCCCGCCGCACTCGCAGCAGTATTCCTGGTGGCCCTGTTCCTCCGGCGGCGTCCGGGATCCCTGCGCTGGTCGATGCTGCCCTGGCGTCCGCTGATGCTCACCGCCGGGCTGTTCATGGTGGTGGAAACCCTCCATTCGCATGGCCTCACCGAGGCCCTGGCGCCAGCCGCCGGGACCGGCGACAGTCTCCCGGACCTGCTGCGCCTCGCGGTACTGGGCGCTGGCTCCGCCAACGTCGCCAACAACCTCCCCGCCTATCTGGCCCTCGAGCCCGCGGCCGGCTCCCCGCTCAGGCTGGCCGCACTGCTGATCGGGGTCAACCTGGGTCCGCTCATTTCGCCGTGGGCATCCCTCGCCACGCTGCTGTGGCACGAGCGGCTGCAGAGCCTCAACCTCCGTGTGCGTTGGGGCGGCTTTGTGGTTGCCGGAGCCGTCGCGGTTGTGGTTGCGCTTCCGTTGGCGGTCCTGGCGCTCTGGCTGGGCAACGGGATGCCCTGAGGGCCACAGGCCTCAGCCGGGGCCTGCGAAGTACTAGCCAGGGCCGGGGCGGGCAAGGCAAGCTGGCTACGCGCCCGCCGCCGGGTGGGTGCCACCGCCTCGTTGAAAGGAACTGTGCCTTGGACTGGACCCTCGAAGTTGTTGTGCTGCCCGTGAGTGACATCGGCCGTGCCGTGGAGTTTTACCGGGACAAGGTCGGCTTCAATCTGGACCACGACACGCAGAACGAGCACATGCACGTGGTGCAGCTGACGCCTCCGGGTTCGGGATGTTCGATCGTGATCGGCGACCTGCCCTCGCAGAACGAGATGGCCCCCGGCTCCATGCGGGGCCTGCAGCTTGTGGTGGCGGATGCCCGGGCCGCGCGCGACGAACTGCTCAGCCGCGGCGTGGAGGCGAGCGGGATCACCGTCTTCGACGAGCGCGACGGCGGCACCTTCTTCGGGTTCAGCGACCCGGACGGGAACACCTGGGCCGTGCAGGAACTCAGGATCCGCGCCCAGAAACCGCTGATCCCGGTGGAGGCCCGCAGCCGCTTCGGCGGGGAGTAGCCGGGCCCCGCCGGTCCGGCCAGCCGCCGGTGGGCCAGCCGCCAGCCGCTGAAGGCCCGGACCTCAGCCGGCAGCACCGCCGGCATCGGCGGGCAGGTTCTCCCAGAGCCCCAGGATGTTCCCCTCGGTGTCCTTGAAGTAGGCATAGTGGCCCATGCCCGGGATGGTCTCCTTCGGCTTCACCACGGAACCGCCAAGCTGCTCGACCGTCCTGAGTGTCGCGTCAATGTCCTCCACGTCCACGGTGATGACGGGTGTGGTCAGCTCCCCCGCCCTGGCCATCATGCCGCCGTTGATGGCCCCCGGCTCCGTGGGCCGGCCGGTCTTTTCGTCCATGGGCGTGGTGATCACCACGTTGTAGTCCATCTCCGGCATGGGGTCGATCCGCCAGCCGAGCGCCTGGTTGTAGAAGTTTCTTGCCCGGTCCTGGTCGTCTGCGGGGATTTCAAAATGCACCACTCCACCCATTGCGCTCACCTACAACTCGAAGGAAGGGACGCGGCCCACCCGCGCCACACTGGGGATTGTAGTCCCGGCACGGTCCACGGTTAAGGGCCCGGCGAAACCCTCGCGCGGGCCCGGCGGCAGCTTTGTCTGTCCGGCGTGGGACGATGTTTGTATGACCATTGCTGACGCCCCCGCCCGGCTCGCTGCCGCGGCGGACGCGTCCCTGAGGTGGCATCCGGGCGGCCCGTATGACCTGCGCCGTACCCTGGGGATCCTGATGCGCGGCAACGGCGACCCCTCCTTCTCCCTGCGGCCGGACGGGCTGTGGATGGCTTTCACGACGCCGGATGGCCCGGTGACGCTGCGGCTCACCGTGGCAGGTGGCCGGGCCGCCTCACCGGGGGCGGACAGCAGCGGCGGCCCGGATGACGGCGGCCCCTGCGTCGATGCCCAGGCCTGGGGTCCCGGCTCCGGCGCTGCCCTCGCAGGACTCCCGCGGCTGCTCGGCGCCGATGACGACTGGTCTGCTTTCGACGAGCCTTCCTTCGCCGCGACGCTCCCCCGCATGGTGCGTGAGGCCCGACGCCGGAACCCCGACGTCCGCCTGCCGTCCACCGGGCGGATGGTTGATTCCCTCGTGCCCACCATTTTGGAGCAGAAGGTCACCGTCATTGAGGCGCGGCGCGGTTTCCGGTACCTCATGTACCGGCACGGAACGCCCGCCCCCGGTGCCGGTACCATCGCACCTCCCGGACTGCTGGTCCGGCCCACCGCAGAGGGCTGGCTCCGCATTCCTTCCTGGGAGTGGCACAAGGCGGGTGTCGGCCCGCAGCGCTCGGCGACCGTCATGCGCGCCCTGCGGTCCGCCGTCGCGCTTGAACGCCTGGCCGCACTGCCGGCGGCGGAGGCAGCCGCCAAGATGCAGACCATCCCGGGAATCGGAGTGTGGACGGCAGCCGAGGTGGTGCAGCGGACGCACGGCTGCCCCGATTCCATCGCGGTGGGCGACTACCACCTGGCCGCCTATGTGGGCGCGGCCCTGACCGGACGGCGCACTGACGACGCCGGCATGCTGGCCCTGCTGGAACCGTGGGCGGGGCACCGGCAGCGGGTGGTCCGCATGCTCGGCCTGAGCGGCTTCCGGAAACCGACGTTCGGCCCGCGGATGACCATCCAGGACCACCGCGCCCACTGACGGTCCCCTGCCGGTGGCTGAAATGCGAACCGACCGCTTATGGCCCCGCAGTGCAGGACCGCTCCAGCGCGAACGTACACTTGTGGCCCCCGGGAAGCGCTTCCCGGGGGCCACAAGTGTACGTT
>NZ_JBHTZA010000012.1:0-158122 GCF_042790555.1 Arthrobacter sp. NPDC056727 | reverse complement strand
ACAGACACAACCCAACACGACGGAAATAACGCCGCACCAGGCTGCACAAAATTCGAAACCAGCTAAAAACACCAGACCACACCACGGAGGCGGCACGGCCCGGCAATTCAACCAATTCAACAAAAAATCGGTATCAATAAACTTGGCACACTATTGAGTTCTCAAACAACAGACACACCCGGCACCACCCAAACCAAACATTCAGGATCGCTCCGGAGCAACTTTTCAAACTTACCCGACCCCGCAAAGCTTTGCAAATCAGCGTTTCCGCGATCACCGCTTTCAGGAAGGCCCCCGCCCCGTCCACAGCACACCGCTAAGCGCACCATTTTCCAGGCCATTTGAAAGGGGGTCGGTCGCTATCTTTCCGCATCAGCGGCGGCGACTCGAAAGACTCTACACGCCCCGGAACGCCCACGCAAATTGGCCGCGGAACGGGTTAAAACCGCGGCATTTCGCGGCCAATGGCGGGCGATGGGCCGAAAGCCGGCCGATCGCCGTCGTAAGTCCATTCTGTGTGGTGCATCACGTGGGCAGAAAGGCCGTTAAACGCAAAGGAGGGCCGGCAACCATGTGGTTGCCGGCCCTCCTCAAGCAGCTGGAATCAGCGGTGCTGGATTACCAGGAAGACTTGGTGATGCCCGGGAGCTCACCGCGGTGAGCCATGTCGCGGAAGCGAACACGGGAGATACCGAACTTCTGGAAGGTACCGCGCGGACGGCCGTCGATGATGTCGCGGTTACGCAGACGGATCGGGGAGGCGTTGCGGGGCAGCTTCTGCAGGCCGAGGCGTGCAGCTTCGCGTGCTTCGTCAGTCGCGTTCGGGTCAACCAGGGTCTTCTTCAGCTCGAGGCGCTTTGCAGCGTAACGCTCAACGATGACCTTGCGCTGCTCGTTGCGAGCAATCTTGGACTTCTTAGCCATGTGTTTAGCGCTCCTCTCGGAATTCGACGTGCTGGCGGATCTTGGGGTCGTACTTCTTCAGGACCAGGCGGTCCGGATCGTTACGACGGTTCTTACGGGTTACGTAGGTGTAACCCGTGCCCGCGGTCGACTTGAGCTTGATGATCGGACGTACGTCCTTGTCCTTTGCCACTAGAGCTTCACTCCTCGCGCCAGGATGTCGGCGACGACAACGTCGATGCCGCGTACGTCGATGGTCTTGATGCCCTTTGCAGAGACCTGCAGAGTGACATTACGGCGCAGGGACGGAACCCAGTAGCGCTTCTTCTGGATGTTCGGGTCGAACCGGCGCTTGTTGCGGCGGTGCGAGTGCGAAATGCTGTGTCCAAAGCCCGGCTCGGCTCCGGTCACCTGGCAGTGTGCTGCCATGACGACTCTCCTCTGAAAAATGAATGAAACGGCGGGCAGACTTCTGCCCGTGCGGCAGGCGGCGTCCGGATCCAGCCTCACCCATCCCGCAGGTGACAAACACCGGCGAACCGGGCTACTGCTGCGGAATTACGATGAGCCACGGACACCTGGCAATGGAAACCACTGCGAAGTGCCGGGATACTGGGCGAATACAGGAATGCACGCAACTTGAGCCCCTAACTGCCGGCCTCCGGAACTGTAAATACTGCCTACAGCCGCCGCAAACCGGAGCAATTGCACACGCTCCGCGCCACCTAGCGCCAACCAAGTCTACGAGACACGCGAATTAAAGACCAATCGGGCGGGAAAGGGTGTATAAAGCCCCCGCGCCCCCGGCTGCAGAAGTTTCTTCAAGTCATATCCGGAAAGAAGGCTCTTCACAGCAAAGCCATAGGCTCGGAGCGGAATCTTGAGCCATGAACACACAGCTCCTGCCCTCCCCTAGGACCGACACCGGGACCGGGACCGGGACCGGGACCACAGTGCCTCCGGTCCACGGGCCTGCTCCGGTCCGGGACACCGGACGCTTCGCCGGCCGGCACCGGCGCAGGCTCCTCCGCGCCGACGCCCTGACGGTAGCGGCATGGTCCTCACTGGCCGCTTCGGTTGCGCTCTGGCTTGCCGACGGCGGCCTGACGGCGGCTTCCTCGCCTGCCGGCCTGCTCACCGCACTAGGCATTGTCGCCGGCCTTGCCGGCATGGACCTGGTGCTGCTCATGCTTTTGCTGGCGGCCCGGATTCCTTTCATCGACGGCGCTGTGGGGCACGACCGGGCGCTCGAATTCCACCGGAAGCTGGGGAAACCCTCGCTGTACTTGCTGCTTGCCCACGGCCTGCTTATCGCGGTGGGCTACGGCATGGCAGAGGGGCTCGACCCTGTCAGCGAAGCCGTGGCGCTCTGGGTGCTGGTGCCCGACATGTGGCTCGCGTTCGTCTCCCTGGCCCTCTTTATTGCGGTGGTGGTCACGTCCCTGGTGGCGGTCCGACGGCGCTTCCCTTACGAATTCTGGTACGCCGTGCACCTGCTCACCTATGCCGCCGTGCTCACCTCGCTGCCGCACCAGTTCAGCGTGGGCGGTCTCTTCGCGGAAGGGACCTGGCAGCGTTGGTACTGGCTCGCCATCTGCATCGCCACCGGCGCCGCCTTGCTGTACTACCGCGTCATCCAGCCCGTACGGGCAACCTTCAGGCACCAGCTCACGGTTGAACGAGTCACGTCTGTAGCCCCCGGGGTGGTCAACATCGAAATGAGCGGCCTGCAGCTCGGATCGCTGGCCGGCAACGGTGGGCGGTTCTTCATCTGGCGCTTCCTCGCCCCTGGACTGTGGTGGCATCCGCATCCGTTCAGCCTGTCGGCCGAGCCGGTACGGACCGGGCCTGATGGGCACGGCAGGCTGAGGATCACGGTCCGCGACCTTGGTCGCGGCTCGGCCCAGCTTCTCAGGCTGCGGCGCGGAACGAAGGTGGCCGTCGAGGGGCCCTATGGACTCTTCAGCTCCGCAGCACGCAGCAAGGACCGCGTGGTCATGATCGGCGCCGGAATCGGCATCACGCCTTTGCGGGCCCTCCTGGAAACCACCCCCTTCGCTCCCGGCCAGGCGACGGTCCTGCTCCGCGGGCACAGCAACCAGGAGCTCTACCTGGGCGAGGAAATCCTCGAACTGTGCCGGCAGCGCGGCGCGACACTCTTCCATCTGACCGGCGGACGGGACCCGGGCTCACCTGACAGCTGGCTTCCGGCCGCCGAGCACCGGGCCGGCTACAGCCTGGCGGACTACGTCCCGGAAATCGGTTCCGCCGATGTTTACGTGTGCGGGCCCTCGAGGTGGGCAGGCAATGTCCTGAACGCCGCCCGTGCCGCGGGCGTCCATGAAGATCAGCTCCATCACGAAAGGTTCGACTGGTGAGAATCAGAGCAGCAGTTTCAGCCGCCTTGGCTTCGGCCGGCATCCTCCTGGTCGGCTGGCAATCAGGCGTCCACGTGGCCGATACTCGCAGCGCGCTGGCGGCCGCCGCGACGGGAAACCAGGCCGCGGGAACCACGGACGGCACAACGTCGTCGGGATCATCAGCGGCGTCCGGGGCGACGGGCAGCGCGGGAGCGACGGGCACATCCGGCGCGGCGGGAGCCGCCGGTGCGGCGGCCAAGGCCGGCGGCACGTACGACGGCGACGTGGTCCAGACCCGCTTCGGTACCGTGCAGGTGCAGATCACCGTCAAGTCCGGGCAGATCACCGACGTCGCGGCCCTGAAACTCACCGACGCCGAGGGCCGGTCCGTGCAGATCAGCAATTACGCCGCCCCGATTCTCCGCAGCGAGGTACTGCAGGCGCAGTCCGCCGACGTGCAGACCGTGGGCGGCGCCACCGTGACCAGCGACGCGTACCTCACCTCCCTCCAGGCAGCCCTCGATGCAGCAAACCTCTGAAACCACGCACCGGCTCCGGGCCCGGACGTTCACCTGCATGGGGACGGTCATCAGCCTGACAGTTCCGACGGAGGCCCATAAAGCACCCCAGGCAGCGGCGGATGAACTGGCAGCGGCGACCGCCGTCGTCGAACGCCTGTTCACTGAACTGGACAGCATCTTCAGCCTTTACCGCGCCGATTCGGAAGCGAGCCGGCTGATGCGCGGAGAACTCTCGCTGCCGGCGGCATCGGCGGAAATGCGGGCGCGGTACGAGGAGGCGGCCGGATGGAGGCTCCTCACCGAGGGTGCATTCACGCCGGAGCGCCCGGACGGGGCGCTGGACCTCTCCGGGATCGTCAAGGGGCACGCGATCAGGGAAGCCGGCATGTCGCTGCTGGCGCTCGGCATGGCCAACTGGTGCCTGAACGCCGGCGGGGACGTGCTGGTCAGCGGCTCCCCCCATCCCGGCAGCGATGCGCCCTGGCGGGCGGGAATCGTTGACCCGGCGGACCGCAGGACCCTGCTGGCGGGATTCCCGCTGGGCGGGCTCCCGCTTGGCGGGTATCCGTCGGGTGAAAAGACGGCCGACGGCGGGACCCCGGCCGCGCTGGCGACCTCCGGTTCCGCTGAGCGCGGGGACCATATCTGGAGCGCCACGGCCCGGGCAGCGGAATTCCTGCAGGTCTCCGTCGCGGCAGCGGATGTAGTGACGGCTGATGTGCTCGCGACCGCGATCGTGGCCGGCGGGATTCCCATGCTCAACCGGGCCACTGCCATGTGGGACATCGAGGCGCTGGCCGTCCGTGCAAATGGTGAGCTGCTGGCGACGGGCGGGTTCCGGCGATAACTCGGGACCAGCCGCCTCTGATCCGGCGGAGCGCGCGCTAGAGCCGGGTGAGCCGGGCGTACCTGGGCTGGAGGCTGTCGCCGGAAGACTTGCCCGTGACCCGCCGGACCACCCACGGCGCCGCGAATTCCCGGACCCATTGGGCGTTGGCACGTAACGCCTCAGCCTTGCTGAGCTCGGGCACGGGGGTCATCGGCGGCACCTCGATGGAATGCTCATGTTCGAGGACCGTCAGGACGCGCCTGGCCATGTTGGCGTGGCCGGCGGCGGACATGTGCATCCGGTCCCTGGCCCACATGCCCCAGTCGTAGTATTCGTTGAAGCGCCAGTAGTCCACCAGCAGGGCGCCGTGGTCCCCGGCAATGCCCCGCACCAGCTCGTTGTAGATGGCCGTACGCCCCCGCATGGTTCCGAAGACCTTGGAGCCCCGCGCGTCGAAGCCCGTGAACAGCACCACCGTGGCGCCGGTGGCGGTGAGCTTTCCGACGGCTTTCTCGTAGTCTGCGAGCAGGTCGTCGATGTCGATCCTGGGCCGGAGAATGTCGTTGGCGCCGGCGTAGAGGGACACCAAGGTGGGATTGAGGGCGATGGCGGCGTCCACCTGCTCGGCCAGGATCTGGCGCAGCTTGCGGCCGCGGATGGCCAGGTTGGCGTAGCCGAAGCCGGGGTCCGCGGCGGCCAGTTGCTCAGCGACCCGGTCAGCCCAGCCGCGGACCCCGTTGGGCCGTGTCGGGTCGTCGTCGCCCACGCCCTCTGTGAAGGAGTCTCCGAGGGCAACGTAGCGGGCCGTGAAATCCATGGGAGCAAGTCTGCCACCCGTTGCCGGGAGCAACCAAGACATGCAAGTGCGGTCCTGCTGCCGGGGGCTGCTTCTGCCGTTAGTGCTGCCGCTCGCGGAGGATCCAGTGATTGCTGTCCAGACGGGCCACAATCTTTTCGCCGATGCGTGCAAGGTCCCCAACATCCCGCTCGCTCAGGGCGTCGAGGAACAGCGAGCGCACGGATTCGACGTGGCCCGGCGCCAGTTCCACGATGGTGGCCATGCCCTCTTCGGTGAGGTGCGCCGTGGTGACGCGGGCGTCGCCGGGATGCGGCCGGCGTTCCACCCAGCCGCGGTTCTGGAGTTTGGTGACCACATGGGAGAGCCGCGAGAGTGAGGCGCTGGTCCGTGCGGCCAGCTCGCTCATCGGCAGGAAGCGCCCTTCCGCCTCGGAGAGCATCGCCAGCACGTTGTAGTCGAACAGCGACACCTTGCCTGCGGCATGCAGCTGGGTATCGAGCGACGCGGGCAGCATGGTGTTGATGCTCAGCAGGGCAAGCCATGCCCGGCGTTCATTGTCGTTGAGCCAGCGCGGTTCAGTCATTACTCCATCCTAGGAGAACTGACGCTTGACGGTTCAAGGCCGGTTCCGGCCACGGCGAGTCGCCGGGCGGCAACGCACTGGCGGTAGGCTGGCGGTCATGTACGTAGTTTCCCTGACCTACAAAGTTGCCCAGGAGATCGTGGACCAACACGTGGATGCCCACATGGACTGGCTGAACGATGCCTTTGACCAGGGCATCTTCATTGTCTCCGGCCGCAAGGTTCCGCGCACAGGCGGAGTGCTGCTCTCCAGGTCCGACCGGCCCACACTCGACGAGTCCTTGGCCAAGGATCCGTTCAACGTGCACGGCATTGCCGACTTCGACGTCGTGGAATTCGCTGCCGCCCGCACGGCGCCGGGGTTCGAGAACCTGCTGGACTAGATCCCTACTGACCAGGCGCGCGGTTAACGTGCCGGTGGCTCCATCAGCTTTTTCAGTCCGCCTTTCCGCGGCACCTTCACCGGCTGGGGCCAGCGGGGACTAAGGTTGTCGCCCAGTGTGACGCCCCGAAGCTTGCGTCCAAACAGCGGCAGCACCCAGTCATTTACCCAGCGCCGCTGTCGCCGTTCCCAGTCGCGGAGCGTCACCCTGGCCGGCGGCTCCCACTCCTTCAGGCTGATCTTGTGCGGCACCCCCAGGTGGTCCAGGACCTGGGCCGCGAGGTATTTGTGGCCGGTCTTGGACATGTGCAGCCGGTCGGTGTCCCACATCCGGCGGTCATGGAATGCCTCGAAGCACCAGTAGTCCACGAGGACGGCCCCGTACTTGGCGGCCAGCTCCCGGACTCGCCGGTTATACAGGGTGTTCCGCTTCTTCAGCGGTTCAAGCACCGCGGACACTTTGACGTCGAACCCGGTGAACAGGACCAGGGTGGCGCCGGTGGCCGCCAGCCGGGCCACTAATTCCTCGTACTGGGCCAGGAGCGCGTCCATGTCGGTGCCGAAGTCAAGGATGTCGTTGCCGCCGGCGTAGAGGGTGATCAGCGTGGGCTCCATAGCGAGTGCCTGCTCCAGCTGTTCATCCACGATGTGGCGCAGGCGCTTGCTCCTGATTGCGAGGTTGGCGTAGTGCCAGCCGGGTTCTGCCTTGGCGAGTTTCTCCGCCACCCGGTCAGCCCAGCCGCGTACACCGTTGGGCAGCTTGGAACTCCGGTCGCCGACGCCTTCCGTAAAAGAGTCCCCCAAGGCAACGAAGACGAGCCGCCTGCCCCGGTCCGGAAGCGATGGAGAGACACCCACCCGGACAAGGTACACAGGCAGGGCAACAGCCAGGGAAACCGAAGATGAACGACGGCGGGTCCTTCCCCCGGGTGGTCGGCCTGAGGAAGCGTCGGGGTACAGGCGACAGGACCTGAGGAAGCGTCGGGGTACAGGCGGCAGGACCTGAGGAAGCGTCGGGGTCAGAGCTCGGCTTTGCCCTGGCGCCAGTACCCCATGAACGCCACCTGCTTCCGGTCGATCCCGACGTCGCGCACCAGGTAGCGGCGCATCTCCTTGATGACCCCGGCCTCCCCGGCGATCCACGCGTAGAACGGCAGGGCGCCGGCGGGCTTGTCCGGGTTCTTCGTGGCGCTGACGGCGGCAGCATCGAGCCGGGCCGGGGTTTCCCAGAGAATCTCCTGGTCCACGTTCACGTCATCGGGCTCCGGGCCGGCGGCTTCGGCGGACTTGATGCCCACCCAGCCCGGCACGGGGACGGCCGACCGCACCGCTTCCCGGAGGAGTTCGCCGTGCGGCCGGGACCTGCCGATCGAGGCGCCGCGTGCCAGCCAGGTGATTTCGATGTCTGCCGCTGTCTCCAGGTCCAGGAAGTCCCCGGCCTCCGGCACTTCCAGGAAGGCATGCCCGGTCATGTAGCCGGGCAGGCTTTCGAGAATGGCGCTGATCGCGGGGACGGCCGTCTCGTCGCCGGCCAGGAGCACCCGCCCGGCCAGGCCGGGCCGCCATTCGATGCCCGAGTACGTCTCCGCCGTGACGCAGTGCGCGGCGCGGTTGTTGGGCCCGATCAGGGTGAGGGTGTCGCCCGGCCTGGCCGTCAGCGCCCAGTTCGCCGCCGGGCCGCCGTTGCCGTCGGCGTCGAAGTGCATCACGAAGTCGACGTCGATCTCCGGGTACACAGCGTCCAGCCGGGCCTGCCGGACAGTGTACGTGCGCATGGAGCCGCGGGTGGCCGGGTCCATGGCCAGCCACTCCTGGTACCACCCGCTCTCCTCCATGCGGAACTTCGGCAGCGGAAGCCGGCTGCCGTCCGGCGCCAGTGAGGGGATCATGAGCTTGATGCGGAGGTCCAGGCTGTCGCCGTGGACGCCGAAGTCGCGGAGTGAATACCCGCCGAACGTCACGCGCCGGAAGTTCGGGCTGAGCTCCTGCACGGCGGAGACGGTGACATCGAACGCGAGCGTCATCGGCTCGGTGGCCAGGCCGCGGCGGTCCGGCACAGAGGTGGTGCGGGCGGGACCGTTCTGTACTGCGCTGCTGTGTACTGCACTCATGAGGCCCTCTCCAGGGTCGTCGTCGGAACTTTTGGGTCTGCGTGGTGCCTGCCGAGCGGGATGATCAGCGGGGTGCCGGTGACCGGATCCGGCACCACCCGGGATTCCAGTCCGAAAACGTGCCGGACCAGTTCCTCGGTAATCACGCCGGACGACGAGCCCTCGGCCACGATGCGCCCGCCCTTCATGGCGATGACATGGTCCGCGTACCTCGCGGCGAGGTTGAGGTCGTGCAGCACGATCGCCACGGTGCTGCCACGCTGCCGGTTCAGGTCGGTGACCAGGTCCAGCACCTCGACCTGGTGGGCAAGGTCCAGGTAGGTGGTGGGCTCGTCGAGCAGCAGCACCTCCGTTTCCTGGGCGAGCGCCATGGCAATCCACACCCGCTGGCGCTGGCCGCCGGAGAGTTCGTCGACGTTCCGCCCGGCGAGCTCCAGCGTTTCGGTCGCTTCCAGCGCACGCTGCACCGCGGCGTCGTCCTTCTCCGACCAGCTGCGGAAGAAGCCCTGGTGCGGGTACCGCCCGCGGCCCACCAGGTCACGGACGGTGATGCCGTCCGGCGCCGTCGGGTGCTGCGGAAGCAGGCCGAGGGTGCGGGCCAGCTCACGCGCCGGGCGCAAGTGGATGTCCTTGCCGTCAAGCGTGACCGTGCCGCCGGCAGGCTTCAGGAGCCGGGACAGGCCGCGCAACAGCGTGGATTTACCGCAGGCGTTGGCACCCACGATCATGGTCACCCTGCCTTCGGGGATCTCCGCCGTCAGGTTTTCCACGACCCGCCGCTGGTCGTACTGCAGAGTGAGGTCCCGGGCGTGCAGAACAGCCATCAGGCATCCTTTCGGTTGGACGTGACCAGAAGCCACAGCAGGAACGGGGCACCGAGGGCGCCGGTGACGACGCCGACCGGCAGGACGGTGCCGCCCAGCAGCAGCGGGGCGATATTGGCGGCGAAGTAATCCGCCGCCAGGACAATCAGGGCGCCCACCAGGGCCGACGCCGGGAGGCTGGGGCGGCCGGTGAACCGGCGCGCGATGGGGCCGGCGAGGAAGGCGACGAACGCTACTGGCCCGGCAGCCGCCGTCGCCACTGCGGCGAGCGCGACGGCGGTGAGCACCAGACCCAGCCGGGTGGCACCGACCCGGACGCCAAGCCCGGCAGCGGCGTCGTCCCCCAGTTCGAGGATGCGCAGCGGTCCGGCCAGCACAGCGGCAGCCGGAACCAGGAGCAGCAGCGCCAGGGCCAGCACCCCCGCACGCTCCCAGCTGGCGGAGTTCAGCGACCCGTTCATCCAGATCAGCGCCTCGGCGGCAGTGCGGATGTCTGCCCGGGTCATGAGGAAGCTGACCATGGCATGCAGCGCGGCGGCGATGCCGACGCCGGAGAGAATAAGCCGGCTGCCGGCGGCGTTCCCGCGGCTGCCGCCTCCGGAGCCCAGGGAACCGCCGCGGGAGATGCCGTAAATCAGCGCTGCCACGGCCATGGCGCCGCCGAGGGCAGCGCCGGACACCACAGCTCCGGAGGCACCGAATACCACGATGGCCAGGACAGCCGCGGCGCTGGCTCCGTAGCTGATGCCGATCACGTCAGGACTGGCCAGCGGGTTGCGGAGCATGGTCTGGAACAGCGCGCCCGAAAGTCCGAACGCCAGGCCGACCAGCGTGCCGATGACGGCCCGCGGCAGCTTGGCTTCCATCACGATGAAGCTGGCGCCGGGGATCTTTTCGCCGCCGGTGAAGTGGGCGGCGAGGATTTTGAAGAAGTCGGGGATGGTCACGGTGTAGCTGCCCAGCAGGATGCTGGCGGCCAACAGAAGCACGACGCCGGCGGCCAGTACCGCTGTCCGGTTCAGTGGGCGCGGGCTCAGCAGGCGCCGGTTCGAAGCGCGAACGGACACTTGTGGCCCCGGATCGGGCTCATTGAGGGCCTTATCTGTACGTTCGCGCATCGTGGTGCTCACGTCGGAGGTCACAGGCCTGCCCCCTTGCCGCGGCGGACCAGCCAGACGAAGACCGGCGCCCCGATCAGGGCGGTCATGATGCCGGCCGGGACCTCGCCGGGAAGCAGGATGACCCGGCCAACGACGTCGGACACCAGCAGCAGCGCCGGTGCGAGCACGGCGGAGAACGGCAGGATCCAGCGGTAGTCGGGCCCGGTCAGGGAGCGGACGGCGTGCGGCACGACGAGGCCGACGAACCCGATGGGTCCGGCCAGCGCCGTCGCCGATCCGCACAGCAGGACGATGCCCAGCGCCGTGACGGCCCGGGCCAGGCCGACGTTCTGGCCCAGCCCGCGGGCCACGTCGTCGCCGAGCGCCAGGCTGTTGAGGACCCGACCGGCCAGGAGCACGATCAGCGCCCCCGCGGCGAGGAACGGCAGGCCGGGCAGCACCACGGACCAGTCGCGCCCCGCAATGCCGCCCACCTGCCAGAAGCGGAAGCGGTCCAGGGTGTCCTGGCTGGAGACCAGGATGACGTTCATCAGGGAAAACAGCCCGGCGCTGAGAGCGGCACCCGCGAGGGCGAGCTTGACCGGCGTCGCGCCGTCCCGGCCCATGGAGGCAATGAGGTAAACGACGACGGCGGCAGCAGCCGCGCCGATGAAGGCAAACCAGATGTAGCCGGTCAGCGAGGAGATGCCGAAGACGTAGATGCCGGTGACGACTGCCAGCGCGGCGCCGGCGTTGACGCCGATGATGCCCGGGTCGGCCAGCGGGTTGCGCGCCACGCCCTGCATCGCGGCGCCGGCCAGTCCCAGCGCCGCACCTGCGAGCAGGCCCAGCACGGTCCTCGGGATCCGGGCGTGCACCACGGCGTGGTCGCCGTCCGCAGGGTTGAACTGGGTCAGGGCCTGCCACACGGTTTCGAGGGACAGTCCGCGGGCCCCCACGGCCAGCGACGCACCGCAGACAACAGCAAGCACGACGACGGCGGCGAGCAGCCAGGCGGGCTGATTGCCTTTTCCTGTGCGGGTCCCGGCGCGAACGTACAGTTGTGGCCCTTTAGCCGCGGCCTCAGGGGCCGCAAGTGTACGTTCGCGCTCCCCGGAGGAGGCCGTCGTCGTGCTTGGTGTCATGGCTGGTAGTTACTTGGCGGCTGCGTCAGCGCCGGCTGCGAGCTGCGGCAGGAACGTGTTCAGGGCCCACGGCAGGCTCAGCGGGGACGACGCGGAAATCGCCAGTGTCAGGGTGTTGTCCGAGTCTGCAACCAGGGCGCCCTTCTTGACGGCCGGGATCTGGCTCAGCAGGGGATCCTTGATGATCTGGTCCTTGGTCTTGGCATCCGGAACCCAGGTCACGAAGACGTCGGAGTCCAGCTCGTTGGCCTTCTCGGCGGACCATGCGGTGAAGAACTCCTTGGAGCCCTTGGACTTCTCCTCCACAACGGCGGCCGGCTTCATGCCGATTTCGCTCAGGAAGCGCGGGCGGTTGTCGGCGGCGAGGTAGACGTTCACGCCGTCGCCCTTGGCCGGCTCCAGGTTGCCGTAGATGAAGGTCTTGCCCGTGATCTGCGGGTACTTGGCTGCCTCGGCCTTGATGGTGGCCTCGGTGTCGGCAACGAGCTTCTCCGCTTCGGCGGTCTTGCCGAGGGCCTTGCCGATCAGGGTAGTGGCTTCCTGCCACGGAGTGCCGTAGGCGAGCTCGGGCTGGGCCACGACAGGCGCGATTTCGCTGAGCTTCTTGTAGTCGGCGGCTTCGAGGCCGGAGTAGGCCGCCAGGATGACGTCCGGGTTGAGCTTGGCGATCTCGGTGAAGTTGACGCCGTCGGCCTCGGAAAACTGGACCGGGGCCTTGTCGCTGCCGAACGAGGCACCCAGCTTCTCGAGGGCGGCGTCCTTCCATGGTGTGGAGCCCTTGCCGTTGTTGCCCCACTCGTTCTTCGGGACGCCAACGGGAACCACGCCGAGCGCGAGGGCGATGTCGTCATTGACCCACGAGATGGTGACAACGCGCTTGGGCTGTTCCTTGATGGTGGTTTCGCCGAAGACGTTCTTGATGGCTACCGGGAACTGGGCGCTCGCGGAAGCCGAAGTGCCGGTGTCCGCGGACGACGAGGCCGGGCCGGTGGAGCAGGCGGCCAGGGAAAGCGCCGCGGCGGCGAGAACGGCGGTGGCCTTGGCGGCGGTCTTGAGCAGGGAGCGGCGCGTTGTGCCGGCGGCAGCAGGGCCGGCGATGACAGCCTGCCGGCCGGGGAAGAGGGGGGAAGTCACGGAACTCCTTAGGTGAATGAAGCAAACCTAAGTAAGGCTAGCCTATCCTTCTCCAGATTACGAAAGGTTTGCGTCACGTAATTGCCCGGAGTGGCCAGACTAACGCCGTTTCCCCTTGCCAGCCAAGGGTGAACAATGGTTCACTCGATGGAGTAAACGCCCGTTCACCCCCTGTCCGGGCAACCCTCCCTCCAAAGGCCTGCCGCACATGACAGCACCCCCCGCCCCGAAACCAGTCCGCAGTCCGTCAGCCATCATCGCGGTCCTGGCACTCAGCGGCACGCTCGTGGCCCTCATGCAGACGCTGGTGGTGCCGCTGCTGCCTGATTTCCCGCGGATCCTCGCGGTTACTCCCGACGATGCATCCTGGCTCGTGACCGCTACGCTCCTCGCGAGTGCCGTCGCCACCCCGATCGTCTCCCGCAGCGCCGACATGTATGGCAAGCGGAAGATGATGGTCATCTGCCTGGCCATCATGGTGGCGGGATCGGTCATGGCCGCGCTGGGCGGGACGTTCCTGTGGCTCATCATCGGGCGGGCACTTCAAGGGTTTTCCGCGTCACTGATCCCGGTGGGCATCAGCATCATGCGCGACGAACTGCCCAAGGAAAAGATGGGCTCCGCAGTCGCACTCATGAGCGCAACCCTGGGCATCGGCAGCGCCATGGGCCTTCCACTCGCCGGCCTGCTCTACGAAAGCCTCGGCTGGACATCGATCTTCTGGGTCTCCGCGGCCGCCGGCACGCTGCTGCTGCTCGCCGTCGTCCTGGTAGTTCCGGAATCCAAGGTGCGCACTCCCGGCCGTTTCGACTACGCGGGCGCGCTGGTGCTCTCCGCGGCGCTGGGATCGCTGCTGCTGGCCATTTCCAAGGGCGGCGCCTGGGGCTGGGGCTCGGAACCCGTGCTGCTGCTGTTCCTCGCGGCCGCACTGCTGCTGGCCGTCTGGATTCCGTATGAGCTCAGGGTGGGCCAGCCCATGGTGGATCTTCGCACCACGGCGCGGCGGCCTGTCCTGATGACCAACCTGGCATCGCTGCTCATCGGCTTCGCGATGTTCGCCAACATGCTCCTCACCACACAGCAGCTGCAGCTTCCCCACGCCACCGGCTACGGCTTTGAACTGAACGTCATCACGGCCGGCCTCTGCATGGTGCCGTCCGGCCTGGCCATGGTGGTGTTCGCCCCGGTGTCCGGCGGCATCATCCGGCGCTTCGGCGGCAGGTCAGCACTGATGGCGGGCGCGGGCGTAATGATCGTCGGGTACGTGGGCCGGGTGTTCTTCTACGACTCCATCACCTGGGTGATCATCGGCTCCACGGTAGTGAGCGTGGGCACTGCCATCGCTTATGCCGCCATGCCAACGCTGATCATGGGTGCCGTCCCGATCACGGAGACCGCCTCCGCCAACGGCCTGAACAGCCTGGTCCGCTCCATCGGCACGTCCACCTCCAGCGCAGCCGTCGCCGCTGTACTCACCTCGGTCACCATCCCGCTCGGCGCCGCCCGGCTGCCCTCCTTTGACGCCTTCAGGGACGTGTTCTGGATGGCCGCGCTGGCGTCAGTTGCCTCCGTTATCGCCACCATCTTCATTCCCCGCGTCACCACCCACCGCCCGGCCGCGCCGGCTGCAGCGGAACTCGTGGTGCAGGGGCGCGTCCTGGCACCCGACCACCGCCCCCTCACTCCCGCCGTCGTCACCGTCCTCCAGACGGAGGGCGAGCCGGTGGACTGGAGCCGCGTCGACACCGAAGGCAACTATTCGGTGGCCCTGCCGGGCGCAGGGAAGTACCTCGTGGTGGCCAACGCCGCGGGCTGGGCACCGATGGCTGAGGTCTTCGACTTCGACGGCCGAACGCTGAAGCAGAACTTCCTCCTCCACGAGCGGCTGGACATCACCGGCCGGGCGGCCGTCGGCGGCGAACCCGTGGCCGGCGCCGTGGTGACGCTGCTGCACGCCACCGGCGAGCACGTGGATACCGCCAGGACGGACGACGACGGCGTGTACACACTTCCGCTGCCCGCCGCCGGACGCTACATAGTGACTATGCTTCATCCCGTGACTCATCAAGCCGTGGCGCGCAAGCTCGCCGTCGACAACCGGTCCGTGACCGTGGATCTTTCAGCCGAACAGCCCGCGGAAGGGAGCAGGACGGGACGAAGAAGCGCAGCCCACACCGGCGGCGAACCGGTGCGGACATGAGCAGCCCCAGCCAGGAGTCCATCCTCACCGCGGCGGGCCGGCTGTTCGGCGAGCGGGGCTACCGGGCCGTGACGGTCCGGGACATCGCCGCCGAGGCCGGGGTGTCGGCGGCGCTGGTGATGAAACTGTTCATCACCAAGGCGAAGCTGTTCGCCGCGGTGCAGCCGGACGAGTCGCTGCTCACCGAGCTGAGCGTTCCGGCCTCGGAGCTCGGCGGCGCCCTCGTCTTCCGCGTCCTGATGCGCCGGGAACGCGGCATGCAGGAACCCTGGGCCATTATTCCGATCAACGTCCACGATGCCCCGGATCCCGAGGCGGCGCGGAACGAGCTGCGGGAACGCTATGTCAGCAGCATTGCAAAGCTCATCGGGGACGCGACGCCGGACCGCCGCTATGCATCGACGGTCACCGCGCTGATGACCGGCTTCGGCGAAACCGTGCGGACGCTGGGACTTTTCGACGGCTGGGACTTTGACGAGCTGGTGGCCTATTACGGGGGGATCGTGCAGGCCCAGATCGACGCCTGCACGGCCGCACACTCCTAACTCACGACGCTCCCCCACCTCCCGTCGCCCAGACATCAACGCTCCCGCACATGAATGTGCAGGAGCGTTGGTGAATTTGCTGCGGGAACTGAGAGAGGGTCAGTTGTAGGAGATGCTCAGCAGCAGCGCCTTGAGGGCCTGCCCCTCGGCGCCTGCCAGCCAGGACTTGGCCGCGGCGTCGCTGGCGAAGGGCTTCTCGATGAACTGCACGTCGGCCAGGATGACGCCGTTCCCGGTGCGGATGATGCCGTCGAGCGCGGATCCCGGCCCTGGCTTGGGGGCTCCGGCCGCCAGGTGCATGCGGTAGGTCGCGTTGCTGTCCATCCGGTCCACGTAGAACGCGTAGTGCGCGGCCGGCGCAGGCTGTCCCGCGAGGCCGGGAACCGGTGCGGATTCGAAGACGGTGCGGGTCACCGGGTGGGAGACGCCGTCGGCGATCTTTCCGGCGTACACCGTGGCCTGCCTGGTTCCGCTGGCGTCGATGACCGTCGCCGTGGCGGACTCCGACGGTGATCCGCCGCCGGTGAAGAGCTCAACCTTCCAGTCGGCCGGGTACTTGAAGGACACGTGCCCGTTCGGGAAGGTGTACGCCTTCAGCCCGGCAGGTGCCGGAGCGGACGACGGCGTGGTCCCCGGCGAGGCTGCACCGCCGGCGCCGCCCCCGGCAGAAGCTGAAGGGCCCGGCGAAGCCGATGACGGTGCAGTAGCGGATGCCGTCGCAGAGGATGACGGCGAGGCGGCCGGCGAGGACGTCGAGGGATTTGCCGACACCATGGCCCCGCAGCCGGCCAGCGAGAGGGCGGCGGCGGCAAGGGCAGTGACGACGGGGGCGCGGAACGCAGGGCGCATGATGGTGCCTTTCGAAAATGACGCCGTCAAGCTCGCAGGGGCTGCTCTGCCCGCCGCATGGGAGTGTCCGTGACCCTGCGGAGCGTTTGGCGAAGACTGGTGGAGTCACCACAGTGGCATGCCGAAACAGCCCGCCACTAGGGCCAGCGCAATAAATCCATCGATTTGTTATAAACCGGACCGAAGCGTTAGAGACTAACGCAACACGATATCTACCGGATTCGCCTCGGACCGCCACTGCCCCGCCGTCCCCGGTTTCGGGGTGATAACGGGGGCGGTGAGCACGCCGGACCGGTTGGTCCGCCTGTCCCGCAGGATCTCCGTGACAGAGCCCAGGTGCCGGGACAGGTCGATGACGTTCTCGGGTGCTGCCAGCAGCAGCTGGAAACCGAACTCGTGCAGCGCCTTGATCCCCGCGCCGGCGAATTCCTCGGAAGCCAGCACGAACGCCTCGTCCATCATGACCGTGCCGTAGGTGGTGAAGCCCTGCTCGGCGATGCCCAGCTGGTAGCTGAGCGCCGCAGCCATAATGAACGCGGTGAACCGCTGGCGCTCACCGCCCGACATCGAGCCGGTATCGGCATGCATGAACACTTCCGTCCGCTTGCCGCCCTTCTTCCCGGCCGGCGCGTCCACTTCCCGGTGCTCCTTGCACTGGATGAAAAGGTGTCCGCGGACGTCCAGCACCTCGGCCCGCCAGCGCCGGTCCTCGGGAGTCTGCGATCCCAGCCGCTTCACCAGCGTCTCCAGTGACTTGTAGCGGGCGGTCAGTTCGGCGTCGTCGTTCTGGCCCGCGTGCGGGGTTTCGGCCTTGGCGTGCCGGGTGTGCCGGGTCTTCAGCGCGGCCTGGATGGCGTCCTTGAACTGCTTGGCCGTGGCGGGCAGGGTCTGCTTGATGTCGAGTTCCAGGTAACTGCCCTCGTGGAAATTCACCTCGGACAGGATCCCGTTCAGCGGCAGGATCCTGCTGGTGATGGAGCGGCGCTCCTCGTCCAGCAGGTGGAGCAGGGTGCTGAACGACTCGTGCGTGCGCTGGTTGAAGAACTGCCGGAACTCGGCCTCCTGCGCGGGCAGCCCGTCATTGATGATCGCGTGGTAGCGGGCCTCGAACTCGCCGACGGCGCCGATGGAGGTGCCGTGGTCGGCCGAAATGGCGGTGCCCCAGTCGCGGACGAAGCCTTCGAAGATCCGCGTGAGCCGCTCCGACGTGGCCTGCGCACGGGACTCTGCACCGTGCAGGTCGCCGAGCAGCTGGGTCCGCACCCGGCCGGCGAGGTTGTCCAGCTCGTGCATTTCCGTGACGTCGCCGAATTCGGCGAAGTACGGCGCCAGCGCCGCGGCGGTGGAGTCCGACGGCGGAGCCTGGCTCAGGCGGGTGCGTGCGGCTTCCAGCAGTGTATCGGAGGCCGTCAGCTGCTGGTCCAGCGCCTTGTATTCGCTCTGCAGCACCGCGGCGGCCTCGGTGCTGGACTGGTGCCTCTGGCGTGCCGCCTCGATGTTGGCGCGGAGCGGTTCGAGGTCAGCCTGGGCGGCAAGGGCGTCCTTGAGCCGCTGTTCAATCCTGCCAAGCTCATCCGCCGCGACCGAAGCCGAGACCTGTTCCCAGGGGCGGTCGTCCTCGGCCACCCTGCGCAGTGCCTCCAGCTGCCGGGACATCCCCTGGTGTGATTCCTCGCGGCTTTGGGCCAGTTCCGCTGCCTTGGCCAGTTCCTGGCGCAGGTCCTCCGCCTGCCCTGCCACGAGCTCCAGCTTGGAGGCGTTGTCGAACCCGAGGACGTAGTCCTGCCGGCTGGTGAACCGGTCGTCCTTCTCCACGGTGTGCCGGTTGCGTTTGACCACGCCGCCGAGGCTCAGGCCCTTGTCCAGCGCGGCCAGCTCGTCGGGGTCCTCCACGCACGGGTACGCGAAGTCGAGCGCGATCCGCTCACGGATCCAGACCCCGTGATCGGCGTTTGTCCCGGTGGTGAGGATGTCCAGCTTGGTGAGCAGGTCGCCGTCGGCCACGTCCTCCACGGCGAGCGCCGCGCCGGCGAGCGGCTTGGACACGTCCACCGCGCGCAAAGCGCCGCGGATGGTGTTGCCGTTGAGGTAGCGGGTGACTGCTGCGAAGTGCTCGCCCGGCACCAGCAGCGTGGTGGCCAGGTTTCGCAGGGCGCGCTCAGCCGCGGGGCGCCACTGCTCCTGCCCCTCGGCCAGGTCGATCAGCTCGCCGCCGAACGGCATCTGTTCCTCGGGAATGCCCGTGGCCGCCGCAATTGCGGCACGGTTCTCGATGCTCGACGGCGGCAGCAGCGACTTGCGCGTTTTCAGCGACACAAGCTCCTGCTCGGCCGCGGCAAGCTCACGCTTCTTTGTGGCGTGGGCATCGAAGGCCTCAAAGCGCAGCTCCTGCAGGGCCGCCGAATCGTCCTTCAGCTCCGCCGAGCGGGCAGCGGCCTGTTCGTGGGCCTGCTCCCAGCCCTCGGCGGTCCAGTCCAGGTCAAGGCCGGCGTCCGCGAGCGCCTGCCGGGCCGCTTCCTCCACCTGCTGGCGGAGCTTCAGGCCCACCCGGGCGTTTTCCAGTGACTGCTCGATCGAGGAGATGGCGTTGCCGCCCTGGTTGTTGTAGTCCGCCTCCAGCTGCCGGAGCTCCTTGGCCAGGCCGTCGCGCACCCCGCGTTCCGCTGCGAGCTCCTTGGCTTTGGCCTGGGCGAGCGCCTTGAAGCGGGCGAGCGTCTTCTCGTGCACCGTGACAGCCAGCTGTTGCCGGTAGGCCTCGAACTCCTCGCCCGCGAGCTCACGGAGCCGGTTCGCATCCAGCAGTGACTGCGCGTACTCCCTGTTCAGGCCCGGTACCGGGGCCAGCTGGTCGCGCTGCTGCCGGACGTCCTCCAGGCGCTGCCGGATGGACATGAGGTTGCTGAACTCCTCGACCACATCGTCCGCCGCGGCCAGCGTCGCCGGGGAGTCCAGCACCTGGTCGCGGAAGAAGGTGTTCACGCTGCCGCCGAGGCCCTTGCCGGCCTGGATGACGCGGAGCAGGGGCAGCGCCTGGTCCGAGTTGATGCCCAGGAGCCGGCGGAAGCGCTCCGCGAACGCCTTGTGCACGTCAAAGACCTGGGCATCCGGGAAGATGTTTTCCAGCCCCGCCCTGGTGAAGCGCTTCTCGGCGATGTCCTCGATGGCGGACAGGTCCAGCGGGCTGTTGTCGATCACATAGTACCGGCCGACGCTCGACTCCGTGCCGTTCTTGGGCAGGTCAAACAGCGCCGACACCGTCACCCGGGCGCCCGCCGCGTTGTCGAACGTCAGGGCGACGGCGGACCAGGTGGCGCCGGGGCGCTGGAACGCACTGGCCGAGCCCTCGCCAACGGCCTTGTCCCCTACCTTGCCGCGCATGTACGTGAACGTGGTCCGCTTGTCCTCCACGGCCCCCGAGCGCTGTGCCGCGGCCTCGTTCGAGCGCGGCCGGGCGTCGAACACCCGGAGTATGGCGTCGAACAGCGTCGACTTGCCCACGCCCGAGTTGCCGGTCAGCAGCGTGCCGTTGCGGTCCACATGCATGGTGTGGGCGCCGTGGAACGTCCCCCAGTTGACCACCTGCACCAGGGCCAGGCGCATCTGCCCCGGGTTGACGACGTCGCCCAGCGGAAGCATGCTCGCAATACTCACTTGGCCATACCTTCTTCGTTAGCCGTGGTCACCTTCGACTCCGCAGCCGCTACGTCGGCAGGCACGTCACCTTCCGATTCATCCTCAGGCTCATCATCCGAACGAACCGGACCGTCGCCGTCGCCGTCGAGCTCCAGCATTGCTTCGGTGCCTGTGGGGTCTGCCGTGGCGGCTACTAGGGCTTCGATTTGGGCGGGGATGTCGCCTATGTTGTCGAAGGGGAGGGCCAGGGGCAGGGCGTTGGAGATGGTGTAGACGTCGTCCAGGCCGGTGGTGAGCAGGAGCTGGCGGGCGAGGAGCTTGGTGATTGCCCGGTTTACCACGTCCGAGTCGCGCAGGGCGTCCTGCTGGCCGGCCGGCTGGTAGTGGGCCACGAGTTCGGCGATTTCCTCGCGGGTGATGGTGGGGTCCGTCTGCGCCGTGACGTGGCGGTCAAGCAGGAGCCGCAGGCGCAGCAGCACGATCGTCTCCACCCGGCTCAGGGCACGCTGCTGGCGCAGGATGCTGGACCGGGCACTGCCGCCGATCGCGTCGGGGTCCACGGGGCGCAGCACCGCGATCTTACGCTCGTGGTCCAGCTGCAGCGTGAGGAACAGTTCGGACAGGCGGCTGCGCAGGATCAGCTGGTTGTCCAGCAGCGTTGTCCAGAGCTTTTCGTCCCGGCCGCCGTCGACATAAGGCCCCTTCAGCAGCTTTACGAGCGCCTGGCGCACCTTCATAGGAAGCACGCCGGTGTCACCGGGGAAGAGCGCGGCACCGTCCACAAAGGTGTCGCGGGGGCTGACGCCTGCTGTGAATGAGTTTGTGTGGGTTTCGGCAGGCTCAGCCGGCGGCGTCGTGGCGTCCGCCGTCGTAATCTCTTCAGTCATCGCTATCCTTCTTGAGCGTTACCACCGGCAGGTACGCCTTGCGGGTGGTGCCGTCTATCTGTTCGAAGTCGAGGGCCTCCCACGCCAGCTGGTCAAAGTCGGCGCCGGTGTGGAGTGCGTGTGAGAGGAGCGCCCGGATGGAGTTGATGTGCTGCTCCTCCGGCGGGAGCTGCTCCCACGCCTCGGCGAGGGTGGCGGCGCCGGCCGCCGCGGTGCGGATCGACTCCGGCCTGGCCTTGGCGGTCCGGGGCGAGCGGACCCGGTCCGAGTCGCTGAAGGCGATGGGGTCGGCGAGTTTGGGCGGGGCAGCGAACTCGTCCGGGTCGAACAGCTTGACCATGGAGAGCGATTCGAACCCGGCGTTGAACAGCACCGGACCGCGGACCAAACCCGGGCGTTCGCGCTCGTAGGGCATGGACCGGATCGCCTGCTCCGCCTCCCGCAACACCTTGCGGAGCCGCACCGACTGGCGGAAATCGTCGCTTTGGACGTAGGTGTTCAGGCTTTCGCTGAGCTTGCCGTAAATGCGCTGGATCTGGCTGTGCTGCTGCCGGAGCTCCGCCACCAGGTTTTTCAGTGTCTCCCGGTCTTCCGGCGAAAGGTCGTCCGCGAACTGGCGGCTGAGCACCTCGCCGATAGCGGAGCGGAAGCGCAGCTGCTGCTGCGGGTCCTCAAGGAAGGCGGTGAAGGAACGGAAGGTCCTGCCCTCCGGGCTCTGGCGCAGGCGCTTGTCCGCCTCGAGAACATGGGCCATGGTGGCACCCTTGGTCAGGGATTCCTCGATGATCTGGTTGCGGAGCCCACCCACCAGCTCCTCGATCCGGTCACGCATTTTCTTGTAGTCCGCGGGCAGGCTGGCCGCGAGGTCCAGGATGTTGCCGGCCGCCTCCACTGCCTGTTCGTCGTCGAGCAGGCCGTCGAAGTCGCCGGAGCTGATGTCCTGGATCAGCTGCTGCCGTTCCCCGATCTCCTCCTCCAGCGCCTCCAGCCGGGCGCTCTGATCCGGGTTGGTCTCGTTGGCAAGCTTCTCCACGTCGCCCAGGAGTGTGCCCAGCCGGGAACCGTTGAGCGTGGACCTGTCGCTGGAAAGGCTGTCCAGGAAGGCCAGCACGCGGGCCGCCGGCTCGGTGACCTCGTACACGATCTGCCCCGACTGGTTCCGGCGCGTCAGGAACTGCTTGCGGGTCCACTCATCGCCGAAGGACTTCCCGTTGGCGTGGCCGCCCAGCCCCGGGTCCTGGCGCCGCAGCTGCTCAAGGAAGGAGTCGACGTCGGCATGGAACTCTTCCAGCGGAAGCTGCGGCCGGGTGCGGGTAAAGGATGCCTGCAGGACGGCGATCACCCACGGGGCGGAACGGGTGAGAGCCCATGCCGGCCCCTTGGTGAGGAGCTCAAGGTCCCGGAGCCTGGCGTTGATCGCGTCCGCAGAGGACGTGGCGGACCGGGGCACACACTCTCCTTAGCGGCTGGGGGATGGTCTGGGCAGCGGAAACCCGAAAACTGCCAACTACAAGGTTAACGCAGAGCCGCGGGCGGGCCCGCGCCGGGGTTGCCTGCGGCCCGGCCAACGGCCCGGTTGCTTGCCAGGCAACGTTACGGGTGTGACAGATGAGGTTTTCGCAATCACTCCGTGACCTACGCCGGAGTATTGTCTCGATCCCGTATCAACGCGGCCACAGCACGGCTGGGAGGCTGGAGGAAGCTCCGCACCTGGCCCTAGTCTCGAGCTACTGATCCATCCGCAGCAACGGCGCAGGGGGAAGCATGCAGTTCGACTTGAGTGCAGTGGAGACAGCCACCTTGGTGTTCATTGGAACGCTGATGTTTGCCTTGGTGCTTGTCTTGTTCGTGGCGGCGGCGGCATTTGCCGCGCTCGTCCTGGTGGGCGTGGGAAGGCTGGCCTGGCTGGTCATTGCCGCCGCGCTGCTCAGGACCGTCCACGGGATCAACCGCGCCTGGGACAGCCTGGTGCACCACGCCTCTGCAGTCGAGTTTCCGGCGGATTTTCAGGGGCAGCCATCCCCTAGCACCGGAACCTACCCGCGGGTAGCATTGAGGGACAGCTGAAGGGTTCTCCACCCGCGGCGGACCCAGGGCTCTGAGCCGGTGATCCGGTTAGAGGAGATGCCCCGTGAGCTCCGCCACTGACAGCACGGTTGCGGACGGCACTGGCGCCGTTCCGCCCGTGGACAGTCCCGCGTCCGAAACTCCCGTCACCCCCGAGAAGATCGGCGCGGGTGCGTCCGCAGAGGACGCCCGCGCCATTACCGAGGCAGCACGCGAAAAAGAGTGGGCCAGGCCCAGCTTCGCCAAGGGCCTGTACCTCGGCAGCTTTGACCTGGGCCTCATCCATCCCTGGCCCGCCGCCAAACCCGATGACGTGGAACGCGGCGAGGCCTTCATGGCACGGCTGACAGAGTACTGCCACACCATGTCCGGGCGGACGATCGAACGCGACGCGAAGATTCCCGACGAATACCTGCGCGGCCTGGCCGGACTGGGCGTGTTCGGCATGAAAATTCCGCAGGAGTACGGCGGCCTGGGCCTGTCCCTGGTGTACTACGGCCGGGCGCTGGCATTGCTGGGATCCGTGCATCCCAGCCTCGGTGCCCTACTTTCGGCCCACCAGTCCATCGGCGTCCCGGAACCGGTCAAGGTGTTCGGCACTCCCGAGCAGAAGCGCAAGTACCTGCCGCGCTGCGCGGAGGGGGCGGTCACCGCCTTCCTGCTGACCGAGCCCGACGTCGGCAGCGACCCCGCGCGGATGGGCAGCACCGCAGTTCCCAGCGCCGACGGCGGGTCGTACGTTCTGGACGGCGTCAAACTCTGGACCACCAATGGCGTGATCGCCGAGCTCGTGGTGGTGATGGCCGTGGTGCCGCAGCACACCGACTCCGACGGCGCCGCCCACAAGGGCGGCATCACAGCCTTCGTGGTGGAAATGGACTCCCCCGGAATCACCGTGGAGAACCGCAACACCTTCATGGGCCTGCGGGGCATCGAGAACGGGGTGACCCGCTTCCACCAGGTCCGGGTGCCGGCCGCCAACAGGCTGGGACGTGAAGGCCAGGGCCTGAAGATTGCGCTCACCACCCTGAACACCGGCAGGCTCTCGCTGCCCGCGCTGTGCGTGGCGACAGGCCGCTGGAGCCTCAAGATCGCCCGCGAATGGTCCAACGCCCGCACCCAGTGGGGCCGCCCGGTGGGCAAGCACGAAGCGGTAGGCAAGAAGATCGCCTTCATCGCCGCCACGGCGTTCGCCCTCGACGCCGTGTTCGAGCTGTCCGCGGAGATGGCCGACGCCGGGCAGAAGGACGTCCGCATCGAGGCCGCCCTGGCCAAGCTGTGGTCCACCGAGATCAGCTACCGGATCGCCGACGAACTTGTGCAGATCCGGGGCGGCCGCGGCTTCGAGACGGCCGAATCCCTCGAGGCGCGCGGTGAGCGGGCCGTCCCCGCCGAACAGCAGCTGCGCGACCTGAGGATCAACCGCATCTTCGAGGGCTCGTCGGAAATCATGCGGTTGCTGATAGCCCGCGAGGCCGTGGACGCTCACCTCGCCGCGGCCGGGGACCTCGCCTCAGCCGAGGCGAGCCTTTCGGACAAGGCGCGGGCCGCCGTCGGGGCGTCGGGCTTCTACGCCAAATGGCTGCCCAAACTGGTGGCCGGCGCCGGCATGGATCCGAGGTCGTACGGTGAGTTCGGGCGGCTGGCCAGGCACCTGCGCTTCGTGGAACGTGCTTCGCGCCGGCTCGCCCGGCAGACCTTCTACGGGATGGGCCGCTGGCAGGCCCGCCTGGAGCACAAGCAGGCGTTCCTGGGCCGGATCGTCGATATCGGAGCCGAATTGTTCGCGATGGCGGCCTCCTGCTCGCGCGCGGAAATGCTGCTCCGGACCGCGCCAGAACGGGGGGCCACAGCCTTCGAACTGGCCGACGCCTTCTGCGAGCAGGCACGCGTCCGGGTGGACGAATACTTCGACCAACTGTGGCGGAACACCGACGACGGCGACCGCGACCTCGCGCGCAAGGTTCTGGCCGGCGACTACCGGTGGCTGGAGGCCGGCGTGCTGGACCAGTCCGAAGGGACCGGCCCGTGGATCGCCGACGCCTCCGCGCGGAAGTCGACCCGGGAGAACCTGCACCGGGCCTACCGCTGACCGGGCACGGTCCCCAACCGCCCACTCCGCCTCTGACAAGGGAAGACGCGCCACACCAGGATACTAAGCATCCTTGCTAATACCCATTGAACGGAGTTAGCTAGAAACTGAGGCCAGTGCCTTGGCCTCAGCATTGCGTTGCCCGGCTTAGGCCCCTGAGTCCGGGTCCGTTCAATGAAAGCGAGTCGCTGATGAGCAGCCCTACCGGCTCCGGGGACAGACGCCCCCGGCGCACTTCCCCTCAATCAGGCACCTCCGACCCCAGCGGGCCCGATCTCAACAGGTCCGATCTCAACAGGCCTGATGCCGACAGGCCCCAACACAGCACGGCAGACGCCCCCACGGAAGCCACTCCGGTCTACGATGCCACCCAGTCCCGGCGTTCGCCCGCCGGCCCCGGCGGCACCGGCACCGGCGCCACGACGGACACGCACACCCGCGCCCTCAACACCACGGACGCGGAAACCCCGTACGCCGAACGTGACTACACACCGGACAACGAACCGTACGCCAACGCGGACACCGCGCGCGCCGACGACCCCGCCTTTGCCACCCGGGAAATGGCTGCGGCCCGCGAAAGAGAAGCGTTTGGCGGCATCAAAATTGGTTCGGCGTTCTTTGGCTGGCTGGCCGCCACAGGCATGGCCGTGTTGCTGACCGCCCTGGTCGCCGCGGCCGGTACCGCCGTGGGACTTGCCACGAACACCGACGTGAACGCCGCCGTGGGCCGGGCCACCTCGAACCAGACAGTGGGGATCGTGGGCATCATCGTCCTGCTGGTCATCCTCTTTGCCTCCTATTACAGCGGCGGCTACGTCGCCGGCAGGATGGCCAGGTTCAATGGCGCGAAGCAGGGTTTCATGGTGTGGATCTGGGCCCTGATTGCCGCTGTGCTGGTGGCTGTGCTTGGCATGATCGCCGGCGAGCAGTTCAATATCCTGGCGCAGCTGAACAGCTTCCCGCGGATTCCGGTCAACGAAGGCCAGGTGACCACCACCGGCATCATCGCCGCCGTCGTGGTCGCCTTGGTGGCACTGGTGGGTGCCGTCCTGGGGGGCATGGCCGGGATGCACTTCCACCGCAAGGTGGACCGTGCCGGGTTCACGCCTACCGCCGATTACGAGGAGCACTGAGCCGCGAGAACAACCGAACCGCAAGCAGCACTGACCCGTTGCCGGCGGCCGCAGGTTCGGCTACCGGTGAAGTGCGACGGCGTCCACGTAGTACCAGCGCCGGTCCACTCTCAGGAAGCGGCTCGTTTCGTGGTGGACGCCGCGCTCGCCGTCGTGCCTGAAGTGCGCCTTGAACTCCACGACGCCCTCGCTGTCCAGCGGCCCGCCCCGATCGAGGGAAACGATATCCAGCCGCCGCCACTGCAGGCCCGGATCGAATTCCAGCTCCGCGGGCCGGGTGCTGGGGTGCCATGTTTTCAGGAGATAGCCGGCATCCAGCAGGACGAAGGCGCAGTAGCGGGAACGCATCAGCTGCTCGGCCGTGGCCGCCTCTGCCGAACCGCTGTGGAACCGGCCGCAGCAGTCCGCGTACCGGTCGCCGGACAGGCACGGGCAGTTTCCGGAAAAGGGTTCTGGCTCGGTCATGGCATCCCTCGGGAACGTGGCGGTGGCTTGCTGGATCAGCCTATCCGCGCCTGCGGAGGGCCGCGTCTATAACAGCTTCGAAACAACAGTTGCCGGCGCTTGTCATGCAGGCATGTCGGCAGTAAATAGTCCGTATGGTGGTTAGGGGCTGTTTTCCGGCGCAATCATTGTGGGTTGGGCGCCGATGGCAAGGAGGGTGAAGTGGAAGATCCGACAACGATTGCGCTGAACCTGACCTTTTTCGGCACGCTGGGCGTCGCCTTCCTCATGTTCATCGGCCTCTGCATCAGCGTCATGCTCACCCTGGTGATTGCCGGGCTGGGACGCCTTGCTGCACTGATCGTGATGGCGCTGTTTGGTCACCTTCCCAAGAACGAGACCGTCGAGATTGTGCGGCTCGCCGCAGACGGCAGCCCGCTGCCCGCCGACGCAGAAACGGTGCCGGCAAAGGCCAAAAAGGCCGCCAAGGCCCCACGCCCGGTCCGCGAGCCCCGAACACCGATCGACTGGAAGAAACTGCGGACCCGCGCCGGCCTGCAGGAGGCGCTCCGCCGCGCCGTCGTCCACCATCCTCTGGTGACCGCCGCCCGGCCGGTGCCGCCCGTCCTCGCGAAAGACTGGGCCGACGCCGTCGCAGCCGCGGACGCCCGCGCGGTGGCGCGTGCGCGGGCCGCCGCGCCGGAAGTCAAGGTGACTGTGCGGGACCTGCCGCCGCCTGATGTCGCCGCCGCCAGCGTGACCGAGGTGGCACCGCTGGTGGAATCGGCCCTGCGCCACGACGCCGCGCCGGCCGAAACCGCCGACAGGAGTGCCGGCAAGGGCACCGCCAGCAAGGGGGAAACGGTGCGGTCCGCCCTGGCACTGTCCGCCCAGCCGCCACGGCCTGCCCGGAAACCGGCCGTTGCCGGACATGTCACCGTCCTGGATACCGGTTCCATGACGTCGCTCGCGCAGCACCCGGACGCCCGCACCCGCGCCTGACCCTTACCCTGAGCAACCATCTCGGCTAGCGTGAAGCCCATGGAATTCAGATACCTCGGAAACAGCGGCTTCAAGATTTCAGAAATCACGTTCGGCAACTGGCTGACGCACGGCTCCCAGGTGGAGAACGACGTCGCCACCCAGTGCGTGCGGGCGGCACTGGACGCCGGCATCAGCACCTTCGACACCGCAGACGTGTACGCCAACACCGCGGCAGAAACCGTTCTGGGCGAAGCGCTCAAGGGCGAACGCCGGCAGTCGGTGGAGATCTTCACCAAGGTGTTCGGTCCCACCGGCCCCAAGGGCAAGAACGACCTCGGCCTGTCGCGCAAGCACATCATGGAATCCATCGACGGGTCGCTCAGCCGGCTGCAGACGGACTACGTGGACCTGTACCAGGCCCACCGCTACGACTTTGAAACGCCGCTCGAGGAAACCATGCAGGCGTTCGCGGACATCGTCCGGCAGGGGAAGGCCCTGTACATCGGGGTCAGCGAGTGGACCGCCGGCCAGCTCCGCAACGGCCATGCCCTGGCCAGGGAACTGGGCTTCCAGCTGATCTCCAACCAGCCGCAGTACTCCATGCTGTGGCGGGTCATCGAGGAGGAGGTGGTTCCGGCGTCGGAGGAACTCGGCGTTTCCCAGATCGTCTGGTCCCCCATGGCGCAGGGTGTGCTGAGCGGCAAGTACCTGCCCGGCCAGCCCCTGCCGGAGGGCAGCCGGGCCACCGACGACAAGGGCGGCGCCAAGATGATCCAGCGCTGGATGCGCGACGACGTCCTTGCCGCCGTGCAGGAGCTCCGGCCGGTGGCCGAGGAAGCCGGCCTGACCATGCCGCAGCTGGCGGTGGCCTGGGTGCTGCAGAACCCGAACGTCGCTTCGGCGATCGTGGGTGCCTCCCGGCCGGAACAGGTGGCCGACAGCGCCGCGGCCGCCGGCGTCCGCCTTGAAGCGGACGTCCTGAAGAAGATCGATGCCGCCGTCGGTTCCCTCGCCGAGCGCGACCCGGCCCAGACCAAATCCCCCGCAACCCGCGAGGCCTAGGAGCGTTCATGACTGATCTTCCAGACCTTGCCATCACCGGCTCCACCGGGGTCCTGGGCGGGATGGTGGCCCGCCAGCTGGCCGACGCCGGGTTCGCCCAGCGCCTGCTGGTGCGCGATCCCCGGCGGGCACCGGTTCTGTTGGACGCCCCGGCGGCACCGGTCAGCTACGGGGACCCGGTGCTCTCGCGCCCCGCGCTGGAAGGGGTCAAGGTCCTGTTCATGGTGTCCGCGGCGGAGGCGGAGGACCGGCTGCAGCAGCATTACGCCTTCGTGGACGCCGCCGCGGCGGCCGGCGTGCAGCACATTGTGTACACGTCCTTCTTCGGCGCGGCGCCAAACTGCACCTTCACGCTGGGCCGCGACCACTATGCCACCGAGGAGCGCATCAGGGCGTCCGGCATGGGATTCACGTTCCTGCGGGACAACTTCTACCTCGACTTCCTGCCCATGCTGGCCGGGGAGGACGGCGTCATCCGCGGGCCGGCGGGCGACGGCATAATGGCCGCCGTCGCCCGGGAGGACATTGCCCGGTCCGCGGTGGCCGTGCTGCGTGACCCTGCCGTCCACGCGGGGGCAACGTACGACCTGACCGGTCCGGAGGACATCTCCCTCGCGCACGCCGCCGAGGTGCTCACCCGGTCCACGGGCAGGACCATCACGTACCATCACGAAACCGTGGAGGAGGCTTTCGCCTCCCGCGCCCCCTACGGCGCACCGGCCTGGCAGGTCGAGGCCTGGGTCAGCACCTACACGGCGATTGCCGCCGGCGAACTCGCCGGGGCGACGTCGGACGTGCACGGCCTCACGGGGCAGGACCCGATGACGCTCGAGGAGCTGGTGAAGCTGCCGCAGCTGTAGCGGGCTGTTGACGGCCAAATGGGCACGGCGTAAACATGTGAGGAGGAGCACGCCAACCAGCAGCTGCGCTGCAGCACCACACACCCCGCAGCACCGAGCAGAATCGCAAGGCCATGTCCAAGCTGATCTACCGACGCCGACCATCCGCCCGCCCGGCACCGCACTCCGGTGTAACAGCTCTCCATTCCGGTGCACCCACGCACGGCCCCCTGACCAGGGAGGAGCTGCAGCTCGCTGTCCGGAACCACTCGATGCCCCTCGAGGCCCTGCGTGAGGACGTGACTCCGCCCGGGCTGCATTATGTGCTGACCCACTTCGACATTCCGCAGGTCAGCGGCGCGTGGCACCTGCGGATCGGCGGGGCCGTGGAGCGGGCGATGGAACTGAGCCTCACGGCCCTGAAGCGGGATCCTGCCATCAGCGTCCAGGTGACCCTGGAATGCGCCGGCAACGGGCGTTCGCTGCTCAGGCCACGGCCGCTCAGCCAGCCCTGGACACTGGAGGGCGTGGGAACGGCCGTCTGGACCGGTGTCCCGCTGGCGTACCTGCTCGCCCAGGCGGGGGTGGAGCCCGAGGCCGTCGAGGTGGTGTTCACGGGCCTCGACGCCGGAATCCAGGGCGGCGTCCGGCAGCAGTACGCCCGGAGCCTGCCGATTTCGGAAGCGTCCCGGGCCGACGTCGTCCTTGCGTACAGGATGAACGGCAACGAACTGCCGCCGCAGCACGGCTATCCGCTGCGGCTGGTGGTCCCCGGCTGGTACGGCATGGCCAGCGTCAAGTGGCTGCAGTCAATCCAGGTGGTCACCACCCCGTTCACCGGCTTCCAGCAGTCGGTCGCCTACCGCTACCAGCACAACGCGGACGACGCCGGCACTCCGGTTTCGCGGATCAGGGTCCGGTCCCTGATGGTTCCGCCGGGCATTCCTGACTTCTTCACCCGCCGCAGGTACCTGCCGCGCGGCCCCGTCATGCTGCAGGGCCGGGCCTGGTCCGGTGAGGGCGCCGTGACGAAGGTTGAGGTCGGCATTGACGGCAAGTGGGTTCCGGCGCAGCTGGACAAGCCTGCCGGCGCCTTCGCGTGGCGCGGCTGGAGCCTGCCCTGGGTGGCAGACCCCGGCCACCACGAGCTGGCCTGCCGGGCCACCGACGCCACCGGCGCCGTGCAGCCGCTGGAGCAGCACTGGAATTACCAGGGCATGGGCAACAACACGGTGCAGCGGGTGCGGGTCATCGTCGAATAGGCGCGCTCAGCACCCTTCGTAATCGCTGAGCACGTTCAGCTTTCCGGCCGACGCCGACTCCGGGTCAAAGGTGTAGCCCACCCATTCCCGCGCGAGCCTGCGCGCCAGTTCCAGGCCCACAACCCGCTGGCCCATGGTGAGGACCTGGCAGTTGTTGGAGAGTACGGACCGCTCCACCGAGAATGAGTCGTGGGCGGTGGCCGCCCGCACGCCCGCCACCTTGTTGGCGGCGATGGCCACGCCGATCCCGGTCCCGCAGAACAGGATGGCCCGGTCCGCCTGCCCGTCCCGGATCATCTCGCCGGCAGTGATGCCGACGTGCGGGTATGGCTTGCTGAACTCGTCCGGCTCGTCGCTCCGGTTGACGCCGATGTCGATCACCTCGGATATCCGGGCATCGGCGCGCAGATCCTCCAGGACGCGATTCTTGTAGTCAACGCCGGCTTCGTCGGCACCCACGATGATCCGCAGTGCGGGTGTGCCTGCTGCGGCGCTCATACGGCGGCCTCCGCGGCAACAGAAGAAGCGGCTTCCCGGGCCAGGTGTCCGCCCAGGACGGTGAAGATCATGGCCAGCGACGTGGCACCCGGATCGGCGGTGCCCAGGCTCTTCTCCGCCAGCGGACGGGCGCGGCCCTTGAGCGGGCGCAGCGCGGCGGTGGCGGCAGCGGCGGAGGTCGCGGCCGCGGCCGCATCCTGCCAGGCCGCCTCGGCCCCGGCGCCTTCCTCCGTCAGGCGGGCCAGGGTTTCGGCGAACGGCAGGAGCGCGTCCACCATGGTCTTGTCCCCCAGCTCGGCCTTGCCCAGTCCGGTGATGCGGCCGGCGAACGCCGTGACGGCTGCCGAAAGCTCTGCGGCTCCAGGAACCTGGCTGTTGCCAAGGGACTCGCCCAGGGCCCGCAGGCCCGCACCCCAGAGGACTCCTGAGGTTCCGCCCGCGCGGTCCGCCCAGGCGTCGCCGGCGGCAGCCAGGACGTCCCCCGCGCCGGCGCCCTGGCCGAAAGCGTCAGAAGCGGCTGCGACAGCTGCATCCACGCCCCTGACCATGCCCCGGCCGTGGTCGCCGTCGCCGGCAACCGCATCCATGTCGCCCAGCCGCGGCTCTTCCGCATGCAGGAGATCGCGTGCCGCCACCAGCCCCGAGACGCAGGCAGCTGCGTACCCGCGGGAGGAAGCGGTGGCGGTGAAAGCAACAGCGGTGCTGCCGTCGTCGTCCGCCTCGGCGGCAGTCAGACTGCCGGACTGGGCCGCAGTGGTTCCGCGCCGGTACGCCGGGGTTTCCGCCGGCGCCGCCCAGAGCGGCTCCAGCTCATCGTCAAGCCACGTGACCGTGAGGGAGACTCCAGCCATGTCCAGGCTGGTGACCAGCTCGCCCACCTCCGGCAGCACCAGCGTGTAGCCGGCCTCGCGGAGCAGCGGCGCGACGGTTCCCCACAGCACGAACAGCTCCTCGTGCTTGGTGGAGCCCAATCCGTTGAGGGTCACGGCGATGCGCTGCCCAGCCCCGTCCGGGGTTTCGGCCAGCACGCGCGTCACCAGTTCCCGGCCCAGGTCCGCGGCCGGCGGAAGGTCCGTGTCGAAGAGGCCGGGTTCGCCGTGGATTCCCAGGCCAAGCCCCATCTGTCCGTCGGCCAGCGAGAAGAGCGGCGCGTCGGCGCCGGGGAAGGTGCAGCCGGCAAAGGCGCTGCCGATCGTGCGGGTCAGGTCGTTGGCCGTGCGGCCGATGCGGACCACGTCGGCCAGGTCTGCCCCGGCTTCGGCGGCCGCCCCCATGACCTTGAAGACCGTGAAGTCGCCGGCGATCCCGCGTCGCTTGGACGCTTCCGAGGGCGGGGCGCTGGCGACGTCGTCCGTCACCAGGACGTTCTCGACGGCGATGCCCTCGGCGGCCAGCCGTTCGCTGGCCATGCCGAAGTTCATCACGTCGCCGGCGTAGTTGCCGTAGGTGAACACCACGCCGGCGCCGCTGTCCGCGGCCTTGGCCACGGCGTAGGCCTGCTGCGCGGACGGCGAGGTGAAGATGTTGCCCACCACGGCGCCGTCGGCAAAACCTGGGCCGATGAGTCCGGCGAAGGCCGGGTAGTGGCCGGAACCGCCGCCGGCGAGGACCGCGACCTTGGGTGCCGCGGGGCGGTGCCGGCGCACGGCACCGCCGGGAACCTGGCGGACCAGGCCGGAGTGGAGATCGCAGAAGCCGGCGAGGGCTTCCTCAGCGAAGTCCGCTGGATTGTTGAAGATTCTGGTCATGGCTGGCTCTCTGTGGGGTGGCGGGGCGGGCGTGCTTCTCGACGGGGTCTGTGGCAGTTCCGGGGGTGCTTAGTGCATGTGGCTTCCGCCGTTGATGTCGATGGTGGTGCCGGTCAGGTAGGCGGATTCCTCGGAGGACAGGAAGGTGATGACGGCGGCTACTTCTTCGGTGGTGGCGTTGCGGCCCAGCGGGATGCCGGCGTTGATGGCTGCTTCCAGCTCTGGAGTGCTGCCCACACGGATGTTGGTGTCCACGGCGCCCGGAGTGATGGCGTTGATCGTGACGCCGGTGTCGCCGAGCTCCCGGGCGAGGGCCTTGGTGAAGCCGAGAATGGCGGCCTTGGCGGCGGAGTAGGGGACCTTGCCGAAGACGCCGCCGCCGCGCTGGGCGGAAACGGAGGACATGTTGACGATGCGGCCCCAACCGTTCCCGATCATGTCCGGCAGGAAGGCCTTGGTCACCAGGTAGGTGCCGGTGGCATTGACGTCCATGACTTTGTGCCACAGCTCAAGGGTGGTTTCCAGGAACGGGATGGGCGAGGTGATGCCGGCAATGTTGGCCAGGGCGCCGACGGCGGGCAGGGAGCCGCTCTGGACCTCGGCGGCGACCGCCTTGTAGGCAGCGTTGACGGAGGCCTCGTTGGCGACGTCGATCTGGTAACCGAAAGCGGGGACGTTGAATTCGTTGCCGATTTCGGCGGCGACCTTGGCGGACTTCTCGCCGTCGAGGTCCAGGATCACCACGGCCCAGCCCTGGCTGGCGTAGCGGCGGGCGGTGGTCATGCCGATGCCGCGGTCTGAGGTGGCTCCGGTGAGGACTGCGGTGCGCTGAATGGCGGACATGATGCTCCTAAGTGGGTTTTGTGTGGTGGGTGGATCAGATGAGGTCAGTAATGAAGCTGGCTGCCTTGGCGGTGGCCGCTGGGCGTTCGTCGTGGGTGACGTCACGGGTTTCGAGTTCCAGGCTGAAGTGCCCGCCGTAGCCCTGGGCCGCGAGGGCCCGCAGCCCGGCGGCGAAATCCGCCTGGCCGTTGCCGATGCTGAGGTTGATGTTCCCCGGCACCGCATCGCGCAGGTGCACATGGGCTATCCGGCCCTCGTGGCGTGCCAGGTACTCCAGCGGGTCCTCGCCGGCGGCGACAATGTGGCTGAAGTCCATGACAATTCCGACGCCGGTGCCCGCCAGCCGCTGTGCCAGCAGTTCCGCGCGTTCCAGGTTCCAGCAGAACCGTAGGAAGTGCAGCGACTCGGTCCAGAGTTCGACGCCGAACTCCGCAGCGCGCTCCCCCGCCCGGATCAGCTGCGCCGCGACGGTGTCCAGGTCCTCCTCGAGGCTGCGGACCGGCTCGTGGCTCAGCGCGCCGCAGGGAAGGACCAGCGCCTTGGCCCCCGTTTTCGCGGTGAGGGTGAGCAGGGCATCAAGGTGCCTGTCCCGCTCAGCCTGCCGGCCGCCGTCGAGCACTGCATTGAGGTCCCCGATGTCCCCGTTGACGGAGCGGACGCGCAGTCCCGATTCCGCCACGTCGCTGGCCACTGCTGACACGGCGTCCGCGTCAAGCTCATACGGAACGTGGTCGCAGACGCCGGGGAGGGCGCCGAGGTCGATCTCATTGAAACCCAGTCCGGCCATGGTTCGCAGGGCTGTCGGCAGATCCTGGTGGCGGAAGCTGATGGATGAGCACCCGAGTCGGGAATGGAACATCGTTGTTGGTCCTCTGGTCGTGCCCGGCGGGCTGTAGTGATGGCCACCACATTAGACGAGTCGACTGTTAACAGTCAACTCCTGACGGTGACTGTTGACAGTCGGCATGACGTCGGTCACACTGGGTCTATCTTGTTAACAGTCGACAGCGCTGGACCCGTTTCAGCCGCTCTTCGGAAGGGAACCACTATGAGCAACGAAGCTCTGACTATGCGGGGGCCGGTCCACGGCACCAAGGACGCCAGGCGGGTCGCCATCGGCTCGGGTGTCGGCGCCGTGATCGAGACATACGACTTCATTGGCTTCGGCACTGCGGCCGCCCTGTACTTCGGAAATGCGTTCTTCCCCACCGGCGACCCGGTGACCGGAACGCTGGCCGCCTTCGCCACACTCGGCGTTGGCTTCGCCGCCCGGCCGCTGGGCGGCATCATCGGCGGCCACCTGGGCGACAAGGTGGGACGCAAGCCCGTCCTGGTCACCTCCCTGATCCTCATGGGCATCGCCACCTTCTTCATCGGCCTGCTGCCCACCTACAGCCAGGTCGGCCTGCTCGCCCCGGCGCTGCTGGTGTTTGTCCGCATCGTCCAGGGCCTGGCCTTCGGCGCCGAATGGGGCGGAGCCATCCTGATGAGCTACGAACACGCTCCGTGGAAGTCCAAGGGCAAGTTCACCGGCATCGTCCAGGCCGGCTTCCCGGTGGGCCTGCTGCTGGCCAACCTGGTGTTCCTGGTCAGCGTCAACCTCGGCGGCGAGCTCGCCTGGCGCATCCCGTTCCTGGCCAGCATCGTGCTGGTGGTGGTCGGCCTGATCATCCGCTCCAAGGTTCCCGAGTCCCCGGTCTTCGATGAGGTCAAGGACCACGGCGACATCGTCAAGTCCCCCATCGTGGAGGTCATCAAGACCGACTGGCGCAACATCGTCAAGGGCATTGGCCTGCGCATCGCCGAGACCGCCGGTTACGCCGTATCCATCACGTACATGATTTCCTACATCAACAGCCAGCACCTGGCCGACAAGACCCAGACCCTGGTGGCCCTCTGCATCGCGTCCGCCATCGGCATCTTCGCCACCCAGGCCTGGGGCCGCCTGACCGACCGGATCGGCCGCCGCCCCCTGTACATCTGGTCCACCGCCTTCGCCGCGCTGTTCGCCATTCCGATGTTCCTGCTGGTCAACACGGGCCTGTTCGTCTTCATCATCGCCACGATCGTGATCTCCTACGCCGTCTGCCAGAACTCCCTCGCAGGCGCCCAGGGCGCATGGTTCCCCGAACTCTTCCAGGCCAAGACCCGCGCCTCCGGCGCCTCCCTGGCCTACCAGATCTCCGCCATGGTCTCCGGCTTCACCCCCTTCATCACCACCCTGCTGTTCGTCAGCTTCGGCTGGATGGGCCCGGCCCTGCTGTTCGGCTTCTACGCCCTGATCGGCCTCTGGGCCGCCTTCGCCACCCGGGAGACCTGGGGCAAGCGCGAGCGCGAACTGGCTGACGAAATCACCAAAAGCACCCCCCAGTCCGTGAGCGCCTAGTGACCACCGTCAACGAAACCGCCCCGCAGGACCTGCACACCCAAGCACTCCCCACGAAGGAAGCAATGACCCAGGAAACCCCCGCTGAACGACTCGAACGGGTCAGCGCCGCGGCCTACCGGATCCGGCACCACGCACTGAACATGGGCGAGGTCCAGGGCCAGGGCTACGTCGGCCAGGCCCTGGGCGCGGCGGACATGCTCGCCGTCGTCTACGCCGACCAGCTCCGCTACCGCGCCGAGGACCCGCACTGGGAGGCCCGCGACCGGTTCCTGCTCTCCACCGGCCACTACGCGATCGGGCACTATGCGGCCCTGGCCGAGGCCGGCATCGTGCCCGTATCCGAGTTGGAGACCTACGGCTCCGATGACTCACGGCTGCCGATGTCCGGGATGTCCACCTACACCCCAGGCATGGAAATCTCCGGCGGGTCCCTGGGCCACGGGCTGACCATCGCCGTCGGCATGGCCCTGGGCCTGCGTTACCAGAGCTCCGGCTGCCGGGTGTTCAACTTCCTCTCCGACGGGGAACTGGACGAAGGCTCCACCTGGGAAGCCGCGATGGGCGCCCACCACCACCAGCTCGGCAACCTCACCGCCATGGTGGACATCAATGCCCTGCAGGCCGACGGCAAGACCGACACTGTGCTCCGCACCGAACCCATCACCGAAAAGTGGGAAGCCGCCGGCTGGTACACCCAGCGGGTGGACGGCAACGACGTCGCCGCGCTGCTGGCCGCATTCGACAACGCCGCCGCGCAGGCCGGCACCAACGGTCGGCCCTCCGTGATCCTCTGCGACACCAAGGTGGGCCGCGGCGTGCCGCTGCTGGAGGAACGCGAAAAGGCTCACTTCATGCGCATCGAAGAACACGAATGGCAGACCTGCCGCGAGCAGCTGACCGCAGGATACGAAGGAAAGGCCGCCCGATGAGCACCGCCACCACGGCCCCAGCCACCACAACGGCCCCCAAGCTGAAGACCTCGGCGATGATCGCGTCCTTCGCCGATCCGGGCCAGAAGACCGCCTCCGCCCCGTTCGGGCACGCCCTGGTCAAGGCCGCGCAGGAAAACGACAAGATCGTCGGCCTCACCGCGGACCTGGGCAAGTACACCGACATGCACATCTTCGCCAAGGCCTTCCCGGAGCGCTTCTTCCAGATGGGTATGGCCGAACAGCTCCTCTTCGGCGCGGCAGCCGGCCTGGCCGAAACCGGCCTGGTGCCGTTCGCGTCGACGTACTCGGTGTTCGCCGCCCGCCGCGCCTACGACTTCCTGTGCCTGGACGCGGCCGAACCGAACCTGAACGTCAACATCGTGGGCGGCCTCCCCGGCCTCACCACCGGCTACGGCCCCAGCCACCAGGCCACCGAGGACATGGCGATCTTCCGCGGCATGCCGAACCTGACCATCGTGGACCCCTGCGACTCCCTCGACATCGAACAGGCCGTCCCGCAGCTCGCAGCCAGCGAAGGACCCACCTACCTGCGCCTGCTCCGCGGCAACGTGCCCACCGTCCTGGACGAGTACGACTACACCTTCGAGCTCGGCAAGGCCAAGGTCCTGCGCGGCGGCAACGACGTCGTCTTCGTCTCCAGCGGACTGATGACCATGCGTGCCCTGCAGGCAGCGAAGGCACTGGAGGCACACAACGTGGACGTCGCCGTCGTCCATGCCCCCACCATCAAGCCGTTCGACGCCGAAACCGTCCTGGCCGAGATCAACACCGACCGGCTGGCCGTGACCCTGGAAAACCACAGCGTCATCGGCGGACTGTTCGAAACCGTCGCCTCCGCCGTCGTCACCGCAGGCCTCGGCAAGCGCGTGGTGCCGGTGGCGCTGCCCGACGAATTCCTCGACGCCGGCGCCCTGCCCACCCTCCACGAACGCTACGGCCTCTCGGTCCAGCGCATCGTGGCGAAGGTCCTCGCCGAACTCGGCTGACCTTCCTCCGCAATAGCAGTGCCACGGCAGGAGCGCCGGTAGCCAGCCCTCCGTTCCTGCCGTGGCATCATTGTTAACACAGCAACTGTAAACAGTCGACTTCTGACCCTGGGGAGAACCCGATGGCCACAACAGCCCTTTTGGGACTGGAAAAGAAAAGCCTCCGCGAGCAGGCTCTTGCCGCGTTGCGCACCGCCATCACCAGCGGCGCCCTCGAGCCTGGCCGGCACTTGGTGGAAACCGAGCTTTCCGAGATGCTGCAGATCAGCCGCGGAACCCTCCGGGAGGCCCTCCGGCAGCTCCAGCAGGAAGGCCTGGTATCCGCCGGGGCACGCGGCCGGCTGTCCGTGCGCCACCTGGATGCCAAGGAAATCCGTGACATCTACTCTGTCCGGGCAGCCCTGGAATCCCTCGCGGCCCGCACCCTGTGCGAACTGCCGGACCGCCAGCACGTCATCGGGTCGCTCCGGACAGCCATCCAGGCCATGGAGGCGGCCACCCACAGCACCATGGAGGAGCGGGTCGAATCCGACCTCGAGTTCCACCGCACCATGTGCCGGCTGACCGGCAACGAGACGCTGCTGCACTCCTGGGAATCCCTGGAGGGGTCCATCCGGATGTCCATCATGTTCGCCGGACCCGAAAAGGGCGTGCGGAACATGAGCGTGGAGCGCCATAACGACATCGTGGCCGCCATCGAGACCGGCGACGCCTCCCTGGCCCGCAACACGATCATCGAGCACATGGACACCGCCGCCTCGGTTCTGGTCGCGTAGGACCCGGCTATACTCGGCTGCAATCATGAGCAGCCTTCCCTCCGCCCCCAGCACCGTACGCGTCGACGCCTGGCTCTGGGCCATCCGCGCCTATAAGACAAGGTCCGCCGCCACTGCCGCCTGCCGCGCGGGGCATGTGCGCATCAACGGGAATCCGGCCAAGGCCTCACAGTCGCTGGTGCCCGGTGACACGGTGCGCGTCCGGCAGCCCGGCCATGAACGGATCCTCGAGGTGCGCCGGCTCATCGCCAAGCGCGTGGGCGCGGAGGCGGCTTCGCACTGTTTCACGGACCATACGCCTCCGCGGCCGGTGGCGCCGGCGCTCGGGCTGCCGCAGCGGGACCGCGGGACCGGACGTCCCACCAAGAAGGACCGCCGCGAGATGGAGCGGCTGCGGGGCTCCGGCGGCTAAAAGCAACGCGGGCACGTCAGTCCTTAACCTGCTCTCGGCCTTCCACCACCTCGAACTCCCCCACCTCCAGGTCAGCGGCGCCGAACGCGGCCGGCAGCAGGGTGAGGTGCACAGCACCGGAGGACGTCGCCTTGCTCCCGGCCAGGGTAAAGGCCGACGGCGTGACGCCGGGTTCGAAGAGGCGCTTGCCCTGACCGAGGACCACCGGGAAGATGACCAGCCGGTACTCGTCCACCAGCCCGGCGTCGTGCAGCGCACGGACCAGCCGGTGGCTGCCGTGGACCTGCAGCTCCCGGCCCGGGCCGGACTTGAGGTCGTCGACGGCCTCGAGGAAGTTCGCGGGGAGGATGGTGGTGTTGTTCCACGTTGCCTCGGTAAGCGATGAGGACACCACATACTTGGGCAGGCTGTTGAGCGCCTTGGCCACGGCGTCGTCCGGGTCCGTGACCTGCTCCCAGTAGGGCTGGAACATCTGGTACGTGGTGCGGCCCAGGAGAATGGCATCGGCTTCGGCGAACCACCCGTTCACGATCCTGCCCAGGTCCTCGTCGAAGAGCGGCACCAGCCAGCCGCCGAATTCGAAGCCGCCGCTGGTGTCCTCGTCCCTGCCGCCCGGGCCCTGCATGACTCCGTCGAGGCTCACGAAGGTGTGAACGGTGAGTTTCATGACGGCACTCTTGGTGGTGCGGCTGGTGGACCGACAGCCGGGGCTTCGCCCGGATCGACAGGTCCCATGTCCAGCCGGAACGGGGGATATTCGTCCCGCATCAGCGCAACGTAGGCCGCGACCCGGTAGACCCAGCGGTTGAGCCCGATCAGCAGGTCGAACAGGCTCCGGAGGTACCTGCCGGTGAACAGCAGAATGACGCCGGCGATGAAGGCCAGCAGCGACAGCAGCGAGACGGTGCTGCCTGCCGAGTAGTAGCCGCTGCCCCCGGCCATGTCATCATCCGGCGAAGCCACCCAGGTGCGTGAGCTTCCCACGAGCACGCCCACAATCAGCAGGTGCGGGATGGCGAGCAGCCAGGACTTCACCACCACCAGTCCGCGCGAGAGGTGCTCCGGATAGTCCACCTCAAAGTCTGCCGGGTAGTCGGTGCGGGCCAGGGTGAAGGGCGGATAGCGGTCCGTGCCGATGGCCGTGAACGCGTAGAAGGACACCCGCCAGCTCCAGCGCAGCACCCCCACATTGAAGTTGAACAGCGAGTGCGGGTAGCGGGCAGTGAACAGGATCGCGAACCACGCCACGATCGTGGTGACGATCAGGGCGAACCAGAGGAAGAACAAAACGATCAGGTGAGGGATCGCCAGGAACCACTTGACGAGCCACATCCACCGGGACAGCGCCGGGTCCACGTGGCCGGTCAGGCGGGCCGGGTACCTCGGGTTCTCGAGGCGGTCGACGACGGCGGGCGGCGGCGGTGCGCCCGCCCCGCCACCGGCGGCGGCATAGCCAAGGGCCGGGTAGCCAGGCGCCGGGTAACCGGGAGCCGGGTAGCCAGGCGCCGGGTGCGAAGCCGGCTGCATCCCCGGTGGCACAGGCGCGGTCCCGGGCGGAACGCCTGCACCTTCGCCCGGTACGGCGGAACTGGCCAGCGGACCGGTGACGCCGGCAGCGGCCGGAGGTGCCGCCGTCGGGGTTCCTGCTGCCGGCGTTCCCGGCGGCGGGCCGTGCCCGGCAACCGGAGGGCCGGCAGGATATTGGCCCGGCGGGTAGTGCCCGGCAGGATACTGCCCCGGGGGAATATGCGGCGGCGGGCCGTGCCGTCCCAGCCCCATGGCGCCGGCAACGATCAGCGGGACACCGATGACCAGCAACACGATGCCGGATATAAGCAGCCACAGGAACAGCGGCCAGAGCAGGTCGGACCGGACGCCGGCCTGCAGGTCCACTGACACCGGGGCCGTGGCGTCGGCATTCATGACCACCACGGTCCAGCTGCCGGGAAGGATGTTCCACTTGAGTTCCTGCGTGCCGGTGCCTTCGGCGGAAGCGACCCAGAAGTTCTGGGATCCGGGGCGGGCGGGCGTGCGTGTCCCGGGCACTTCGTTGTAGTCCACCCTGAAGGGCCGCAGATTCAGTTCCCGGATTTCGGAGCGCTTGACTCCCTCGAGGTAGCGCGCGGCGTCCTGTTGCGGTGCCACGCCAATGAAGATCCCCTTGCCCGGAGTGGCCGCCGACCCCCGGAGCAGGATGCTGCCGGCCGTATCCGAGGGAATGACGTCCGGCAGCCTGCCGCTGACCATGATGTCCATCCCGGCAGAGGTGATGGCGGCGGATGGCGCGTCGAACCGGTGCGCCTGGGTGGTGAAGTAGCCTTCGTCGCGCTGCTGGAAATTGAGCCAGCCCACGCCTGCGGCGCCGGCCAGCAGCCCGAGGCCCAGGAGGGCGGCGAGTGTGCCCAGGACCAGCATCACCATGCGCCCGGGTTTCATGCCGGTTCCTTGTCCAGTGCCCTGCGGCTGGTTTGTTCGCCGTGCTTGTGCTCGGTGTGCTTGTGGTCCGCATGCCGGTGATCGGGATGTTTGTGGTCAAGCCCCCGGGCGCCGGGCCGGGGATCGAGGATGCTGAGCCGGCATGGCTTCCCGGACGTGCCTTCCCCGCTGAGCTCGGTGATTTGCACAGGATCATGGAGCGCGGTGATGGTCTCCATCGCGGCGCGGGCCATGGTCAGGTCGAGGACGATTTCCTTGCCCGGCAGCAAAGTCCTGGCGCGCCGGGCAATGACGTAGAGAGCCCGGATGTTGGCCGGCGTCAGGGTGCCGCGGACCTCAATGCAGGCACGCTCCATGTTGGGGTCGATGTGGACCACGATCTTGAGGCGGTGATGGGTGGATGTATGGTCCATGGGAATCACGTCCCCGCGGCGGACCGCTGCCGCCCAAGGCGGCACGGTCCCTGCACTCGTAGGGACCGGATCTTAACGTTCATGGTCAACGCCTCCCCGACTTCGTTGTCGGAACCGTGTCACGTCCAGAATGCACCCTCTTCCCAGCGCTGGGAAGAGGGGCGGTGGAGCCCTGGCCAATACCGGTTCAGCCTGCCGGTTGGTTACCCGCGGTCAGGAGGTGGCGGTTGCCAGGTAGGCAGCGGCTTTGTCCGGGGTCATGAACCATTCCTGGTAGTCCGCCGGATTGTTGAACCCGTTGACGAACCTGCCGGCGATTTCCTGGGACTCATTGGCCGCCGCCAGGATTTCCAGGACATGCGGCGGCGGCGGAGCCAGAAGGGCGTTGGTCCACTGGGTGACGTGCCGGGCGTAGCTCCAGTAGTTTTCGAATGTGGCCTGCATGAAGGCAGCGTCGAAGGGAGCTTCTCCATGTTCCGTGATGCTCTGCAGGTACGAGGCCGCGCACCTGCTGGCGTTGTTCGAACCCTGGCCGGTGATCGGATCGTTGAGAACAACGACGTCGGCGAGGCCCAGCACCTGCCGGCCGTTGGCCAGCGTGGCAATGGGGTGGCGGACCGTGGGCGTGAATCGCCCCTGGAGGACGCCGTTCGGGTCCGTAAGTTCGACGTCGGAGGCCCGGTCCGTCTCCCACGGGAGGTACGTGTCCAGGATGTTTTTGGATGTCTCCAGGTGTTCCTGCGGAGTCAGGCCCTTCCAGCAGTCCATCGGGCCGCCGGGAACACCCTCGAACACCATGATTTCGCAGGGGCCGGTGCTGGTGAGTGCGGGGAAGGCGAAATATTCTCCGACGCCGGGAATCACGTTGAAGGACACAGCCGGGTACTCCGGCCTGGGTTCCATTCCGTTGACGTAGGTCAGGGCCAGCGCGCGCTGGGGCTGCTCGTAGGCACTCCGAGCGGCATCACGGGTGAAGAGCGTGGCTATATCGCCTTTGCCTGCCGCGACAATGACCAGGTCAGACTTCGAGGCATACCGCTCGAGATCCCCGACGCCGGCGTCCTCAAAGAGGAGCTCTCCGCCCCGGGCCACAAACTCTTCCATGAATCGCGGGAATTTGAGCCGCTGGTCAATGGATTTCGCAGGGCCGTCCAGCCGGGAGGCCCAGTTGATCGCTTTCTCTCCCCGCACCTCCGGGTGGGGAATGGTGAACGAGATCCCGTCCACCGTCGGAGCATCTGGCCAGAAGTCCAGGCCGAGAGTTCTTTCGTGTTCCAGGGCATCGTGGAAAATGCACTGGCTGGAAGAGACCTTGCCCTCAAGGATCTCTTGGGGCCTCCTGTTGGAAACCATGGTCACGTCGAACCCCGCGTCCAGCAGGCCGACTCCCAGCTGCAGCCCCGACTGCCCGGCTCCAACGATGGTGATGTGGCGCTGTGTCATATGTCGGCCCCTTGTCTTTCTACCCGATGAGTGTGCTTTCCAAGCGGTTCAAGATGTTGGCCCTTGAAGTATAGGAAATGGTCCACGCCGGACGGGTCCCTTTGGCCGGCGCAGGCATAAGCTACAACCAGAACGGATGTCCTCTACACCGCCGGAGTGGTCACTATGGGCACTGAATTCGCCGATGTCATCGATCATGATGTCACCACCATCACCTGCGTGTGCGGCAACACCGTCGGCAATGACGGGCTCATTCAGGCCAACTCGCACGGCGTCCCCGTTCACATCGGGCGGGACACTCCTGTCCCCGCAGGGTTGGCCGCGTGGCCCGACGATGAGGACCTCTATACCCTCTGCCCGTCATGCGGCCGCGTTTACCATGACACCGTCATCGAAGAGACAGGAACGGCGCCCGTTGCGCTCCGGGTCGATGTGGCCACTGGCCCGATCGCAGAGGCAATCCGGGTGCACTGGAGCCTCGACACTTAACGTCCTGGCCGTGGTGGCGGCCCTGTCTCCGTGCGCTTCTGCCGGGCCTCGCCGCCCGCGCACGGAATTGCCCGCGCACCCAATCCGGCACAAGCGTAGAGTGGCCTAAGACGCCTGATTCTTGGACGCCATGCAGCTAAGGGAGAAATCGTGACGATTGACTGGGACGAAAAGAAAGCCCTGCTACAGGAACCGAACATCGCAGCTGTGACACAACTGTGCGATGAACTCATGGAGAAAAAGCCGGGATCGACCGTTCCATACATCGACCCCGTGCATGACGAGGACGAATGCCGGATTGTCAGCCTCCAGGTCAGCCCGGGCAAGGGAACCGAGTCCGGTTTCGTCTCCCATTTCAACGACGACGAGGCCGCCCGGCGCGCCACCCAGATCTACGAGCTCGCCGAACTGGACCCGCGCTACGTGATGCCGTGGAACGCCTACCCCTGGGTGCGCGACCCGGACATGCCCTCGGCCCTCAGTGTCCAGGAAAAGACTGATGGACTCCGCCCCTTCCGGCAGTTCATGAAGATCAACAGGCGCGTCTCGGCCATCATCGCCCACGGGACCGACGCCGCGACCTTCCTGACCCTCTTCGAGAAGACCTACCACTCCTCACTCAAGAACAACGGAATCAAAATCTACAAGGCCAGCGCGCTCGGCGGGCGGGCCTTTGCTGTGTCCGAGGCCAAGCAGGAGGAACTCCTGACCAAGAGCGTGGACGTCTACAAAGACGCCATGCAGCGCGCGGGCATCCAGCACCTGTAAGAGCCCGGTTTTGGGCTGGATTAACCGCGTGCTCGACTGGCTGCTCGAATCCGACCCCTCGATCCGGTGGCAGGTCCTGCGCGACCTGACCGATGCGCCGGATGAAGCGGTGCGCGCCGAACGTGCCCGGGTGGCGGTTGAAGGTTGGGGCGCGCGCCTGCTCGCCCTGCAGGGCGACGACGGCCAGTGGGACGGAGGCACCTTTTTCCCGGTCCCGTATGACGGCTCCGAGCCGGGCCAGCCCTGGACTGCCACCACCTACAGCCTCCTGATTCTGCGCGACCTCGGACTCGACCCGGGCAGCGAAGAGGCCCGCGCCGCGGTCCGGAAAGTACGGGAGAACAGCCGCTGGGAGGAAGGCGGCCAGCGGTTCTTCGACGGCGAGGTGGAGCCCTGCATCAACGGCAAGGCCGTGGCCCTCGGCGCCTACTTCGGCGAGAGCGTCGACGGCATCGTCCGGCGGCTCCTCGGCGAGCAGCTCGACGACGGCGGCTGGAACTGCGAGGCGGAGCGGGGGTCCGTGCGCTCGTCGTTCGCCACCACCATCAACGTGCTGGAGGGGCTGCTGGAACATGAACGGGCCACCGGCGGATCTCCGGAGTCCGTTGCGGCGCGCCGGCGGGGCGAGGAGTACCTGCTGGAACGTTCACTGCTGCGGCGCAAGAGCACCGGCGAGCTCGCGGACCCGGACTGGCTCCGGTTTTCCTACCCGACCCGCTGGTTCTACGACGCGCTGCGGGGCCTCGATTACTTCCGGGACGCGTACTTCCAGGATGACGGTGTGGGGGATGGGGGCGGGTCGCCGGACAGCCGACTCGACGAGGCCGTCTCGCTGGTCCGTTCAAAACGGCAGCCCGACGGAACCTGGCTGCTTGAGAACAGCCACCCCGGCCGCATCCACTTCGCCATGGAGGACGGCGACGGCCGGCCCAGCCGCTGGAACACCCTGCGTGCCCTGCGGGTACTCAGATGGTTCGACGGCGGGCCGGATCTTTAGGCGGTCCGGGACTTTGGCTTTCCGGGGCTTATCCCTCCAGCAGCCTGCGCCGGTGTCTGAGCTCCTTGACCCACGCCCTGGTGACCATGTCGGGAAAAGGCGAGGCGCCGCCGTCGTCCGTTGAAACGGAGCCGGCTGAAACAGCAGCCCTTGAGACGTCAGCAGTGGACGCAAAGGCCGATCCGGCCTCCAGGTCCGCGAGCAGCGGGCCCGCGGCCTTCAGCGCCAGGTCCAGCGCCTGCACGGCAGTGCGTTCGGGCAGCCCAAGGCCCGTGGCCCAGGCCAGGAAGTGCTTGCGGGAGATGCCGCTGCGCTTGCCGCCGAGGGTCAGCGCGAGCGTCTTGTCCCCGTAAACCACTGTGGAGGGGATGTCGTAAACGGGGGCGATGGACCACTCCCCGTGCGGCTGCTGCACCATGGACACGTTCTTCGCGTGCAGGTCGCCGTTGCCGCTCAGGAGGGCGAAGGCTGCCTGGATGGCGAGGTTCCGGAGTGCCGGCAGCGGCGCCGCACAGTATTCGGCGAGCGCATGGCACACGGTTCCAAACCCCACGTTGTACTTGTCCGCCGGGTACAGCTTCAGCACCTGGGCGCCGTCCTCGACGGCGAGGCGCTGCACCGCGTCGGTCCCGCGTTCCAGCGGCACGCGGTCGAACCGCTCCACCAGCAGGCCCGGCCGGCCGGCGAGGTCGCGCATCAGCTGCACCCGGCTCAGCGGAATCCGCAGCTTAGCCGCGTAGCGGAACATGATGAACTCGTTCTCCACCACATGCGGGAACTCGGGGGCGTTGAGCTTGAGGATGAAGCGCCGCCCCGCACTGGCCACCGGCATCGAAATCATCCCGGCGGACAACTTGTCCTGCACACCGGCGAGCGCCACCGGATCGATCAGGCCCGAGTCCCCCAGCAGCTCGTCGAAATCGACAGGCCTGCGCGGGTCCACCTCGACGGCGTGCTCCTCGGGATCCAGCGGCTCCCCGTGGCCCACGATCTGCACGTCACCCACCGGGTTGCCGCCCGCGGCGATCAGCAGCGAGAGGTCGTCGTCGGCGCTGGTCTTGATGGACCGGCGCAGCGCGTTCAGCCGCCGGCCCTCCGGCAGCAGACCGGTGAAGTACGGGGGCGCGGCACCTGCCCCGGACAGCACCGGTTCCGGCGACAGCGGCAGCGAACTCGCCACCGCGGGGCTGCCGCCCTGCAGGTAGGCGGGCAGATAGCTGAACTTCGTGCCGCCGTCGTGCCGTTCCAGCCGGGCGGCCAGGACTCCCCGCTTGTAGATGTCAGCGACGCGGTGCCTCATTGCCGGGCCTCCCGTTCACCGGGTTCGTCAACTTCCGGTGCGGCGGCCGACGGCGGCTGGGTTACCAGTGGCTGTGCCACCAGTGCGCGGGCGGCGGCGCTGGTCCGGGTGGCCAGCCGGAGCTCGAGCCCGAGCGTGCCCAGCAAGGCAAGCAGAGTGTCCATCCGGAGGCTCGGCTTGCCCCGCTCCACGAACCGGACGAAGCGTTCGGAGACGCCGGCCATGTCGGCGAGGTCCTGCTGGCTCAGGCGGAGTGCGGTGCGGCGGGCGCGGACGGCCGCGGCAAGTTGAGCGGCAAAGGAGTTGGCCACGGCGCCTCCTCAGTAATTAGGAACGATCGTGCCGGTTGGGTTCTGGCTACAGCGTACGCCCGGTGCGGACCGCCTCACAAGGACCATATCGGCACGATCGTACCGCTGCCGCTAACTGGCATCTATGCCTGCGGAAGGTTCTTAGAGATTTCTTGGGACCCTGCTTCCACACTTGAAACAGGCAAGCATCAACGCTGCCGCGGTAAGAAAAGGACGGCCTGTGGGCAGGGTGGAAATGGCGAGTGGGATCACGGCGGAGCGTACGCGGTTGGCGGTACTGCCGCAGTTGAGGCACTGGATCGCGCTCCCGCTGGTGTTCGCCGTGCTGATTGTGGCCGCAGGGCTGGCCTTGCGGTCCGACCCGGCCTTCACGGCCGCCGAATTCTCCGTTGATGCCACCCTGAGCCACCACCATACGCCGCCGCGGACCGCGATCGCACTGATGGTTAATGTCGTCTTCAGTCCCGTGGCCGGCGCGCTGATGATCGCCGGGATCTGCCTGTTCCTGCTCCTGGTTCGCCGAAGCCCGGTGAATGCGGTGGCCACCGGCCTGGTGGCGGCGGGCTCCTGGGTCAGCAGCGAGCTGTTCAAGCTCACTGTCGCCCGCCACCGGCCCGACTCCGCTGCGCTTTTCGACCCCCTGACCCCGGAGCCCGGCACCGACAGCTTCCCAAGCGGGCACACCGCCCTCGCCGTGGCCATCGTCATCGCCCTGTTCCTGCTGGCGCGGGGCACCCGCTGGCAATGGCCCGTCCTGGTGACGGGAGCGGCGGTAGCCGTGACGGTCGCGCTTTCGCGCATCTACCTGGGCGTCCACTACCCCACCGACGTCGCGGCGTCGTTCCTGACCTCCTTGACCGGGGCCTCCTTCATCACGGGCCTGTGGAACAAGTACGGGCTGGCGGTCCTCGCGCGCCTGCCGTTCCTGGCCCGGCTGGGACCGGTTCCCGCCCCGGCCTCCTGAGCAGCGGCACCTTGTCGGATTGGGACAGAATGGCAGTCATGGACGCGAACCGGAAGAAGCGCGTGCTGCTGGTGGAGGATGACCGGCAGCTCGGGCCCCTCATCGCCGAACTCATCGGGGACGACTTCGACGTGACCCTGGTCCGGGACGGCCGGCAGGGACTGCACCTCGGGCTCACCCGGGAGTGGGATGCCCTGGTGGTGGACCGCGGACTCCCCCTTCTCGACGGCGCAGCCCTGGTCACCGCGCTGCGGGACAAGGGCGTGACCGCGCCGGTGCTGATCCTCACGGCGCTCGGCACCGTGCAGGACAAGGTGGACGGCCTGGACGCCGGCGCCAATGACTACCTGGTGAAGCCGTTCGACGCCGCCGAGCTCGCCGCCCGGCTCCGCGCCCTCACACGCACTTTCCATCCGCCGCTGCGGCCCCTGCCGCTCGGGGACTGGACGTACGACGCCGCCGCCCGGCTCCTGCTTTCACCTTACGGTGACCGCGTATCGCTGTCCCCCCGGGAAGGGTCGCTGCTGGAGGTGCTGGCCGCCGAGCCGGAACGGGTCTTCTCCCGGGCCGAGCTCCTCGGCAAGGTGTTCTCGGCGGCGGACCAGCCGGGCGCCGTCGACACGTACGTGCACTACCTCCGCCGGAAGGCGGGCCGGGACATCATCCGCACCGTGCACGGCGCCGGATACCAGTTGGGAGACCCATCGTGAATGCGTCGGACGCCGACCGGCTGATCCTGCGGACCGCCGCCCGCAAGGTGAGTGCCCAGATCGCGCTGGTATGCGCCGCGAGCGTCGCCGTCGTGATCCTGGCGCTGGTGCTGTTTGCGCTCTACCGTTCCCAGCCCGCCGAACTCGTGCAGCACCCCGCCGGTGCCGGCCGGATCTACATTGACGAAGCCGATGGCCTGCTGGCGCTGGTCCTTGGCGGCGCGCTGGGCGTGGTGCTCGCAGCCGCCGCCGGCCTGGTCAGCGCCAGGAGCGCCGTGAAACCGCTCGGCGAAGCACTGGCCGCGCAGCGGCGCTTCGTCCAGGATGCCAGCCATGAGCTGCGGACCCCGCTGGCAGTACTCGACGCCCGCCTGCAGCTCGCCCAGCGCAAGGCCGGACCAGACAGCCCGGCCGCCCCGGCGCTGGCCCGGCTCCGCCAGGACAGTGCCGGGCTCGCGGAACTGGTGGATGATCTGCTGCTGATGTCCGCCTCCGCGTCCGCCGCATCGGCCGAGAACCCGGAACCGACGGATGTGGCGGCGCTGGTCCCGGCCGTGACGGACGATCTTCGCCTCCTCGCCCGGGAAGCCGGCATTGTGCTGGAGTGCTCCGTTGACGCCGGGGCTGCGGGGCCGCCGCGTGTACTCCTTCCCGCGCACCTGCTGCGGCGGATGGTCACGGCGCTCGTGGAGAATGCACTCTCCCACACGCCCGAGTCCGGCCGGATCGGCGTCGCCGTCTCGACCGCCGGCCGGAAAGTCCGGATCACGGTCCGGGACACCGGCCCCGGAATCGTGGGCATCGAACCCGACCGGGTATTCGAGCGGTTTGCCCGCGGAAGGTTGGCCGGGCACAGTCCGGCACGGCCCAGCTACGGAATAGGGCTGGCACTGGTGAAGGACGCCGCCCTCCGCCACGGCGGCGACGTCACGGTGGCAGAAACCGGGGCCGAGGGAACCGTCCTGAGCCTGGAACTGCCCGCAGCCTCGCCGTGAGCGGACTCATCGAACGCACTCCGGGCGGACGCGGCTAAACGCCGGCTTCATTCAGGCAGGACCGGGTTGACACCCGCGTGTGATCCGTGCCATATTCTTAATCGTGAACCTGTCAGACAGCCGGACAGCCGGACAGCGCGGCGATCAACCGAGCGGAGCAAGCACCTTTCCGCTGGCGCGCCTCAGTGCAGCCGAAGCCGTCTTCAACGCCATCCGCGGTGACATCCAAAGCGGGGCTCTGTCCGTTGGATCCAAGCTCAGCTCGGAGGCAGCCTTGGCGGCACAGTACGGTGTGAGCCGCTCCGTGATCCGCGAGGCGCTGCGCTCCTGCACCGCCCTCGGCCTGACAGTGACCAGGACCGGGCGGGGCACGTTCGTCGTGGCCGACCATGTGGCCAACGACCTCGTCCTGGGCCAGTTCTCAGCCCGGGACCTCACCGAGGCCCGGCCGCACATCGAAGTTCCCGCAGCAGGCCTGGCCGCCGAGCGCCGCACCGCAGAGGACCTGGAAATCCTCCGCGGCATGATGGCATCGATGGCCGCGGAGACCGATCCGGAAGCCTGGGTCGCCCTCGATTCGGCGTTCCATGCAGCCATCGCCCGCGCCAGCGGCAACAAGGTGTTCGAGAGCGTGGTGGCGGACATCCGCGATGCCCTCGCGCACCAGTCCGAAACCCTCAACATGGTGGCCGACCGCCAGCACGCCTCCGACGTCGAGCACCTGCAGATCCTCGACGCCATCGAAGCCGGCTCATCAGCAGACGCCAGCGCCGCCATGGCCGGGCACCTGCGCGCCGTCGGCGAAGCGCTCGACTCCATCCTTAGTCAATAACACCAGCAGCAAACCACCACCCAAGGACTCCATGCCCTCCCCCGCCATGCCCGTAAGCCCTCAATCGGCCGTGCCCGCAAGTGCCGCAGCCTCCGCTGCACGTCTTCCGCGGCACGAGCCCCTCGCCTTCCAGACCCGTAACGGCATGGTGGAAAGCGTCCATTACGGCTCCCTGATCGCTACCGCGCCCGGCGGCCGCACCCTGCTCTCCGCCGGCGAACCCCAGGCCGCGTTCTACCCGCGGTCCTCCCTCAAGCCGCTGCAGTCCGTGGCCATGGTCCGGGCCGGGCTGGATCTGCCCGCCGACCTGCTGGCCCTCACCGCCGCCAGCCACTCCGGCGCCGCCCGGCACCTCGACGGCGCCAACCGCATCCTGGAACTCCACGGGCTCACCCCTGCGGCCCTCGAAAACAGCACCGACCTCCCCTACGGCGTCCGTGAGCGCGAGGAGTGGCTGCGCGAGGGTGGCAGGCCCACCCAGCTGGCACAGAACTGCTCCGGCAAGCACGCCGCCATGGCCGCCACCTGCGTCATCAACGGCTGGCCGGTCCAGGGCTACCTCGACCCCTCCCACCCGCTGCAAAAGCTCGTTGCCGAAACCGTCACCGAGCTGACCGGCGAGGAACCTGCCGGCATCAGCACCGACGGCTGCGGCACCCCGCTGTTCGCCCTCACCCTTGCCGGCATGGCCCGCGCCTTCGGCCGCCTCGCTTCGGCCGAAGGGCCGGACGGTGTCTCCGACGGCGGTGCGCCCGCCCCCGAAAGCCCGGAAGCCGCCGTCGCACATTCCATGCGCCGCCACCCGGAAATGGTGGCCGGCGAGGGCCGCGATGTCACGGAGCTTATGCGCCTCCTGCCCGGCGCCTTGGCGAAGGACGGCTTCGAGGGCATCCAGCTGGTGGGGCTGCCGGACGGCCGGGCCGTCGCCGTCAAGATTTCCGACGGCGGCGACCGGGCCCGGATGCCCGTCACCGTCCGCGCGCTGGGGGCGCTCGAGGTCGACACTTCTGCCCTTGCGGGCATCGCCACCGGCGTGGTCCTGGGCGGCGGCCACCCCGTGGGCCTGCTGCAGGCCGCAGATTTTTCCTAACTGTCCCCGACCGACGACGTTCATTAAGGACCTCCATATGACCGAAACCCAAACCCTGCCGGACGCCCCTCCCCTGTCCGGCATGCGCTCCGAGCACGACCTGCTCGGTGACCGCGACATCCCCGCCGGCGCATACTGGGGCGTCCACACGCTCCGCGCCGTGGAAAACTTTCCCATCACCGGCCAGCCGCTCTCCACCAACATGCACCTGGTCCGCGGCCTCGCCGCCGTGAAGCTCGCGGCGGCCCGCACCAACCTCGAACTCGGGCTGCTCGACGCCGAACGCGCCGCAGCCATCGAACAGGCCTGCACCGATGTGATGAACGGTGCGCTCAGCGAACAGTTCGTCGTTGACGTGATCCAGGGCGGCGCCGGAACGTCATCGAACATGAACGCCAACGAGGTCATCGCCAACCGGGCCCTGGAAATCCTGGGCCACCCCAAGGGCGACTACGCCCGGCTGCACCCCAACGACCACGTGAACCTCAGCCAGTCCACCAACGACGTCTACCCCACCGCAGTGAAGCTCGGCACCATCTTCGCCGCCCGCGAGCTGCTCTCCGCCCTGGCCGAACTCGAAGAGGCCTTCGCCGCCAAAGCCCTCGAATTCCGCACGGTCGTCAAAATGGGCCGCACCCAACTCCAGGACGCCGTCCCCATGACCCTGGGCCAGGAATTCGGCACCTACGCCGTGACCATCGGCGAGGACCGGCTCCGCCTGGCCGAGGCGGACCTGCTCATCCACGAGATCAACCTCGGCGCCACCGCCATCGGCACCGGACTCAACGCCCCCGCCGGCTACGCCGAGGCCGCCTGCCGCCACCTCGCCGAGATCACCGGGCTGCCCCTGGTCACCGCCGTCGACCTCATCGAAGCCACCCAGGACGTAGGCGCCTTCGTCCACCTCTCCGGCGTACTCAAACGCGTGGCCGTCAAGCTCTCCAAGATCTGCAACGACCTCCGCCTGCTCTCCTCCGGACCACGCGCCGGCCTCGGCGAGATCAACCTGCCCGCCGTCCAGTCCGGATCCTCCATCATGCCCGGCAAGATCAACCCGGTGATCCCGGAAATGGTCAGCCAGGTCGCCTACGAAGTCATCGGCAACGACGTCACCATCACCATGGCCGCCGAAGCCGGGCAGCTCCAACTCAACGCCTTCGAACCGATCATCGTGCACAGCCTGCACAAAAGCATCTCGCACCTCGAAGCAGCCTGCCGCACCCTCACGGCCCGCTGCGTCCGCGGCATCACCGCCAACACCGAACGGCTGCGCCTCACCGTGGAACAGTCCATCGGCCTGGTCACGGCCCTCAACCCGCACCTGGGCTACGCCACCGCCACCGCCATCGCGCAGGAAGCCCTGGCCACCGGCCGCGGCGTGGCCGAACTGGTCCTGGAACACGGACTGCTCACCCAAACCCAGCTGCAGGAGCTCCTCAGCCCCGAACGCCTGGCAAACCTCAGCAAGTAACGGCCAACCCCCAACCGTAAGATTCCTTCCCCCAACAGGAAATCAAAGGACTCCCATGAGTAACCAACCCATCACGGACCACACTGTCCCGGCCCAGGCGCATGCCACCGAAAACCTTCTGCACGCCGAGGACAAGGGCTACCACAAGAGCCTGAAACCGCGGCAGATCCAGATGATCGCCATCGGCGGCGCGATCGGCACCGGCCTGTTCCTCGGCGCCGGGGGCCGGCTCAACGCCGCCGGACCGTCCCTGGTCATCGCGTACGCCGTCTGCGGCTTCTTCGCCTTCCTGATCCTGCGTGCCCTCGGTGAACTGGTGCTGCACCGGCCGTCGTCGGGCTCGTTCGTCTCCTACGCCCGCGAGTTCTTCGGCGAGAAGGCAGCCTTCGTCTCCGGCTGGTTCTACTGGATCAACTGGGCCACCACCACCATCGTGGACATCACCGCCGCCGCCCTCTACATGAACTTCTTCGGCAACTACGTCCCCTGGATGGCCGACGTCCCCCAGTGGGTCTGGGCACTGACCGCCCTCGTCGTCGTCCTGGGCCTGAACCTTGTTTCCGTCAAGGTCTTCGGCGAAATGGAATTCTGGTTCGCCATTATCAAGGTCGCGGCCCTGGTTGCGTTCCTGATCGTCGGCACCTACTTCGTCATCTTCGGCACCCCCGTCCCCGGCCAGGAAACCGGCTTCAGCCTCATCACCGACAACGGCGGCATCTTCCCCAACGGCCTGCTGCCCATGATCATCCTCATGCAGGGCGTCCTGTTCGCCTACGCCTCCATCGAGCTCGTCGGCACCGCCGCCGGCGAAACCGAAAACCCCGAAAAGATCATGCCCAAGGCCATCAACTCCGTGGTCTTCCGGATCGCCGTGTTCTACGTCGGCTCCGTCATCCTCCTGGCCCTGCTCCTGCCCTTCACGTCCTACGAAAAAGGCGTCAGCCCGTTCGTGACGTTCTTCGGCTCCATCGGCATCCAGGGCGTGGACGTCATCATGAACCTCGTGGTCCTCACCGCCGCCCTGTCCTCCCTCAACGCCGGCCTCTACTCCACCGGCCGGATCCTTCGCTCCATGTCCGTGGCCGGCTCCGCCCCCAGATTCGCCCAGCGCATGAACAAAGCCGGCGTCCCCTACGGCGGCATCGCCATCACCGCCGGCGTCTCCCTGCTCGGCGTCCCGCTGAACTACCTCGTCCCGTCGCAGGCCTTCGAAATCGTCCTGAACATCGCCTCCGTGGGCATCATCGTCACCTGGGCCACGATCGTCCTGTGCCAGATCCAGCTCAAGCGCTGGGCGGACAAAGGCTGGCTCAAACGCCCCTCATTCCGGATGTTCGGCGCGCCCTACACCGGCTACCTCTCCCTGCTGTTCCTGGTGGGCGTCCTCGTCATGGTCTTCATCGACTCACCCCTGACCCTCGTGGTCACACTGATCGCCATCGCGCTCATGGTGGCCGGCTGGTACGCCTGCCGCAAACGCATCCACGAAATCGCCGAAGCCCGTGAAGGCTTCACCGGCATGTCCCCCGTCATCGCCAACCGGCCCGGCCCGGGCACCGCGGACCGGATCTAACCCAACACAGCGCGAACATCCGGGTCATTTCTGCACCGTTTTCCCCTCCCGCAAGCTGCCGCCGCCGCACCAACCCGGGCGCCGGCAGCGGGACGCATTGGGAAAGCGGTGCAGAAATGCCGGGGCACTCACGCCCGGCAGGCTCCTTCCGCCGCCAATCGGCCTACCATGGAGGCATCCGGGGCGAGGCCCACGATGTGCGGCGCCTCACCGGTGCGTCGAAGGGCGGCTTTATGGACGTCGTTGTCATCAAAACCCCGCAGCTCGGGGACCGCAGCTACCTGGTCCACGACGGCCGAGTGGCGCTGGTGGTCGACGCCCAGCGGGACACGGACCGCATCGAGGAAGCCGCCCGGAAGGCTGGGGTGCAGATCACCCACGTGGCCGAAACCCACGTCCACAACGATTACCTCACCGGCGGCCTGATCCTCGCCCGCGCCCACGGCGCCAAGTACCTGGTGAACGCCGCGGACCCGGTGGCCTATGAACGCGAGCCCGTGGCGGACGGCCAGCAGGTGCAGATCGGCGGACTCACCCTCCGGGCCTTGGCAACTCCCGGGCACACCCACACGCACCTGTCCTATATCGTCACGGACGGCCAGGCACGGGCAGTGTTCTCCGGCGGCAGCCTGCTCTTCGGCTCTGTCGGCCGCACCGATCTCCTCGGCCCCGGAGACACCGCCGCTCTGACCCGGGACCAATACACGTCCATCCACCGGCTCGCCGACGAAGCCGGCCCCGATGCCGCCCTCTATCCCACCCACGGGTTCGGCTCGTTCTGCTCGATCGGGCCGGCATCCCGCGCGGACGCCTCAACCATCGCGGAGGAGCGGGAAACCAACCACGCCCTGGCGGACCCCGATCCGGAGCACTTCGCGGCCGAGCTCATGGCCAACCTCTCCGCCTACCCTTCCTATTACGCGCATATGGCCCCCATCAACATGACGGGCCCGGAACCTGCTGATCTGGCCCTGCCGGAGTCCGTCGGCGCCGGTGAACTGGCGGAGCGGCTGGCCGGGGGCGAGTGGGTGGTTGACCTGCGTCACCGCATGCTGTTCGCCAGCAACCACCTGCAGGGCACCGTCAGCTTCGAGTACGGCTCGGGCGGCAGCTTCAGCTCGTACCTCGGCTGGGTCCTGCCGTGGGGCGAGAAGCTGACGCTCGTTGGCGGCCGCGAAGACCTGCAAAACGCCATCCGGGACCTTTCCCGCATCGGCATCGACCGCCCGGATGCCGCGGTGGGAACAGAACCGGGTGAACTCGCGCCGGGAGCCCCCCTTGCCTCTTATCCCCGGGCCGGCTGGCCCGCCGTCGTCCATGAAAAGCCCGACGGCGACACCATCCTTGACGTCCGACGCACAGACGAGTTCGCGAAATCCCACATAACCGGGGCCATCAACGTTCCGCTGCACGAGCTGCTGGACCGCCTGGGTGAACTGCCCGGCGGGTGCCTTTGGGTGCACTGCGCCACCGGCTACCGCGCCGGGGTCGCCGCCAGCCTGCTGCAGCGGGCGGGGCGGGACGTGGTGCAGATCGACGCCCGGTTCCGGGACGCCGCGGCTGCCGGCGTCGCACTGCAGATGGAGCCGCTGCAGCGGCGGTGATCCTAACCGTGGCCAGGGCCTCCGGCCCTGATTGCAAAAGTCCAGTGTTGCAAAGTCGATGTTGCAAAGGAGAACAGCGATGGATGCTGAAGGCAAAGTGGTTGTGGGCGTGGACGGCTCGGACTCCTCGGTGGAGGCCCTCCGGCTGGCGGCCCGGCTGGCACCCGGGCTGGGCGCCCGCGTCCATGCCGTGGCGTGCTGGCACTTCCCGGAAATGTATGCCGGGTACATCCCCCCGGATTTCGAGGCGTTTGAAACCTCGGCGGCCAAGATCCTTGCCGAGTCCATCGAGAAGGCGTTCGGGCCGGACATCCCGGAGGCGCTGACCAGTGAACTGGTCCGCGGCCCGGCCCCGGCCACGCTGGTGGAGGCGGCGGCCGGAGCGGCGATGCTGGTGGTGGGGCGCCGGGGCCACGGCGGTTTCATGGGCCTGCATCTCGGCTCGGTGAGCACCGCATGTGTGGCGCACGCCGAATGCCCCGTCCTGGTGGTGCACACCAAGGATGACCACGAACGCACGCACCGATTCCGCAGGGGCGCCGCCTCCAAGGAGGCAAGCAACGGCGCGGCCGCACGCTGACCGCCCGGCGTAACGCAACGCACCTGCAACCCCGTGCCGGCGCGCCATCGCCTATGCTCGGCTGAGCAGCCCGATAACCAGGCAGCTCAGAACTGGCTCAACGTCGAACCACGGGAGACACCTCATGACCAACTGGCGGATCCGGGACTTCCACTCCGCGGACCTGGACGGCATCCTGCACCTCTGGGAGTCGCTGAAGGCCACCAACGTCGAGCCTGTCTATGCGCTCTCCGAAGTCCTGGCCTCCTGCGAGAAGGACCATGCCGTGGTCGCGGTGCAGGGCGATCAGGTGGTGGGCGCCGCCGTGGGCCGCGCGGCGCATGACCAGGGCTGGGTGGTCTTCCTGGCCACGCTGCCCGAGTTCCGCGGCCGTGGCATCGGCACCTCGCTGCTGGCCGCCGTCGAAAACCGGATGGCACCGCACGGCCTGAACAAACTCTCAGCGCTCATGCCCGAAAGCGAGACCCGGGTGGAGGCCTTCCTGAGCCGCGGCTTCGTGCTCAAGAAGAACCTTCGCTACTTCGAGCGAACCATTCCCGTGCAGCGCCAGGAACTCGAACCCCTCAGCCTGCTCGGCGGCCGGATCCTGGCCCGCGACCTGTGGGAGAACGTGGCCGGCATGCGCCGTGAAAAGGAGCTGCTGGAACGCAGGCTGGTCCTTCCCCTGGCCGAGGCCGACCTCGCCGACGAATTCGGTGTGGTGCCGCCGCGCGCCGTGGTGCTCTTCGGGCCGCCCGGCACCGGCAAGACCACCTTCGCCAAGGCCATCGCTTCCCGCCTGGAGTGGCCGTTCGTGGAGGTCTTCCCGTCCAGGCTGGCCTCAGACCCCAAGGGCCTGGCCGGCGCACTGCGGGAGACCTTCCTGGAGATCTCCGAACTCGAGCACGCCGTCGTGTTCATCGACGAGGTCGAGGAGATCGCCTCCCAGCGCGCCGGGGACCCGCCGTCGCCGCTGCAGGGCGTCACCAACGAACTGCTCAAGATCATCCCGGCCTTCCGCGAACAGCCCGGCCGGCTCCTGGTGTGCGCCACCAACTTCATCCGCGCCCTCGACACCGCCTTCCTGCGCCACGGCAGGTTCGACTACGTGATTCCCATCGGCCTCCCCGACCGGCAGGCCCGCGAAGCCATGTGGCAGCGATTCATCCCCGCCGCCGTGGTGGACGACGTGGACGTGGAGCAGCTCGTGGACCGCACCAAGGGCTTCTCCCCCGCTGACATCGAGTTCGCGGCTCGCAGCGCCTCCCAGCGGGCGCTGGAAAAGGCCGTGTACGACGACGGCGGGCTGGCTTCCGGGGGCGGCGTTTCCGTCCGCGAGGCAGTCCGGAAGGGTCCTGCCACCCAGGACTACCTCGACGCCATCGCCGACACGCGCACCACCGTCAGCGACGAGGTGCATGAGGAGTTCCTGGAGGACATCGACGCCCTGGGCCGTGTATAGACCTCCCGCAGCCAAAGCAACGCGGGGTCAGATACCGCCCAATTCCGGCCCGGGATTGGGCGCTAAGTGACCCCGCGTTGCAGTCATTGCCGAGTCGAGGAGCGAAATGATCCTATTCCTGACCATCGTCAGCGGGTTGGCCTGGACCGCCGTTTACGTCGAGGCGATCCGGCTGGGTTTCCGGGAACGGACCTACGCCATCCCGGCGGCAGCCCTGGCGCTCAACTTCGCATGGGAAGCCATCTACGCCTCGCGCTCCGTGGCAACGGGACTGTCGGCCCAGGGTGTCTTCAACATCGTCTGGGGCCTGGCAGACGTTCTCATCGTCTACACCTTCCTCAGGTTCGGGCGGGCCGAGCTGCCGGCCTGGATCACGCGGCCGCTCTTCATAGGCTGGGCCGTCCTGCTGGGACTCACATCGTTCGCGGTGCAGCTGCTCTTCGTGGCCGAGTTCGGCTGGGACGACGCCACCAAGTACGCCGCGTTCCTGCAGAACCTGCTGATGTCCGGCCTGTTCATTGCGATGTTCGTCTCGCGCGGAAGCGGCCGGGGCCAGTCACTCGTCATCGCCGTGGCCAAGTGGATCGGCACTCTTGCCCCCACCATTGTCTACGGCGGGTACGGAAATTCTGCCCTGATCCTGGGGCTCGGAGCGCTGTGCAGCGTGTTCGACCTGACATATATTGCCCTGCTCTGGCGGGCGGGGGTGCGCCTGCGGAACCCCGCGCTACCTTTGACCCATGCCCTCTAATCCCCTCCGGCACGCCGTGGCCCGCATGGGCGGCCGCGATCCGCACCAGCCGCACCGGACAGCCACCCCTCTGGAGCTCTTCTTCGACCTGACCTTCGTCATCGCCTTCGGCGTGGCCGGCAACCAGTTTGCCCACGAGATCGCGGAGGCACACTTCGGCGCAGGGCTTCTCGGCTTTTCCTTTGCGCTGTTCGCGGTGATCTGGGCCTGGATCAACTTCACCTGGTTCGCCAGCGCCTACGACACCGACGACTGGGTGTTCCGGGTGGTGACCATGGTCCAGCTGGTCGGTGTCCTGGTCCTGACAATGGGGATAGAACCCATGTTCCACTCCCTCGTGGAGGGCAAGCACGTGGACAACACCGTCATCGTGGGCGGCTACATCATCATGCGGCTGGCACTGATCTCCCACTGGCTGCGGGCCGGACGGCAGGACCCCGCCCGCAGGAAGACATGCCTGCGCTACGCCGGATACCTGGCAGTGGTCCAGCTGGGGTGGATCGCGGTGCTGTTCATCCAGGCGGACGTGACCACCACGTTCCTGATGATCGCACCGCTGTATGTCCTCGAACTGGCCACCCCGTACTGGGCGGAACGGAACGCAACCACTCCCTGGCATGCCCACCACATTGCCGAACGCTACGGCCTGCTGGCCATCATCGCGCTCGGCGAATGCCTGATCGGCGCGGTCGAGACACTCCGTGCCATTGTGTCCAACCACGGGTGGTCCGTTGATGCGGCCCTGGTGGGCATCGGCGGCACCGCACTGGCCTTCGGCATGTGGTGGATCTACTTCATCCTGCCTGCCGGCCGGGCCCTGCACCTGCAGCGGCACCGCTCATACTTCTTCGGTTACGGGCACATCCCCGTCTTCGCTGCCATTGCCGCCACCGGGGCGGGCCTGCACGTCGCCGCGTACTACATCGACCATGCCGCGCACATCAGCGGCGCCGCAGCAATCGCCACCATCGCCGTTCCCGTCGCCCTGTTCAAGGTCTCGCTGACGGCGCTCTTCAGCGTCATGACGTGCGTCGACCGCGTCCTGATCGCCGTGACCACCGGCGTGGTGGTGGTACTCGCGGGAAGCGTGGCACTGGCGGCGGCGGGCGTCTCCGTCCCCGTCTGCCTGCTGATCATCGTGGCTGCACTCGCGGCCTCGATCATCATCGATGAACGCCGGAGCACAGACCTGCTCCACGCGGCGCTGGAGCGACTGGAGCAGCGGCACAAGACCGCCTGACAAGCAGGGCCCTCGACGGGTCCGGCCAGCGCCGGAGATGACCCTACAACCCTGCCCACACCCACGGTTCACGCGGCAGCCCGGCGGGTTTGAACTCCCCCAGTGCCGCCTCTAATGACGCCCCCGGCAGGCCCAGTGACGCCAGGATGGCCCGGCGCACCTCTTCGGCGGGGACTCCGACGGCGGCCAGGTCACCGAGGGTCACCGCACCGTCCCGCTTGGCCAGCCGCGCGCCGTCGGCATTCACCACCAGCGGCACATGCGCATATTCCGGCACGGGAATATTCAAAAGTGACGCCAGATATGCCTGGCGGGGTGTGGACGGCAGGAGGTCGTCACCCCGGACCACCTGGTCTATGCCCTGCTCGGCATCGTCCACGACGACGGCCAGGTTGTAGGCGGTCACGCCGTCGTTCCGGCGCAGCACAAAGTCGTCCACCGCTCCGGTGAACGCCCCGTGCAGCACATCTTCCACGGTCCATTCAGCGGCCGAGGAACGCAGCCGGATGGCCGCCGGGCGGGTGGACCGCTTGAACTCAAGCTCAGCCGCCGGCAGTTCCCGGCATGTTCCGGGGTAGGCACCCTGGGGTGCATGCGGCGCGGAGGGTGCCTCCTGGATTTCGCGGCGGGTGCAGAAGCACTCGTAGGTCAGGCCGGCCGCCGCCAGCTGGGCGATGGCGGCCGCGTACAGCGGCCCGCGGTCCGTCTGGCGCACCACTGCGCCGTCCCAGGTCACCCCGACGGCAGCCAGGTCGCGCAGCTGCACTGCCTCGGCCCCTGCCCGTGCCCGGTCGAGGTCCTCGACGCGCAGCAGAAACCGCCGGCCGGTGGAACGGGCAAAAAGCCAGGCGAGGATTGCCGTCCGGAGGTTCCCCACGTGCAGTTCACCGGACGGGCTGGGGGCGAAGCGGCCAGCGCGAGTCATGTCCTCCACCCTATGCCGAACACCACAAGAGCCCCTCAGCTACCGCACACTCCGGGCGTTGGCCGGGAATCGGTGGCTCAGGGGCTCTTGCCGTGCCTGTCCCGGACGGAACTCCGTCACGGGAAGCGAGGCACTTCTTGCGGAAAGACGAATGCGTGAACAAGTGTCAATCAGCGGCCGCTTCCTTGCGGGAAGCGCGGTCCAGGGAGCCGGGTGGTATGCCGGGAGCCTGTAGCCTGCCGGCGGTGGGGGTAACCGTCGCCTGCGTTGCCACTATCTGAGCAGAAGACCTACAGTAGGCGCAACGGGCATGGAGGGCACTGGTCAATCTGATCAGTCATCCTTGGCCAATCCGGACAGGAAGTGATCAGATTGCAGCAGCTCGACGCCACTGACCGGCGAATCCTGGCCGCCCTGGACGAGGACCCGCGCCTGCCCATCATGGTCCTGTCCCAGCGGCTTGGCCTGGCCCGCGGAACTGTACAGTCCCGCCTGGAGCGGATGACGGCGTCGGGAGCGCTCCGGCCCAACAGCAGCCGCGTGCTGCCCGCGGCCCTGGGCCGGGGTGTCGCCGCTGCGGTCAGCGCCGAACTGGACCAGAGCCATCTCAACGAAGCCATCGCCGCGCTGCGCGAAATCCCCGAGGTGCTGGAATGCCACGCCCCGGCGGGCGACACGGACCTGCTGATCCGGGTGGTGGCCACGAGCCCCGATGACCTGTACCGGGTGTCCGAGGAGATCCGGCTGTGCCCAGGAATCGTGCGGACGTCCACCAGCATGTTCCTGCGCGAGGTGATTCCCTACCGGACCACGGGCCTCCTAGAGCACTGATTCCGGCCGTCCGGATCGCCGCACCGATATTGCGCAAATCATTGGGCAAAACTGCGGATATTCCGGCGGCTGTCCTGCGGCGGCGACTGTAGCCTGATTCCGCATCCGCCGCAGCGCTGGGCTCGCGGCGGATGCAACGTTCACTCAGGGTCTCCGCCGGGGGTCGGTCTCAATAAGGAACTTAATGCGCTCTTTTTCCCGTTCAATCGCGTCGGCCACGGGTTTGCTGGTTCTCGCCGCGGGTCTCGTCTCGCTTCCCGGCACCGCATCGGCAGCCACAGATCCCGCGGGAACCGGCACGGCGCTGCCGGTCCAGTCCGGAACGGAGCAGGTGCACCACGGGTACGAGTCCGCTCCTGGCGTGCCGGCGGACGGGCCGCCTGCCGGCCTGGCCCTGCAGGCTGAGGCGGGCGGGACCGCAGCCGCGGCCATGTCGGTCAAGGTCGTCGTCGCCACACTGCTGGACAACAAGGCAGTGGTTCCGATGGCCCAGGCGGAAGCGGCCGTGACGGCCTCCAGCAACTACTGGAAGGCGATGTCCGGCGGCCGCATTTCCATGACCGTGACCGAACGGGCAACCCTGGCCTCCAAGACGGCGAGGTCGACGGACTCCTACTACGACATGATCAACAAGATCACCACCGAGCTGAAGTGGACCTACAGCGCCAACAAGGCCCTGGTGATCTTCGTTCCCAGCGCAACGCTCTCCGGCGGCGCCCTCGGCGCGGGCTTCAGCAGCACCGGCAACAGCGGACGGGTGCTGATGCCGCAGATCAGCGGCTTCACCAACAGCGTGATCGCCCACGAGTTCGGCCATGTCCTGGGGTCCATGCACGCCGACGCCCTGCAGTGCAGCAGCGGCGTGTCGGACGTGGGCACCACGAGCACCGGACAGTTCACCGATTCCTCCTGCTACATCCGGGAATACGGCGACAGCACCGACCTGATGGGCCTGTCCAGCTACAACATGCCGGTGATCAGTTCGCCGTTCTGGGACGCCAAGGGCCTGGGTGCCGCCACCGATATCCGCGACCTGGGCGTGGCCTCCGGCGTCAAGAGCTACACGCTGAAGCCCTGGGGCGACACGAAGCTGGCGTACCGCGCGGTGAAGTTCACCGACCCGGTCAGCAAGGAGGTCTACTACCTGGAGCTCCGGCAGCCAGCCGGCTACGACGCCTACCTGGCCAGCGGGCCCGCGGGCAACCGGGGCGTCAAGGTGGTTCAGCGCGGCGGCGCCACGCCCTCGTCCTCGCTGGCGCTGATGCCGTCCACCATTCCGTTCAGCGGCTACTACGCCACCAACCACACCTGGCAGACGGGCAGTACGTTCATCACGCATGCGGGCACCCGGGTCACCATCAACGCCGTCACGGCCACCTCGGCCACTGTGACCATCGACGCCGACCTTGCCCTGCACACCAGGATCCAGTTCTCCGCCGGCGACTTCAATGGCGACGGACGCCCGGACATGGTCTCACGCGAAGCGGACGGCTCGCTCCTGCTGCTCCCCGGCCTGGGCGGAAACAAGCTCGGCACGGCAGTGAAGATCGGCACCGGATGGAACATGTTCAACATGGTCCTCGGCAACGGCGACTTCAACGGGGACGGAAAGACGGACCTCATTACCCGCACGTCCAACGGGGCACTGTGGCTGTACCCCGGCAGCGGCACCGGCGGCTTTCTGGCCCGCACGCAGATCGGCTCCGGCTGGGAGGGCTTCAGGCGCGTCATCGCACCCGGCGATTTCAACGGCGACAAGCGCGCCGACCTGCTGGCCATGCGCGCCGACGGAACGCTGTGGCTTTACCCCGGCAACGGCACCGGCGGATTCCTGGCGTCCACACAGATCGGCTCCGGCTGGCAGGGCTTCACCGCCTTGACCGCGGCGGGTGGGCTCGCCACGGGCCCGGGCCTGCTCGCCCGCTCCAGCACCGGGACCGTCTACCTGTACCCGGGCAGCGGAACCGGGGGCTTCCTGGCCCGCCGGACCCTGGCAACAGGATGGGCCAACACTGAGCTGATCGCCGGCCAGGACTTCACGTCCGACGGGCTCACGGACATCCTGTCGGCCGGCACCGGCGGTGCCATCACCGCGTATGCGGGCAACGGCGTCGGCGGCTTCGCGACCAAGCTGAAGATCGGCGTCGACTGGGCCGGCTTCAGCCAGGTCTGGGAGGCCGGCGATTACGACGGCGACGGCAAGCCCGACGTCCTGGCCCGCACCGCCCAGGGCGTCCTGCGGCTCTACTCCGGCAATGGCTCGGGCGGATTCCGCACGTCCCGGCAGATCGGCTCCGGCTGGCAGGTCTTCAACCAGGTGGTGTCCGCCGGCAACTTCAACGGCGCCGGCGGCCCTGACCTTCTGGCCCGGAAGCCCGACGGTTCGCTCTGGCTCTACCCCACCAACGGGACGGGCGTTTTCCAGACACCGAAGAAGATCGGTTCCGGCTGGCAGGCGTTCGCCCGGATCATCGCTCCCGGCGACTTCTCCGGCGACGGAAAGACGGACATTCTCGCCCAGGAACCGGACGGCAAGCTGTGGCTTTACCCCGGCAACGGCGCGGGTGCCTTCCTCGCCCGGAAGCAGGTCGGGTCCGGCTGGGCCGGCTTCACCCAGGTCGTCGCGGGCAATGACTTCAACGGCGACGGAAAGGCCGACCTGATGGCCCGGGCTTCGGACGGCACTCTCTGGCTCTACCCCGGCAGCGGCGCCTCCGGCTTCCTCGCCCGCACGCAGCTGGGCACCGGCTGGAATGCCTTCACCACGTTCGCCAGCGTGGGCCGCTTCGCCGGGACCGGCAACCCGAACGTCATTTCCGTGTCGGCTGACGGGGCCCTCTGGCTCCACACCGGCACCGGGAAGGGCGCCTTCCAGAACGTCGTGCTGAACCCCCGCTGAGCAGGGGAGACAGTCCAGCATGAGCGAACATTTGGGGCCCCTGATCCACACGGATCAGGGGCCCCAAATGTTTGTCCGTGCTATTTGGACGGCAGGGTTACACCGGCGGGCCCGCGTTGGATTTCAGGTTCTTCATCACGAGCGTTGAGGTCAGCCGTTCCACCCCCGGCAGGACCGTCAGCTCACTGTCGTAGAAGCGCTGGTAGGAGGGCAGGTCCGCCGCGATCACCTTGAGCAGGTAGTCGGGGGAACCGAACAGCCGCTGCGCCTCCACGATGTTCGGGTTCTCCGCCACCCGGTTCTCGAAGATCTCCATGGTCGGGCGGTCCACCTGCCGGAGGGTTACGAACACAATCGCCTCAAAGCCAAGCCCGACGGCGGCCGGGTCAATGTCCGCCTTGTAGCCGCGGATCACGCCGGACTGCTCCAGGTCCCGCAGCCTCCGGTGGCAGGGCGCTACGGTCAGCCCCACCTTCGCGGCCAGCGCCGTGGCAGTGATCCTGCCGTCCTCCTTGAGGTAACGCAATATACTTCTGTCAATATGGTCGATCACGCAAAAATCTTACTCCACGGGCCGCGATCCGCGCGAAATTTGAGAGCACATCTGGCGCGCTTTTGCCTAGGCTTTTCGTACAGCCAAAAACGCAGGAGCCAGCCCATGAATCCCCAGCTTTTCCTCGCCTTTATCGTGGTCGCAGCCGCCCTGGCCTGCACCCCGGGAGTGGACTGGGCCTACTCCATCACCGCCGGGCTCGGCCGACGCAGTTTCGTGCCCGCGGTTGTGGGGCTGTGCAGCGGCTACGTGCTGCACACCATCCTCATGGTCGCGGGGCTGGCCGCCGTGCTGGCAAGCATGCCCGGGCTCCTCGGCTGGATCACGGTGGCCGGCGCCGTCTACCTGCTGTGGCTGGGAACCGTCACCCTCCGGTCATGGCGCGGTGCGAGCTTCACCGCAGCGGCCGCAGTCGGAAATCCGGGGCAGAACCACGTCCGGTCCTTCCTCCAGGGCATGGGGACCAGCGGCATCAACCCCAAGGGGCTGCTGTTCTTCCTTGCCCTGGTGCCGCAGTTCGTCAGCGCCGACGCGGCCCTGCCGGTGCCGGTACAGTCCGGCCTGCTGGGCCTGACCTTCGTGCTGCTCGCGGCCCTCGTGTACACCTGCGTGGCCCTGCTCTCGCGGAAACTGCTGCAGTCCCGGCCGGACGCAGCCCGCAGGGTCACACTGGCCAGCGGCATCATCATGGTGGTCCTGGGCGCCGCGCTGCTGTCAGAACAGCTGCTTCCGGCCTTGGCCCGGTTCGCCTAGACACCCTCAAAGCCGGCCCGGTCAGATTTTCTGCTCCATGAACCACTCGGTGAAGCCGGACGCCCGGCCGTCCGGACCGAGCCGGATCACCCACAGGTTCTCATAGTTGGGCCGGTCATCAAGGTACGTGGTGCGGCCCTGCACAAAGGCGAGGTCGCCGTCGGCCCCCAGCAGGGACCACTCGAACCTCCAGTCCCCGGGCTGGTCCGCTGAGCCGATCCAGCGTTCCACGATCTGTTGCCGGCCGTGCCACGGGTCGGGGTCGTAGGGCCGCGTGGCGTACACGGCCTCCTCCGTGAAGAGGGCGCCGATGTCCTGGGGATCGTTAGAGGTCCACGCCGCAATGTACTTTTCCATCCACTGCCTGATTGCGTCAGTCATGGCACGTTTGCTCCTACTCGGGTTCCAGTCTTGCCGGTTCCGCGGGCTGCCCCACCCGCCTCGAGGCGTTCGCGCTGCGGGACAACGACGTATTTCGGGTCCCGTGTGGATGCCTTGCCGGCCTCGAAAACACCGAAGCGCAGCAAGGCGGACCCGGCCGCCACAGCGAGTCCGCCCACCGTGCTGACGGCGCGCGAGCGGCCTCCGCCCAGGGCCAATCCCACGCCGCCGCCGATGGTGAAGGCCTTGGCCAGCCGCATCAGCGTGCCCGCGCGCCCCTGCCGGAATGTTTCGGTGGAGAGATGCCCGCTGCGTTCCATTTTCAGGCTCAGGATTGTTTCCAGCAGCGCCCCGCCCACCGCCATGCGCCGGGCTGGACCCGTCTCGGCAACCGGGGCCAGCGCGGCGGCCATGCCGCCGGCCGACGCCGCGGCGGAGCTGGCAAACACGAACGGCAGAATTTCGTGGGCGTCGTGCCAGGTGGGGACCGCGGTGTCCGCCAGCAGCACGGCGGTGTACGTGGCCACGGCTGAGCCGGAGAGGGCAGCGCCCACCCCGCAGGCACGGCCCGCCTTTGGCAGGATGCCGAAGACATTGGACAGCGCGCTGGCTCCGGCCAGGGGACCGTACACGGTCAGGATCCAGGAGCCGACGCTCATTGGTGAGGTCGGCTTGGCCACGCGCAGCATGTTCAGGAACCGCTCCGGGCGGCCCAGGTCATGCACCAGGGCCGCTGCAGAGGCTGAGATCGCGGTCAGCGCCGTGATCTTGGCCCGCCGCTCGAGGGCCGGCCGGCCGCTGTGCTGTGCGCCTGCCGCAAGCATCGAGGAAACCGCCGCCAGGCCCCCGGCAAAGATGTAGCCGGCAATGTCCCGCGCCTCCCAGGTGGGTTCCTTCAGGATGGGGCGGCCGTAGTAGGAGGTGAACTCCTCGCGCACCCGGCGCGGGCTCACTTCCTGGCTCCCCAGAATGCGACGGCGGCCCCGGCCAGCAGTCCGGCGGCTGCAGCTGCGGCACGTTTCCACATCACGGGCAGGTCGCGGGTGGTCACCACCGGGTCCGGCGGCAGCCCGTACGTTTCGGGCTCATCCAGCAGCAGGAAGAACGCCCCGTCGCCGCCTACGCCGCCGTCCGGGTCCCGCCCGTACAGCCTCGCCTCGTCCTGCCCGCGGGTGTGCAGTTCGGCGACGCGGGCGTCGGCCCGTTCCCGCAGCTCGTCGAGCTCGCCGTACTGGATGGACTGGGTCGGGCATGCCTTCGCGCAGGCAGGTTCTTCGCCGACTCCGAGCCGGTCGTAGCACATGGTGCACTTGAAGACGCGGCCGTCAGCCGGGCGCTGGTCGATCACGCCGTAGGGGCAGGCCGAGACGCAGTAGCCGCAGCCGTTGCAGATGTCCTGCTGGACGACGACGGTGCCGTGTTCGGTGCGGAAGAGGGCACCGGTGGGGCAAACGTCCAGGCAGGCGGCATGCGTGCAGTGTTTGCAGACGTCCGAGGACATCAGCCACCTGATCCCCTCGGCGCCTGCGGGTTCCGCGGCCGGGACTTTCTTCTCGATGAAGGCAACGTGGCGCCAGGTGTCGGCCCCCAGTGCGGAGGTGTTGTCGAAGGACTGGCCGGTCAGCTCCAGGGGCTTGTCCGCGGGCAGCGAGTTCCATTCCTTGCAGGCCACCTCGCACGCCTTGCAGCCAATGCACAGGCTTGTATCGGTGAAAAAGCCCTTGCGTGCTTCACTCGGGGCGCCGATGGTGGGCATTCCCAGCTGCGTGACGCTCATGCCTTGATTCCTTCCTGGCCGGTGTGCTCATTGATGCCGGCCCGGCGCCGGTATTCCTCGACGAGGGCGGGCAGGGCAGGGCCTTGCGGCCGGCGACCGGGGCGGATATCCACCGTCAGCGCCTTGACCTCCTGGATGTGCACGTTCGGGTCCATGGCGATGGAGGAGAGCTCGTTCATCGCATCGCCGCGGCTCAGGCCGTTCGGACCCCAGTGGTAGGGCATGCCGATCTGGTGCACGGTCCGGCCCTGCACCGTGAGCGGCTTCATCCGGCCCGTCACCAGAACCCGGGCCTCGATAGCCCCGCGGGCGGATACCAGGGTGGCCCACCCCTTGTGCGCCAGCCCCCGCTCGGCGGCGAGTTCGGGGGATACTTCGCAGAAGGACTCCGGCTGCAGTTCGGCCAGGTAGGGCAGCCAGCGGGTCATGGCACCGGCCGTGAAGTGTTCGGTGAGCCGGTACGTCGTCAGCACGAACGGGTACACCTCGGCGCCGTGCTCCCGGCCACTGGGCTGGTAGCGGTTGCCTTCCCGGGGCAGGAGTTTCCGCACAGGATTCCGCTGCTGGGCGTAGAGCGCGTTATCGAAGGGCGATTCCTGCGGTTCGTAGTGCGTCGGCATTGGACCGTCCACCAGGCCTGCCGGGGTGAAGAGCCAGCCTTTGCCGTCTGCCTGCATGATGAACGGGTCGGTGCCGGACAGGGCGTCCGGCCCCGTGGCGTCGTCACCGGGACGGTACGTGGGTGGTTTGGCCGGCTCGAAGTCCGGAACGTCGTCCCCTGTCCACTTGCCCGCCTCGGCATCCCACCAGATCAGTTTCTTCCGCTCGCTCCACGGCCGCCCTTCGGGGTCCGCGGAGGCGCGGTTGTAGAGCTCCCGGCGGTTGGCCGGCCACGCCCAGCCCCATTCGCGGCTGGAAATGCTCTGTTCCGTGTGGGGTTTGCGGCGGGCCGCCTGGTTCACGCCGTCAGCCCGGCAGCCGCAGTAGATCCAGCAGCCGCACGACGTCGACCCGTCGGCTTTGAGCTGGGTGTACGCGGAGAGGGGGCTGCCGTCCGCGGCGCTGCCGTTGATCTCGGCGAAGACCGCGTCCGCGTCCGGCTCGTCCTGGCTGCCGGTGGCCGGGTAGTCCCAGGTCAGGTCCAGCACGGGCCGGTCGGCGTCGTCGGGTGAGTCGGCGAGCAGCTTGCGGATGCGGTTGCCGAGGTGCCAGATGAACCACAGGTCGCTGCGGCGTTCAGAGTCCGGCTCCACCGCCTGTTCGCGCCACTGCACCAGCCGGTTGGTGTTGGTGAAGCTGCCGGCCTTCTCGGTGTGCGCCGCGGCCGGGAAGAAGAAGACTTCGGTGGCGATGTCCTCGGTGCGCATTTCCCCGGTGGCGATCTCCGGGCCGTCCTTCCACCAGGTGGCGCTTTCGATGAGGGAGAAGTCCCGCACCACGAGCCAGTCGAGCTTGGCCATCCCGGCGCGCTGCAGGCGGGTGTTGGCGGAGCCGACGGCCGGGTTCTCGCCCATGAGGAAATAGCCCTTGCAGGTTCCGTCCAGCTGCGCCATCACGGTGTCGTAGGTGCTATGGCTGCCGGTGATGCGGGGCAGGTAGTCGAAGCAGAAGTCGTTGTCCGCGGTGGCCGCGTCACCCCACCAGGCCTTCAGCAGGCTCACCATATAGGCATCCATGTTCGCCCAGAAGCCCCGCCTTGCGGAGTCCGCCTCGATGTAGCCGTCAAGGTTCAGGTGCTGCTTCGCGTGCGGCATGGGCAGGTATCCGGGCAGCAGGTCGAAGAGGGTCGGGATGTCGCTGGAGCCCTGGATGCTGGCGTGCCCCCGCAGCGCCATGATCCCGCCGCCGGGCCGGCCGATGTTGCCCAGCAGCAGTTGCAGGACGGAGGCCGCGCGGATGTACTGCGTCCCGGTGGTGTGCTGCGTCCATCCCACGGCGTAGGCGAATGAAGTGGTCCGTTCCCGCCCTGAGTTGGCGGTCAGCGCTTCGGCCACCTCAGTGAACAGCTCCTGCGGCACGCCGCAGATCTGTTCGACCATCTCAGGCGTGTACCGGGAATAGTGGCGGCGCAGTATCTGGAAAACGCAGCGGGGGTCCTGCAGCGACTCGTCCCGGTGCCACTTTCCGTGCACCGCGGGACCGCCGGAACCGTGGGACTGCGCGTGCGACGCTTCACCCACCGAGCTGCCCTCCCCCTGCTCCTCGGAGTCCCGTTCGCCCGACGATGCGGCGGCGTAACCTCCCTCGTACTGCCAGGTGTCGGTGTTGTAGGACGGACCGTCCGGGTCGAAGCCCGAGAACAGCCCGTCGAGGTCCTCCGTGTCGCGGAACTCGCCCTTGATGATGGTGGCCGCGTTGGTGTAGTTGACGACGTACTCGCGGAAGTATGCCTCATGGGTGATGACCCAGTTGACGAGGCCGCCCAGGAATGCGATGTCGGTTCCGGCGCGGATGGGCACGAACGTGTCGGCGAGGGCGCTGGTGCGGGAAAACCTGGGGTCCACGTGGATAATCTTCGCGCCGCGCTCCTTGGCTTCCATGACCCACTGGAACCCCACCGGGTGTGCCTCGGCGAAGTTGGAGCCCTGGATAAGGATGCAGTCGGCGCGCTGCAGGTCCTGAAGGTAGGTGGTTGATCCGCCGCGGCCGAAACTGGTGCCCAGGCCCGAGACCGTGGAGCTGTGGCAGACCCGCGCCTGGTTCTCCACCTGGACGATGCCCAGGGCCGTGAACAGCTTCTTGATGAGGTAGTTCTCTTCATTGTCGAGGGTTGCCCCGCCCAGGCTGGCAATGCCCAGCGTGCGGCGGGTGCGAACGTCCTCGGATTCCCATTCCCATGTCTCCCGGCGGGTATCAACAACGCGCCGGGCCACCATGTCCATGGCAGTGTCCAGATCCAGCCGCTCCCACGCGGTGCCGTGCTGGCGCCGGTAAAGCACGTACTTCTCGCGGGAGTCTCCGGTGGTCAGCTGCAGTGATGCCGAACCTTTGGGGCACAGCCGCCCCCGGCTGATGGGCGAATCCGGGTTGCCCTCAATCTGGATGACCTGCTCGTCCCTGACATAGACGTTCTGGCCGCAGCCGACCGCGCAGAACGGGCACACGGAGGGGACTACCCGGTCTGCCGTCTCGATCCGTGCCGTGAGATTCTCCGTTGCCCGGGATTTCACCGCATGGTGCCTGCCCGTGGGATCGTTTTCACGCAGTTGACGCAGAACAGGCCATTGCAACGGATTCACCATGGGGCACCCCTTGAGGTCATCGAGCCGCCACTCCTGTGACTCCAGTCACAGGAGCATGTGCGCCATGCTAACAAGGTCCCCGTCGTCGCGCATTCAGCCGGCACCCAGAAAAGTGCGTGCGCCCTCTCAGTCGCCGCCGAACTGCTTCCATTTCTGTTCCCACGCCCGACGCGCCTCGATATCCTTGCGGATGACCTCAAAGGTTTCGAGCTCCGCCTGCCTGCCGCGCTGCCATTCCCGCGGGTTGAGGGATTTCCGTCCGTTGTCCAGCAGCAGCAGGGCGCGGTCCGTCAGGGCGTCGTTGCGCAGGGACATGCTGGTCTTCGGCCGTCGGAGGACTTCCTTCAGTGCCTGCTGGGCCTGGGTGTGGGCACCGAGCCGGCGCAGCGAACGTGCGCGCACCAGGAGCAGTGCGGCGCAGAGGTCGTCGGCGTTCATCAGCCCCTCGGTCCAGACGACCACCTCCTGGTCCCGGCCCAGGGCGGCGGCGAGTGCGCACCTCGCCAGCGCGGTGGGCAGCGACGGCGGCAGCCGAACCAGCGTTTCCAGGGCCGCCTCGGTCTGTCCCGTCTCCCGAAGGGAATGGGACAGCGCAAGGAAAACCGATTCCTCGCTGAACAGCACCGGGACCACGATGCGCTCCGCCACCTCCACCCGGGTGACCACCCGCGTAAGGTAACTGGCGGCAAACTGGTTGGCCTCGTCGTCGTTCCTTATGGAAAGCCCGCGCTGCAGGAGCTCCGCGGCACGCAGGTAGCCGCCCTGCCTGTAGGCAAGGAGTCCGGCCATCACACAGCAGAGTCCGGCCCAGCCGGGATAGGCACGGCCGGCCGCGATGAGCCGGTTGGGGTCGGTGTTGGAGAAGATGGCGTCGTAGACGGTCCTGGCCGCTTTTCCGGGCAGCAGCTTGAGCCGCGGGACGCTGCCGTCCACGCTGATCCGTGAGTCCCCGCCGCCGAGCATTCCGTGGATGAGCCCGCCCATGCCCTCGGCCATTTCGCGGACGGGGGTGCGGACCCTGCCGCCGCCGAAGGGCGTGAGGTCGCGCGTGTCGCGGTAGATCGGTCCTGGAAACTGCCCCGCGCTCATTCCTCCATGCTAATGGCGGGCCGGAACTACGCCGAAGCGGCACCCACCCACACGCCCACCACCCAGGTGCTGGCGGCGAGGCAGGCCAGGCCGAACTCCGCGAGCATTCCCAGCCCGGTCGCCTTCAGGGCCGCCCAACTGGACGTCAGCGCCGCTCGAAGGTTCCGCGTGCGCTGGACTTCACTGAGCAGCAGGCCCGCAGCAAAGCCCACGAACAGGCCCGCCACGGGAATGACAAACATGCCGGCAATGCCCAGCACCACGCCGAGCGCGACGCTTCGGCTGGGAATCCGGTGCTCCTTGAGTTTGCGGCCGGCGAGGACGGCGCTGGCCGCCATGCCCGCCATCACAAACACCATGCCCACACCGAAGACCACCCAGCCGGTGACGCCCTCACCGCCCCAGATTGCCCACGCCAGCAGGCTCAGGCCGATCAGGAAACTGCCCGGCAGGACCGGGATGACGGTGCCGGCAACGCCCACCAGGATTGCGAGGCCACACAGAACGGTCACGAGGGTTTGGGCGTTCATGCCCCCAGTCTAGGGGGCCAGTTCTGCAGTCCGCCGGGCGCGGACCGTGCCGGGAACGACGACGGCGGCGCCTCCCCGGCAGAGGAGGCACCGCCGTCGGGCCATCAGTGAGCCCGTCCCGGCCGGCGCTTTAGCCGGCCTTTGTTCCGCTCAGCCTCAGTTGGCTTCGGCTTCGACTGCCGCGGCAACCGCGGCCGTGACGGCAGGCGCCACACGCGGATCCAGCGGGCTGGGCACGATGTAGGACGCGGACAGCTTGTCGTCGGCCAGCTCGGCAATGGCGCGGGCCGCGGCAACCTTCATCACTGGGGTGATGCGGCGTGCACCGGCGTCGAGGGCGCCACGGAAGATGCCGGGGAACGCCAGGACGTTGTTGATCTGGTTCGGGAAGTCGCTGCGGCCGGTGGCCACCACCGCGGCGTACTTCGAAGCGACCTCGGGCAGGACTTCGGGGTCCGGGTTGGACAGTGCGAACACGATGGAGCTGTGGTTCATCAGCTTCAGGTGCTCCTCCTCCAGCTTGGAGGAGGAGACGCCCACGAAGACGTCCGCACCCAGCAGTGCTTCCCCGGGGCCTCCGGAGATGCCGCGCGGGTTGCTGCGCTCTGCCATCTGGGCCTTCTTGCTGGCGGGGTCGGCGGCGATGTCGGCACGCGCGGAGTTGATCACACCGCGCGAATCCAGCAGCACCACATCCTCGATGCCCGCGGTGAGCAGGATCTCGGCGATGGCGATGCCTGCGGCGCCGGCGCCGGAGATGACCACGCGGAGTTCCTCGAGCCCCCGGCCGGTGACCTTGGCGGCGCCGGTGAGCGCGGCGAGGACCACGACGGCGGTGCCGTGCTGGTCATCGTGCATGACGGGGCAGTCCAGGGCCTCGATGAGCTTCTCTTCCAGCTCGAAGCAGCGCGGGGCGGCGATGTCCTCGAGGTTGACGGCGCCGAAGCTGGGGCGCAGCCGGACGAGGGTCTCCACGATCTCGTCCACGTCGGTGGTGTTGAGGACCAGCGGGATGGAGTCCAGCTCACCGAAGGCCTTGAACAGGGCGGACTTGCCCTCCATGACGGGCAGCGAGGCGCTGGCACCGATGTTTCCCAGGCCAAGGACGGCGGTGCCGTCGCTGACGACGGCCACGAGGCGCTGGGCCCAGGTGTGGCTCTTGGCGAGCTCCGGGTCAGCGTGGATGGCCCGGCTGACCTGGGCCACGCCGGGCGTGTAGGCGATGGAGAGGTCGCGCTTGTTGCTGAGCGGAACGGTGCTGGCGATGGAGAGCTTGCCGCCCTCGTGGGCAGCGAAGATTTCCTGGTCAGTCAGCTCTGCGGCTGCGCTGGTGTCATTCGGAGCGATGGTTTCAGTGGACACGTCGTTGTCTCCTGTGGCTAGCCGTGGGCGCACGGCACAGTATGGCTCGAGCATGCGGGCTCAAGATGGTCAGGTACGCGCTTTGCTGGCGGCCCAAGGGTGCGGGTTCCGCCGGAAAGCCTGGGGAGGTGCGGGGTACTGGCCACTCCGGTGGTCCAATGTTAGACAGGACAAAGGCCCACTTCCCGCCAAACTGGCCCCATTTGGCCGAATAAAGCAGATTTTGAGCGAAGATGTGGCTCATTTCACCGCTTGGGCCCCTTTTATGACCCCATCGGTCTAGACCAGTTACGCCGTACTCCGCGCCAGACGGGGTGCCGGCATCAGCAGGGAGCACGCCTTCTTGAGGTCCTCCTCGGCCTCAAACAGTGAAAGCCGCCGGCACCGCACCGACTGGACTAGACCGGTTACGGTGAGCAGCAGGACCCGGGCGACAGCCGCCTCGGCGCACACGGCGGTAAGGGCGCGCTCCGCCAGGGAGTCGATATCGCGCAGCAGGCCCGTGGTGTCCCGGTCCTTGACGTATACGCCCTGGCTCAGGCACTGCTCAACGGCAGGCTGCATGACGCGCATGTGGAAGATCTCCATGGCCACGCCCGAGAGCGCATGGATGCGGACGGCCCCCGGCCCGGTCCCCGTCTTGAGCTCGCCGAGCTGGTGCCGGTACAGGGCCAGCATCAGGTGTGTGGCGGAGGGAAAGTAGCGGTACAGGGTGCCGAGCGGAACGTTGGCCTGGGCGGCGACTTCCGAGAGGGTTACGGCCTTGAGGCCCTTCCGCGCGAAGCCGGCGGCAACCTCCAGGATCCGGTTATAGCGGCGCAACTGCCGGGGAAGGGAAGGCGGGGCGGCCATGGGCGGAAGATCAAGCATAGAGTCAAGCATCATCAGTCCGGAGGTTGAGATCCTGGTGCAGTCAGGAGGAGCCCCATTCCCGGTCCTGCCGCGATTCGCACTCCAACTATACGGCACCAATCCTTTGGGTTACCTGAGAGCGGAAGCTGACCGGCGGGTGCTGGCGGTTGCGTTTTTCCGACGTCGGGGGAGGAAGTCCCACAATGTCTGCGGCTCAGAGTAGTCTCATCTCACTGGTCTCGTCCGGCTGTGTCCGTCCGGCTCCGTTTCCGGTCTTGGTTCGGGTCTCATTGGGGGAAATTTGGGGTCTTTTTCTGCTGTCTTGCCGTCCGTCCGCGCGCACGTGTGCGCTGCCGTCGGGTCGGGTCCGGGCGGCAGTCCGGGTGCTGGCCCGGTCACGAAATTACGCCGAGGGCTGGGGCTGCTTGTTGCCCTTGCCTTGGTGGCGCTGCTGGTTCCTGCAAGCTGATGGCCACCGGCGACTTCAACGGCGACCTCAACAATGATGTGATGGCCCGGGACCGGTCCGGACGGCTGTTCCTGTACCCCGGAAACGGAAAAGGCGGTTGGCTGAAGAAGGTCCAGGTCGGCGTCGGATGGGGTGGATTCAAGGACCTCATCGCGCCGGGCGACTTCACCGGGGACGGCAACAACGACATCATCGCCCGCGACGCGTCCAACCGGATCTGGCTTTACCCGGGCAACGGCCGCGGCGGGTGGCTGGCCAAGTCCGTCATTGATACGGGCTGGGGCGAGATGAATCCGATCGCAGCCTCTGCCAAATTCTCTGGTTCCAACCAGGTTGATGTCATCGGCCGCGACGCCGCCGGCTTTCTTCGCCTCTTCCCTGGGAACGGCAGGGGGCAGTTCGCGTTGGACGCCCCGAGTCATCACTACCAGATCGGGCAGGGGTGGGGCGGCGTGCGCCGGTTCGATTCCGCCGGCGATTTCAACGGCGACGGCGACGAAGACATCTGGGGAATCAATGGCTCCGGCGCCCTCACCATGTACTACGGCAACGGACGATACGTTTCCACCCATGGCCTGGACCACAGCTCAGGATTCAAGGGAAAGGCCCTCGTCGGCAGCGGCTGGGGCGGCTTCACTGCCGTGTTCTAAACAGCTAGTCGACGCCCTTGATCTTCACCACGAACACGGCGCCCAGCAGGCCGATGACTGCGGCGGCTACATAGAGGGACACGTAGCCGCCCCAAAGCGTAACGAACGGCCACGCGAGCGCCGGGGCGATGACCTGTGGCAGGGAGTTGGCGATGTTGATGACGCCCAGGTCCTTGCCCCGGTCGGCGGCGTTGGGGAGCACCTGGGTGATGAGTGCGAAGTCCACGGCCAGGTACGCGCCGAACCCGATGCCGAGCACGCTCGCACCGATGATGCCCCCGGTCCAGGTGGGCGCGAAGGCCAGGATCAGTGATGCCAGGGCAATGATCGCGGACGAGGCGATGACCAGCGGCTTGCGCTTGCCCATCCTGTCGCTGAGCCGGCCGCCCACCACGCTGGTGATGATCACGAACACGGCGTAGAGCCCGGTCAGCACCAGAACGCCGAAGGCGGGTTCGAGGCCGGTGGTCTCCTTCAGGTGCACCGCGTCCGCGAGGAAGAAGAGCAGGTACAGGGTGACCATGTGGTTGCCGATGTTGACCAGCAGCCGGGTGATCCACGCCCAGGCGAAGTCAGGGTGCCGCAGCGGCCTGATGAACCCGAGCAGGAAGCCGGCCCAGCTCAGCGGCTGGGCGGCACCTGCCGGGAAAGGGTCGTCGTCGCTTTTGACCAGATACATCACGACGCCGGCCACGAGGGCCGCCGCACAGATGAAGTACCCCAGCACGAAGTTTCCGCTGACGACGGCGGCGATCACCGCGCCAACGAGGATTCCGGCCGTCTGCCCCATCGCCGCCAGGCCACCGACGGTGGCACGCTGGGGAACGGGGACGCGGTCGGGGACGGCCGCGGTGATCGCGGCGTAGGCGCCGTTGCAGCCGGCCTGGACCAGGCACCAGAGCAGCGTCATCACCGCGACGTTCGGCGCACCCGCCAGCCCCACGAGCGCGGCGGCACCGAGGACGGCGCCCGCCAGGACCCACGGCACGCGCCGGCCGAACCGGGACACCGTGCGGTCGCTGAAGGCGCCAAAGAGCGGATTGGCCACCAGAGACACGGCCGCGCCCGCGCCGGTGACGAGCGCGAGGATGGCTTCCTTCTGCCCGGGGTCGAAATGTTCCGCCTGCTGTCCGAGGAGCACCTGGATGGGACCGAAAAACGCCGCGTTGATGCCGAGGTTGACCAGGACCACGCCTGTAATCCAGAGCGACCTGACCCGTTGCGTCGGTTCAGCGAGCGCGGCGGACCTCCGCGAGCCCACCAGGCCGGGATCGGGCACCGCACCGGGTATGTCGGACAGGCTCATAGCGGCTCCCCCTGGAACATCGTGATGATGGAATCAGACTATCGTGGGAGCCATCAGCCGGACCTGATTCGAGAGCCTGGGAGAACCAATGACCGCTTCGCCTGCCAACTCCGCCGTCAACACCGCCGACCTCTACGACGAGCGCGGCGAGGAACTTGACTCCATCGCCCTGCAGTTCCAGTCCCTGGGCGGCCGCACGCATTTCAGCGGCCCGGTCCGGAGCGTGCGCTGCTTCGAGGACAACGCCCTCGTCAAGAGCATCCTCGCCACCCCCGGCAATGGCGCCGTGCTCGTCGTCGACGGCGCCGGTTCCCTGCGGACCGCACTGATGGGGGACCTGATCGCGGCGAGCGCCGTGGAAAACGGCTGGGCCGGCGTCGTCATCAACGGTGCCATCCGCGACCGTGAGGCGATCGCCGAACTGCCCCTCGGCGTCAAGGCGCTGGGCAGCAATCCGCGCAAGAGCGCCAAGGCCGGCGCGGGAGAGACCGACGTGGACCTGCTGATCGACGGCGTAACCATCCGCACCGGCGCCACGATCTGGTGCGATCCGGACGGCATCCTCATCGAGCGCTGAGAAAGCACCAAAAAGTTTCCGTTGTTCCGGGGAACAAAGGAGCAAGTAACATAGTTACTGAAAGCAACTATCAAATGCGATCCCCCTTTCCCGTGACCCTGGAGCACCCATGTCCAAAACCACCGCAGGACCCGCACCCGGAGAGGCCCTGACGCAGCGGCAGACCATCACCGTCATGGTGGGCCTGATGCTCGGCATGTTCCTGTCCTCGCTGGACCAGACCATCGTGTCCACGTCGATCTACACCATCGCCAACGACCTGGACGGGCTGTCCCTCCAGGCGTGGGCCACCACCGCGTACCTCATCACGTCCACAGTCACCACGCCGCTCTACGGCAAGCTCAGCGACATCTTCGGCCGCCGCCCGCTCTACCTCGCGGCGATCGTCATCTTCCTGGCCGGCTCGCTGTATGCGGGTTCGGTGCACTCGATGACCGAGCTGGCGATCGCCCGCGGTATCCAGGGCATGGGTGCCGGCGGCCTGCTGGCCCTTGCGCTGACCATCATCGGCGACATCGTCCCGCTCAAGGACCGGGCCAAGTTCCAGGGCTACTTCATGTCCGTCTTCGGCATCTCCTCGGTCCTCGGCCCGGTGGTGGGCGGCGCCTTCGCCGGCTCCGAGAGCATCCTGGGTTTCGACGGGTGGCGCTGGGTCTTCTTCATCAACCTGCCCATCGGCCTGGCCGCGCTGGTGGTGGTGTTCCTCTACCTCCACCTGCCCGCCAAGCACGTCAAGCAGCGGATCGACTACTGGGGCGCCGCCGCCATCACCCTGGCCATCGTGCCGCTGCTGCTCGTCGCCGAACAGGGCCGCAGCTGGGGCTGGACGTCGGCCAACTCCTTCATCTGCTACGGCCTGGGCGTCGTCGGCATCGCTGCGTTCCTGCTGGCCGAGCGGCGCGCCGGGGACTACGCGCTGATCCCGCTGCGCCTGTTCCGGAACATCACCTTCGGGCTGTCCTCTCTGCTGAACTTCATCATCGGCATCGGCATGTTCGGCGCCATCGCGATGCTGCCCATGTACCTGCAACTGGTAAAGGGCCTCACGCCCACCGAGGCCGGCCTGATGATGATCACCTTCACCATCGGCATCCTCACCGGCTCCATCACCGCCGGACGCACCATCTCGGCGTCGGGCACCTTCCGGATCTTCCCCATCCTGGGCACGGCCATCCTGACCACCGCCGCCGTCGTCATGGGGCTGTCCCTCGGCGCTGACACCGACCTCTGGGTCCCCGGACTGATCGCCGTCTTCTTCGGCCTGGGCCTGGGCTTCTGCATGCAGCCGCTGACCCTTGCCATGCAGGTCTCCGTGCCCGCGAAGGACATGGGCGTGGGCACCTCCACCGCCGCGTTCTTCCGCTCCATGGGCGGCGCCGTGGGCACGGCCGTCTTCATCTCCATGCTGTTCAGCCTGGCCGCGGACAAGATCGCCAACGGCATGAAGGACGCCATGCAGAACGCCGACTACGTGAAGGTCCTCCAGGACCCCGCGGTCGCCGCCGATCCCGCCAACGCCAAGCTCTACGACTTCTTCAAGAACGGCGCCAGCAACGACTCCCTCAACGACACCAGCTGGCTGCACTCGGCGAACCCGGTTCTCACCAGGCCCATCACCGAGGGATTTGCGCAGTCGATCGACGCCGTCATGCTCACCGCCGCCATCCTCACCGGCATCGCCTTCCTCATCAGCTTCGCGCTGCCGAAGAAGAAACTGACCGACCCCAAGGCAGTCATGAAGGAGCCCGCGGCCGCCCACTAGGCCCCGGCTTCCAGCACCTGCGTCACGGCAGGCACCTTTTCGAAGGTGCCTGCCGTTTCGTTTTCCCTTGGAAACGCGCCGCAAGCGGCACCAAACCGACGACGACGGCGGGACCGCCCGCCGTCGTCGGCCTCCGTCCCGAAGTGGATCAGCGCGCGGTGACGTGGCACACTGTTAGGCGCGTGTGCGCCGGCCGACAGGGCCGGTTTCCGCAGCCGACGACGTTTGCACCGCATCCACCCACCCCCAAACCAAGGGAGAACCATGTCCACCGACAAGCAAACAAACGCCAAGATCCCCAAGCGGGTGATCTGGCTGGCGCTTGCCGGCGCTGTGGGCGGCTTCCTGTTCGGCTTTGACTCCTCCGTGGTCAACGGCGCCGTGGATGCCATGAAGGACGAGTTCGCGCTGGGTGAGGCCGTGACCGGTTTCGCCGTGGCCGTGGCATTGCTGGGCTGCGCGGCCGGCGCCTACCTGGCCGGCAAGGTGGCGGACCGTTACGGCCGCATCCCCGCCATGAAGCTGGGTGCCCTGCTGTTCCTGGTCAGCGCCATCGGCACCGGCTTCTGCTTCAGCGTCTGGGACCTCATTGCGTGGCGCCTGGTGGGCGGGCTCGGCATCGGCCTGGCCTCGGTGATCGCGCCGGCCTACATCTCCGAAATTTCGCCCCGGCAGGTCCGCGGACGGCTCGCGTCGCTGCAGCAGCTGGCCATCACCACCGGCATCTTCGCCGCCCTGCTGTCCGACGCCCTGTTCGCCACCTCTGCCGGCGGAGCGCACCAGGTCTTCTGGCTGGGCATCGAGGCCTGGCGCTGGATGTTCCTGGCCGCCGCCGTTCCGGCCGTGCTCTACGGCGTCATCTCCTACACGCTGCCCGAGTCCCCGCGCTTCCTGGTGGTCAAGGGCAAGGAGGACGTGGCCCGGAAGGTCTTCGACTCCATCGCACCCGATGAGGACACCGACCGCCACCTGCGTGAAATCCGCGAGGCGATCGAGGAGGACCAGCTCGCCGGCAGGAAGGGCTCGCTCCGCGGCAAGTCGTTCGGGCTGCAGGCAGTGGTCTGGATCGGCATTACCCTGTCCGTGCTGCAGCAGTTCGTGGGCATCAACGTGATCTTCTACTACTCCACCACGCTCTGGAAGGCCGTTGGCTTCCAGGAAAAGGACTCGCTGGCCATCTCGGTGGCCACGTCCATCACCAACATCCTGGTCACCCTCGTGGCCATCGCCCTCGTGGACAGGATCGGCCGCCGCCCCATCCTGCTGGCCGGCTCCGTTGGCATGGCAGTTTCGCTCGGCGCCATGGCCCTGGCCTTCGCGTCTGCCACGGGCACCGGCTCCGACATCACGCTGCCCGGCGCATGGGGACCCGTTGCCCTGGTGGCTGCGAACGTGTTCGTGATCAGTTTCGGCGCCTCCTGGGGCCCGCTGGTGTGGGTGCTGCTGGGCGAGATCTTCCCGGCCCGGATCCGTGCCCGCGCCCTGGGCCTGGCCGCCGCCGCCCAGTGGATCGCCAACTTCGCCATCACGCTGAGCTTCCCCGTGATGGCCGCGGTCTCGCTGCCGCTGACGTACGCCATGTACGCACTCTTCGCAGCAGCATCGTTCTTCTTCGTCATGTACAAGGTGCCGGAGACGAACGGCATGTCGCTGGAACAGGCTGAGACCCTGTTTGTTCCGAAGGGGTCCGTCAAGGTCTGACCGGCTCTTGGCTCCTCCGGCATGAAACGAAAGACGCCCATGCTCCCTGCGGACTGTGTCCCGGGAACGTGGGCGTCTTTCTGTATGCCGCAGGCTCTTAGACCACGTGCGGTTCGTGGGCCGTGAGGTATCGCCGCCCGGCGGCCACCACGGCCATGGCCACAACCATTGCCACCGCGCCGGCGAAGAAGGGCACCTGCGGACCGAAATGCTCGCCAAGCTGCGCGGCGGCAAACGGAGCCAGTGCGCCGCCCATCCAGCGGACGAAGTTGTACCCCGCCGAAGCCACCGGGCGCGGCGAGTCCGAGACACCCATGGCCAGCTCGGTGTAGATGGTGTTGTTGATGCCCAGCAGCGCGCCGGAGACCACCACCAGCGCAACGACGGCGGGAACCGAGCGGCCGGCGGCCAGGCCAAGGCCTGCCAGGTCCAGCATCAACAGGGCAAGCGTGCCGAGGAGCACCCTGGTGGCGCCGAAGCGGTTCTGCAGCGCCGGGGCCACGAAGACCGAAAAGACGGCGACAGCAACACCCCAGCCAAAGAACACACCGCCGATGCCGTAGGCGTCCATGCCCAGGATGAAGGGGGTAAAGGCGAGCACGGTGAAAAAGCCGTAGTTATAGAACAGGCCGCTGGCCGCCGTCGTTCTTAGCCCTTTGTTGCCCAAGGCCCGCAGCGGATCGGCAAGGCTGACCTTGCGTGCGGGCAACGGGGTTTTCGGAAGCAGCGCGGTGAGTGCAATGAAGGCCGCCGCCATCAGCGCCGCCGTGCCGAAGAACGGGGCCCGCCACTGCCAGCCCCCGAGCAGCGCGCCCAGGAGCGGCCCCAGCGAGATGCCCAGGCCAAGGGCGGCCTCATAGAGAATGATCGCCGTGCCCGCACCGCCGCTGGCCACGCCGACAATCACCGCAAGCGCGGTGGCCACGAAGAGGGCGTTGCCGAATCCCCAGCCGGCACGGAAGCCAACCAGCTCCCCGACACTGCCGGACAGGCCGGACAGCGAGGCGAAGACCACGATCACGGCCAGCCCGGCCAGCAGGGTTCGCTTGCCGCCGATGCGCGACGAGATGAACCCGGTGACGAGCATGGCCACTGCGGTGATCAGGAAATAGCTGGTGAAGAGCAGTGACACCTGGCTGGGGCTGGCGTCCAGGTTCCTGGCGATGGCCGGCAGGATGGGGTCCACCAGGCCGATGCCCATGAAGGCGAATACGGCCGCGAGCGCCGTGGCCCAGACCGCCTTGGGCTGTTTGAGGAATGAGGCCTTCTCGGCCTCGAGGGTGGAATGTGGTGCCTGCAGGGTGTCTGCGAGCTGGCCGTCCATGGAGGGAACTCCTAAGTGTGTCGGTTTTGAAGCGCCAGTCAGTCTTGAAAGGCTCGTTAGTTTTGAACCGCGCTGTTGATCTTTTCGATCACCGGGAGGGCGTCCGCCAGGGCCCGTCTTTCGTCGTCGGTGAGGGATTCGAGAATGCCGGCCATCACGGCGTTCCGGCGCCGGTTTGCCAGTTCGACGGCGTCGCGGCCTTCCGCGGTCAGCACGACACGGACGGCACGGGAGTCATCCGGATCCGCCTCGCGGCGGGCCAGGCCGGCCTTTTCCAGCTTGATGATCTGCTCCGTGGCGCTCGGTACCCGGACGCCCAGGTTCCTGGCAATCTCCCCCACACGGACGCCGCCGTCGAGCAGCATTTTCAGCGTGCTCAGCTGGGCGGCGCTAAGCTCACCGTCTGCATCGAGGCGGCGGACCAGATACACGCCGTGGCGCAGCGCCTCCCGGAAGTCCTGGGCGAGTTGCTGCAGCCGCGGGTCATTCTCGGGTTCCATACTTAGGTATCCTAATAGTTAGGTAACCTAAATTCAAGACCAGGCGTGGGGCTCGGGGATCCGCCGGCGCTGGCTTAAGACTGTGTGCGGTTCACGATCGCCTCGGCATGCTCGGCCACCCAGGCCACGAGCGGCAGCAGCAGGGCCGCCAGCTCGTGGCCGCGGCCGGTGAGGCTGTAGTCCACCCGGGGTGGGATGACCGGCTGGGCATCCCGGCGGACGAACCCGTCGGCCTCGAGGGTCTTCAGTGTCTGGGCGAGCATCTTCTCGCTGATGCCTTCGGCACGGCGGCGCAGTTCGCTCCAGCGCTGGGGCCCTTCTGAGAGGGCCACCAGAATCAGCACGCCCCATTTGCTGGTGACGTGGTCCAGCACGGTCCGGCTGGGGCATCCCGCGGGGAAAATGCCATCGGCGAAGGGAAATGCGGATACGGCTGCCGGGGTACTTACCTCCATGCCAGTACCTTACCTTAAAGTGCGTACTCTCTTTTGGGAAGTAATCGGGAACGGGCGGAGTTGGCACCACTGACAGTCACCTCAGAAAGGACCATCATGACCATCGTCATCACCGGAGCCACCGGCCAGCTCGGCCGGCTCGTCGTCGAATCCCTGCTGGACAGCGGGGTTCCCGCGGAGCAGATTGTGGCCGCAGGCAGGACCCTGGACAGGATTGCTGATCTCGGCGAGCGCGGCGTCCAGGTCCGCAGCATCGACTACAGCCAGCCGGAGTCGCTGCGGCAGGCGTTCGCGGGAGCGGACAAGGTCCTGCTGGTCTCGGGCAGCGAGGTGGGGCAGCGCGTGGAACAGCACCGGAACGCGGTCGAAGCGGCCAAGGAGGCCGGCGTCGGGCTGATTGCCTACACCAGCATTGCCAACGCGGACACCACCGCCATGCAGCTGGCCGCCGAGCACATCGCTACCGAAGGGATACTTCGCGATTCAGGGGTCCCTTTCACCCTGCTTCGCAACGGCTGGTACCTGGAGAACTACACCGGCCAGCTCCCGCTCCAGGTCCAGCACGGCGCCGTCCTCGGCAGCGCCGGCGACGGCAAGGTGAGCGCAGCGGCCAGGGCCGACTACGCGGCAGCGGCGGCCGCGGTACTCCTGCTGGACGAGCAGGCAGGGAAGGTCTACGAACTGGGCGGCGACGACGCCTTCACCCTCAGCGAGCTGGCCGGCGAAGTCAGCGCAGCGTCCGGACAGCCCGTGACATACAAGAACCTCCCCGCCGAAGAGTACGCCCAGGTTCTCGTAGGGGCCGGACTGCCCGAGCCGTACGCGGCCATCCTGGCGGACAGCGACCTCGGCATCGCCCGCGGCGATCTCCTGGTCACCAGCGGCGACCTCAGCGCCCTGCTCGGCCGCCCCACCACGCCGCTGCGCGAGGCCGTCCAGGCCGCCGCCGAGAGTCTCCCGGCCCGCTGACCCACTCCAAACGCCCTCTCATCACCTGCACGTTTTGAGCCAACGCTTCCTCACTCCCTGCAGGATTTGAGCCAACGCTTCCTCACTCGGGGGCAACAGCAAACCCGACAGGACCTGAGGACGCGTCGGGAAAAACCCGGCAGGACCTGAGGACTCGTCAGGAAAAAGGCGGCAGGACCTGAGGACGCGTCAGGAAAAAGGCGACAGGATCTGAGGAAGCGTGTGAATAGCGCGCGTAAAACGCACGACGCCGGAACTCAAGGAGAGCTCCGGCGTCGTGCGTTCCGTTTATGCCGGGAGTTAGGCCCGGGCCGTGACGTCCTCCGCCTTGCGCTCCTCGACGAGGCCGCAGACCGCGGCGAAGAGCGGGTGGTCCGGCGCCAGCCCGGTGATGCGCTCGGTGGCGGCGGCGGGCTCGGACGAGGCCAGGATCTGGCCCAGTTCGACGGCCTCGGCATCGGCGGGGTCGTTGAACCGCAGGGCGGCAGCGATTGCCCCGAGCAGCGCCTCGGGCACAATTCCGCGTTCCGCCAGCTCTGCCGCCGGACCGATGAACCGTTCGTGCCGGCTGAGCTTGCGCAGCGGCGCCCGTCCCACGCGGTTCACGGTGTCCGGCAGGTGCGGGTTGGTGAACCTTGCCAGGATCTTCTGGACGTAGGCCTCCTGCTCGTCGTAGCTGAAGCCGTGCTTGGACACGAGCAGCTGCTTGGTCTCGTCGAGCACGGAGCGCACGTCGGCTGCAACGTCCTCGTCGGCCATGGCGTCGGAGATCTTCTCCAGCCCGGCCTCGAAGCCGAAGTACGCCGCGGACGCGTGTCCCGTGTTCACCGTGAACAGTTTGCGTTCGATATAGGGCCCGAGCTCGTCCACAAATGTGGCGCCCGGGATCACCGGAGCAGCATCGCCGAACGGCGTGCGGTCGATGACCCACTCGTAGAACGTCTCAACCGTCACGTCCAGGCCCTGTCCGGGTTCCTGGTTGGGCACGATCCGGTCCACGGCCGTGTTGGCGAACACGGCCGCGCCGGCCAGCGATCCGGCCGCCTCGTCCCAGCATTGAACGATCGACTCGCGCAGGATGTCCGTGGCGTTGATGGCGTTCTCGCACGCCATCACCTGCAGCGGCGGCAGGCCCGCGGCCCGGGCGGCAATTCCCTTGGCGATCGCGGGAGCCACGAACTTCAGGATGTGCGGCCCCACCGCGGTGGTGACGATGTCCGCCGTCGCGATTTCCTCGATGAGCTGTGCCTCCTGGGTGCCGGAGTTCACCGCCCGGAAGTTGTCCACCGTGCGCGTGGCGGGGTTCTCCCCCACCTCGTGCACGCTGTAGCTGTCCGCCTCGGCGAGCTGGGAGATCAGGGCATCCGCGACGTCGGCGAACACCACCTCGTACCCGGCGTCGTGCAGCAGCAACCCGACAAACCCCCGGCCAATGTTGCCGGCTCCGAAATGTACAGCCTTCACTATGCATTGACCTTTCCGAACAACTCCAGGACTTCATCCACAGTTGTTGCCGCCTCAAGCTGCGCCACCTGCGCCTTGTTCGTGAAGACCTTCGCGATGGAGGACAGGATGTGCAGGTGCTCGTTGTTGATGCCGGCCACGCCCACCACGAACTTGACCTGCTTGCCGTTCCAGTCGATGCCCTCGGGGTAGCGGACCACCGAGACGGCAGACTTCCTGATGTGGTCCTTGGCGGCGTTGGTGCCGTGCGGGATGGCCAGGAAGCTGCCCATGTACGTGCTGACGGATTCCTCGCGCTCGTGCATGGCGCGGATGTAGTCCTCGTCCACAGCCCCGCGCTCCAGCAGGAGCCGGCCGGCCTCGTCGATGGCGTCATCCCGGGTGGAGGCGGAGCCGGTCAGGACCACGCTCTCCGGCACCAGGATGCCCGACGGCGCTGCGCCGGTTTCGGGGGCGGCGGCAGTTTCGGTGGTGGCGGCAGCCGGGGCTGCGGCGGTGGCCGCGCCAGCACCGGGAGCTTCCGCCCCCTCCGCATTGCTGCGCTGGACCAGCTCGACGATCTCGTCATACCGCGGGCTGTTCATGAAGTTGTCCACGGAGACGTGGACGGCACTGGACGTGGCCGGCTTGGCCCGCTCGGTCAGGTCCTGGTGCGTGACCACGACGTCGTAGGTGTCGGCCAGGTTGGCGATTGACGCATTGGTGACATTGACCTCCGGGAACCCGGCAGCCTTGATCTTGTTGCGCAGCACCGAGGCGCCCATGGCGCTGGAGCCCATGCCGGCGTCGCACGCGAACACGATGTTCTTGATGGGGCCGGTCAGGACTCCCACTCCGCCGCCGGCACCGCCGGTGAGGGTGGAGGCAACGGAGCTCTTCTTGCCCTTCATCTCCTCCATGCGGCTGGTGGCCGCGGTGAGGTCGTCCTCGTCACTGTGCCTGGTGGTGCGCAGGATCAGCGAGGAGACCAGGAAGGAAACCGTTGCGGCCAGGATGACGGAAAGGATCACACCGAAGTAGCTGTCGCGCGAGGTCTGGGCGATCACCGCGAAGATCGATCCTGGTGCCGCCGGCGCGACAAGGCCGGAATTGGTGATGGCCAGCGTCGCGATGCCGGTCATGCCGCCGGCGATGGTGCCGAGGATGAGCAGCGGGCGCATCAGGACGTACGGGAAGTAGATCTCGTGGATGCCGCCGAGGAACTGGATGATCAGGGCACCGGGGGCCGAGGCCTTGGCTGCCCCGCGTCCGAAGAACATGTAGGCGAGGAGGAGACCGGCACCCGGGCCGGGGTTGGCCTCCAGCAGGAAGAGGATGGACTTGCCCTGCTCCAGCGACTGCTGGATGCCCAGCGGGGTCAGCACGCCGTGGTTAATGGCGTTGTTGAGGAAGAGGACCTTGGCCGGTTCGATGAAGATGGAGGTCAGCGGCAGCAGGCCATTGTGAACCAGGAACTGGACGAAGTTGCCGGCGGCCGTGCTGAACGCCGTCACGAGTGGCGAGATGCCGTAAAAACCCAGCATGGCCAGCAGTGCGCCCCAGATGCCGGCGGAGAAGTTGTTCACCAGCATCTCGAAGCCCGGGCGGATCTTGCCGTGCCAGATCGCGTCGAGATGCTTCATGGTCCAGCCACCCAGCGGGCCCATGATCATGGCGCCGATGAACATCGGGATGCCGGCGCCCACGATCACGCCCATGGTGCCGATGGCGCCAACGACGCCGCCCCGGACGTCATAGACCATCTTCCCGCCGGTGTAGCCAATCAGCAGGGGCAGCAGGTAGGTGATCATGGGGCCGACGAGGCCCACATTCGGCGCGCCCGCCGCGTTGGTGCCGAACCCGCCCAGGGCGGGGACAGGGATCCAGCCCTTCTCGATGAAGAGGGCTGTGATAAGCCCCCAGGCGATGAAGGCGCCAATGTTGGGCATGATCATCCCGGAGAGAAAAGTCCCGAACTTCTGGACATGCACCCGCGCGCTGGTTTTGGGTTTTGCAACTGTCTCTGTTGCCATGTGAATTCCTAACGTGGTCCCTGCGGCACCGCAGGATGGTCCGATAGTTTCGACTAGCTGGTGGAACTGGTGGAGATCCGGTGGAGCCATTCGAGGAAAAGCTTGAGTTCCGAGCTGGTGAGCTGGTCCGAGTGGGATGCCTGCAGCGCCGCGTTCAGCGCAATGGCAGCCACCACCACTGATGACTTTCCGGAGTCCTCCGGTCCCGCGTCCCGCCCATGGTCCCTGGACACCGCAAAGATCATGGCGTCCCGGGTCATTGTGGACAGCTCCAGGTTCCGCTCCGCGGCCGGTTCTGCGATCAGCATGAGCGTCACGCCCACGTTGGCAGCCAGGATGCTCCTGGCGGCTTCCCGTGGCTGCACGTTCAGCTGCCCGGCCGCAGCGGCCTTGTTCAGCATTTCCTCCAGGAGACCCTCCGCATCGGCAACGATGGCCGGGCGGCTCTCGGGGCGGATATTACCGAACATGACCAGATAAAGTTCGGGCTGGTTGAGCCCGAACTGCACGTGGTTGTCCCACATCCGCCGGATGTCCACCAGCGGCTGTCCGGACGGGGCGAAATCCCTCTCGCCCGCCACATATTCTTCAAAGCCCGCGGCGACAACTGCGTCAAACAGGCCCTCCTTGTCACCGAAGTGGTGATAGAGGGTGGGCGCCGTGACGCCCGCCAGCTGTGTGATCTGGCGGGTGGAAACAGCGGCCCCCGCGGAGTTGGCCAGCAATTCGGCTGCCGCACGCAACAGCCTCATTTTGGGCGGAAGCTGGCCATCGAAACTCATAACCGCTACCCTAGCACCTATAGCAACGCTATATGAACTGAATCACATACAATTTTTTTCAGGCACCGCAACGCAGCATCGGACGCAGCCGTTCCGAGCTTCCGGGCTCCCACCCGGGCAGACACAGGCGGGCCTGGCTACCGGCAGAGAACGAGGACCTTCAGTGCAGAACTTCCCAGGAGTAGGCGTCAGCCCCGGCCGCATCATCGGAACGATCCGCCAGATGCCGAAGCCCATCAGCGAACCTCCGGCCGGCGATCAGCTGGCCGCAGGGACCACACCCGAAGAGGCAACGGCAGCATTGAAGGCTGCAGCGGGTGCCGTCCATGATGAGCTGAGGGCCCGCGCCGACCACGCCACTGGCGATGGCAAGGCCGTCCTGGAAGCCACGGCACTGATGGCCAAGGACACCATGCTGATCAAAGGCGCCGCGAAACTGATCGCCCGCGGCACCTCGCCGCAGCGGGCCATCTGGGAATCGGGCTCCTCGGTATCGGAAATGCTGCACAACCTCGGCGGTTACATGGCGGAGCGCGCCACCGACGTCCTGGACGTCCGTGCCCGCATCGTGGCCGAACTGCGCGGCGTGCCCGCCCCGGGCATCCCGTCGTCGAACGAACCGTTCATCCTGGTGGCCGAGGACCTGGCCCCCGCCGACACCGCCACCCTCGATCCCAACAAGGTCCTGGCACTGGTGACCGCCGGCGGCGGTCCGCAGTCCCACACCGCCATCATTGCCCGCTCGCTCGGCCTGCCCGCCGTTGTCGCCGCGGTGGGCGTGGACGAGCTCCCGGACGGCACCGAAATTTACGTCGACGGGGCCGCCGGTTCCATCACGGCCAGCCCCGACGACTCCCTGCGCGCTGCCGCCGAGGCCTGGGCTGCCACGGCATCCCTGCTGGCTGAGTTCAGCGGTACGGGCTCGACGGCGGACGGCCATCTGGTGCCCCTCCTCGCCAATGTGGGCGGGGCCAAGGACGCCCAGGCGGCCGCCAAGCTCGGCGCCCAGGGCGTGGGCCTGTTCCGCACCGAGTTCTGCTTCCTGGAACGGGACACCGAGCCCACCGTCGAGGAACAGGCCGCCGCCTACAAGGGCGTGTTCGATGCCTTCCCCGGCAAAAAGGTAGTGCTCCGCACCCTGGATGCCGGCGCGGACAAGCCGCTTCCGTTCCTCACCGACTCCACTGAGCCCAACCCGGCCCTGGGCGTGCGCGGCTACCGCACCGACTTCACCACTCCGGGCGTCCTGGACCGGCAGCTGGAGGCGATCGCCAAGGCCGAAAAGGAGTCGGAGGCCGACGTCTGGGTCATGGCCCCGATGATTTCGACGGCGGAGGAAGCCGCACGCTTCGCCACCATGTGTGCCGAGGCCGGCATCAAGACGCCGGGTGTGATGGTGGAGGTCCCGTCCGCCGCCCTCACGGCCGACACCATCCTGCGCGAAGTGGGGTTCGCGAGCCTCGGAACCAACGACCTCACCCAGTACGCCATGGCAGCCGACCGCCAGCTTGGCCCCCTTGCCGGGCTGAACACGCCATGGCAGCCCGCCGTGCTACGCCTCGTGGGCCTGACCGTTGAAGGCTCCCGGGCCGAGGGACACAACAAGCCGGTGGGCGTCTGCGGCGAGGCCGCCGCGGATCCTGCCCTCGCCGTCGTGCTGACCGGCCTGGGCGTTACCACCTTGTCCATGACCGCCCGCTCACTGGCGGCGGTGGCCGCGGTACTGAAGACCGTCACGCTGGCCGAGGCCCAGGAGCTCGCCAAGCTGGCCCTGTCCGCGCCGAGTGCCGTCGAGGCCCGGGCATGGGTCCGGGAGAAGCTGCCCGTCCTGGAGGAACTCGGACTGTAGTTTCCCGCCTGTCAGGAGGCAGGCAAGGATCTGATGCCAGGCAGGCGGCCGGAATTCCGGGCGCCTGCCTGCTTGTCGCCTGCCTGCATATTCGGACTTCAGGCCCAATGAATCAGCTCACGGCGCCGCCGGCTGCCGCCGAGCCCTCGGCCGGAGCGCCCGCCCAGCCCCGGATGATCCGGGCAACACCCTCGGTGGCCGTCTCCTGAACAACGTGACCGCATCCGCGCACCTCGCCAAAGGCCCCGTCCGGTGCCTGCGCGGCGAGGAATTCACACCACGGCCGGCGGGCGATCGGGTCCCTTCCGCCGCGGAGCACCAGCACGGGCTGTGCCACGCCCCGGACCCGGTCATCGAGCGGATACTGCATCATCACGGGCAGCTCCGTCAGGTACCACCTGAAGCCCGTCCGGAAATAGTCGGTGAAGACCACGGCGTTGACGGACGGCGGCTCGCTGAACAGCGCATCGCGGGTCAGCGCCAGCGCATGCCAGGCCGCGCTCCTGCGCGCAGGATCCACCACGGGGCCCAAGAGCACTGCCCGGGACACCAGACCGGGCGCCTGAAGAGCCAGCTCCACCGCGAACTGCGCGCCCATGGAGTGGCCCACCACGATGCAGGACTCCACACCGCGCTGCGCCAGGACCGCCGCGACGAACGCCGCATATTCCCCGATGGCCACCTGCCGCCCCGGGCGGGGCGTGCCCCCGAAGCCCGGCAGGTCAAAGGAATACACGGCGGCACTCCTGGCAAGCTCAACGTGCAGCCGGGCGAGGTAGCGGTGCGAGACGCCGATGCCGTGGAGCAGGACATAGACCGGCCGCGCCGCCGTCGACGGCGCATTCGACGAGTAGAGGCGGCCCGCCAGGCCGTTCGCCATCACAGCAGCTCCACCGGCAAGTCTCATCCGCCGAGCATATCCGGCCCGGGGCATATCCGGCGCCGGGCATAGTCAACGCGGGCGTATCCGACCCCGGCGTGCCCGGCCCGGCCTTCCGCAGCGGCTAGGCTTCTGCCATGGCTCTGATTGCTCCCAGGGTGGCCTCCGCCCTCCCTGCCGACGACGCGCTGGCGCTGCAGCGCGCGCTCGACGGCGGCACTGACATCACCGTGTTCGTGGACGGCACCGTCCACCGCCTCCCGGCCCAGGCGAGGGACGCCGTCGTCGACCTCCTGGCCAGGTTCAGCCGCGGTGAAGCGGTGACCGTAAGCAGCGTGGAGGAAATGCTGACCACCTCGCAGGCGGCCGAACTGGCCGGCATCTCGCACACCTACCTGCGGAACATGACTGACCGGGGCGAGATCCCGGTGGAGTACCGCGGCACGCACCGCCGCATCCGGCTGGCGGCCATCATGGAGTGGCTGGACGGGCAGAAAAAGAAGCAGGCAGCAGAGGATTCCGACGGCGGGACCTCCGACGCGGGAAGCACCAAGTAGCGCTTGGGCCGGGCCCGTGGTCCAAACCGTAAAACGTGCAAAGATGAAGGTAATCTGAAAAGCCGACGCAGGAGGCCTGGGAATGGGAAGTGTGGCAATCTCCACCTCCGCGCTTGACCTGCTGCTGCTCCTGCGCGGAAGCGAGCCCGAAGGGCTGGGCCGGGCCGACCAGGTTTCCTACCAGATCGAAACCGCCATACTCATGGGCATCCTCACCGAAGGCGACAGGCTGCCCACGGAGTCTGTGCTGGCCGCGGAACTGGGCATCTCCCCGATCACACTCCGGCAGTCCCTCGCTGCCCTGCGGACCAAGGGGCTGATCGAAACCAGCCGGGGACGCAGCGGCGGCAGTGTGATCCGCGGCCAGATCGAACTCAGCGACATCCAGCTTCAGGACAAGCTCCGGGAGACCAGCACCGAAACGCTGCGGGACCTCGGGGACCTGGGGGCCGCCATCTCGTCCATGTCCGCACGCCTGGCCGCCAGCCGCGCCGACCCCCAGAACGTCGGGCACCTCGAAGACCTGGCCAGCCGCCACCGGGACGCCGTCGATGCGCGGGCGCGGCGCCGCATGGACAGCCGGTTCCACGTCGCGGTCAGCATCGCCGCCCAGTCAAGCAAGCTGACCTCGGTTGCCCTCCAGCTCGAAGCCGAGCTGATGACCCTGTGGTGGGGGCACTCCGGCCAGTCCCGCGACGACGACGCCTCCGTGGAAGACCACGCCGCCATCGTGGCAGCGATCAGGGAGCGGGACGCTGACGCAGCCGCCAGGGCAGCGGAACGGCACAGCCGCAACGAGACCGAATACTTGATAGAGCAGCATCTGAGGTTGAAGATGCGCCCCGAAGAAGGTGCATGACGTGGCAGCCGTTGAAGAAGCCCTTGAGCGGACGGCCGCGGCCCTCTCCTCCAGCATCAGCCGCGTCTTCGTCGATCTGGAGAAGATTGCCGGCACCGTGACGGCCGCGGCGGCAGCCGCACCGGGCATTCCCCGCCGCAGCGAATTCCTGTTCCTGAAGCAGGAACTGGCGAATTTCATCAAGCAGCACTCGGACCTCATCATCGGGGCCGGCATCGCCTACGCCCCGGGGAGCCTCCAGGAAGCAAGCCACTGGCTGGAATGGTGGCGGACCCAGCGCACAGGCGAGCCCCGCTTCGTCACCCATGACCTCAACCCGGACTCGCTGAACTACTACGACTACACGACCCGCGAGTGGTTCACCATTCCGACGGCCAGCGGACAGCCCGTAGCCGTGGGGCCCTACGTCGACTTCGGCGGCATCAACGTCAGCATCATCACGCTCTGCGTTCCCGCGCCCACCGCGCAGGGGATGCAGATCCTGGGGTGCGACCTGACCCTGGCGAATCTTGAAAGCGTCTTTCTCCGCGCCCTTCAGCTCAGGGAACCGGTGGTGGTCCTGGTTGGTCCCAACGGCCGCGTCATCGCGTCCAACAATGCGCGGATCGCCACAGGAACCCTGTTCCTGGAGGAGGACATGGCGCGGGCGGACATCTCAGTGGACGTTTCCCCCGGGAACCCCACCCGCCTGCCCTGGAAGCTGGTCACGCTCAGGGATTAGGACGCCTCGCTCCGCAAAAATGACACGGTGATAAGGATCAAGCAACGATCCCCCGGAACCAGGGTTTCCGGCCAGCGGGCGGGGTTACTCTTTATGCGTGGTGAGATTCAGGGGGTTGCACATCGTGGCGGGCATCGTCGCTATGGGTGTGGCGGCTGCCCTCGGAATGGTGATGGGCCTGAACAACACCGCCGTTTTCACCTCCAGCTGCGTGGTTTTCGTGGCCGTGTCCCTGTGGGTCCAGAGCCGCGTTGCCAAGTTCCGTACGCCCCTGCAGGGATTGCCGCAGCATCTTCCCGACGGCGCCGCGCTGGAACGCCCCGCGGACCTTCCTTCCGAGCAGCTGCCCGGCGGCGAAGGCACCGCCGCCTGAACCCCCGCCGCCTCGGGTCAAATCCGTGGCCTTGCCGCCCAACGCCGTGCCTTCAGGGCCGCATGCAGTTCCAGCCGCACCATGCCCTTGAGCGGATCCACGCCCAGCAGCTGGCGGATGCGGCCCAGCCGGTTGTAGATGCTGCTGCGGTGCAGGTGGAGTTTTTCCGCCACATCCTGGACTGAACCGTCATTGTCGTAGAGCAGTTCCAACACCGGCAGCAGCTCCCCGTTCCGGTCGTGGTCCTCGAGGGCCTGGAAGTTCACGGACCCGGCGTCGCTCCAGACCCCCGCGCCGCCGCCTGCCGAGGCCAGGAGCTGGTAAATCCCCGTGGCCCGGCAGTCCACGAGCTCGCCGAGCCGCGGATCAACCGCAGCGGCCTGGGCGGCAATCTTGGACTGCCGGTAGGCTTCCGCCAGCTCCTTGGTGCGCGTGAATCCCTCGCTTGTCCCGAGAATGATCCGCTTCACGGACCTGCCTGAACGCTTGGCCAGCTCCAGCTGGTAGTGCACCAGAACCTGCGCCTGGCTGGCACGCCCGGTGGACTCGCGGAAGAGGACCACCGAATGGGTTTCTGCCCCGGCGCTGAACAGGGCAGCGTCCACGCCGATGGTGGCCTGCAGCGCCGCGGCCCGGTGGATGAGCGTCGAGGCGATCGGGTCCGGACCTGCCATCCAGCCGTCGGCGTCGAGGACCGTCACCAGCTGCCAGGGCCCGCGGTCCTGCACCTCTTTCCAGCCCGCCACGGCGGCAACCGCATTGGCTTCCCCCGCGCAGGCTGCCAGGAACTCGCGTTCGCGGGTGCGGCGGAACTCGGATTCGGCGGTGTTGGAGTCCAGCAGGAGTCCGGACAGCACGTCCAGCTCGTCCCGGACGCCGGGCAGTTCGGCGAGGATCGCCGTCGCGCTTTGCTCCTCCAGGTCCTGCTGCACCCACAGGTAACCCACACGGAACCCGCGCACCAGCAGCGGGACGCAGACGCGCCCGAGCATTCCCAGTTCCTCGTTGGCGGGGACCACCACCGGCCGCACCGCGGTGGCGATGCCGTGGGAGAGCTGCCAGTTCTTGACGTCCAGCGGCACCCGCTTGCTGAGCAGGAAGTTCACGCGGACCCTGTCCGCGTGCGACTGGTTGGAGCTGTAGGCGAGCAAAAGGCCGTCAAGGTCTTCAAGGGAAAGTCCGCGGCCCAGCTTCACGGCCACCCGCTCCACGAGCTGCTCCACATCCTGCTGCATGGTGAAAGACTACGTCGCCCAGGGGGTCCCCGGCGAACGGACATCAGGCGACACCTGACGCCCCGGCGCTCGACAATAGTCGAGCCGGAGCGTTCGAAAACCCCGGAAACACGCGGTTTGGCTCCGGCCAGGGCATGCGGTTCCTGTAGTGCGCCTCACAGCCGGATCTATTCTGGAATCACAACTTCCCGCACACATTCCGGCCTTGCAGCCATCGAATCTGGAGCCCAAAAAATGATCATCGGTATCCCCAAAGAGATCAAGAACAACGAATTCCGCGTCGCTATCACAGCAGCCGGTGTTCACGAATTCCGCACCCACGGCCACTCGGTCCTGGTGGAGCGCGGCGCGGGCCTGGGTTCCGGCATCACCGACGAGGAATACGCCATCGCGGGCGCCGAAATCATCGCCGACGCCGATGAGGTCTGGTCCCGCGCCGACATGGTGATGAAGGTCAAGGAACCCATCAAGGCGGAGTACCACCGCTTCCGCAAGGGCCTGATCCTCTTCACCTACCTGCACCTGGCCGCCGAGCCCGAGCTGACCCAGGAACTCATCAATTCCGGCGTCACCGCCATCGCCTACGAGACCGTCCAGGAAGGCCGCGCCCTCCCGCTGCTCGCCCCCATGTCCGAGGTGGCCGGCCGGCTGTCCGTCCAGGTCGGCGCGACCTCCCTGATGGCGCCCGCCGGCGGCAAGGGCGTGCTGCTCGGCGGCGTTCCCGGCGTCCGCCCGGCCAAGGTGGTGGTCCTCGGCGCAGGCGTCGCGGGAACCAACGCCGCCGCCATGGCGCTGGGCCTCGGCGCCGACGTCACCATCCTGGACATCAACATCAACCGGCTGCGTGAACTCGACGCCCAGTACCAGGGCCGCCTGAAGACCGTGGCCTCCAACAAGTACGAGATCGAGAAGTCCGTGGTGGACGCCGACCTCGTCATCGGATCCGTCCTGATCCCCGGCGCCAAGGCCCCCAAGCTGGTGACCAACGAACTCGTGGCCCGGATGAAGCCCGGCTCGGTGCTCGTGGACATCGCCGTGGACCAGGGCGGCTGCTTCGAGGACACGCACCCCACCACCCACCAGGAACCCACGTACAAGGTCCACAACACGATCTTCTACTGCGTGGCCAACATGCCCGGCGCCGTTCCGAACACCTCCACCTACGCGCTGACCAACGTCACGCTCCGCTACGGCGTTGCGCTGGCAAACCTCGGCGTCAGGGCCGCCTTCGAGAAGGACCCGGCACTCGCGGCCGGCCTGAACATCGCGGCAGGCCACGTGGCACACCACTCCGTCTCTGAGGCACACGACCTGCCCCTCGTCTCCGACTGGCACGAACTGGTCTCCGCGTAAGGGGAGCTAACCGCTGCTTGAACTGGACCGCTGGTTGAGCTTGTCGAAATGCAGGTTTCGGCAAGCTCAACCGGCGGTTTCTTCTTTAAGCCAGCGACCTGGCCTGCTCGATCAGCTTCAACACCTCGACCGGCCCCGCGGGATCCACCGGCAGCGGAAGGCCGGACGCGGTGCCGCCGTCGGCGATCTTGGCCGCAAGGATCCGGTAGAACTCCGGGTAGTTCCCGCGCTCAGTCGGCAGCCGGTCGAGGTGCCCGTCGCGGCCCAGCTGCCCGGCCCATTCGGCAGCTTCCACGCCGTACTCGGCATCCAGCGGGCTCCCGCCGGCGACGATGTACGGCTCCTGCGGATCCACACCGCGCTTGGTATAGCCGGCCCCGGACCCGAGGACCCGGTAGCGCGGTCCCTGCTGGGCGCAGAGCATGTTCATCCAGTGATGGCTGAGCACGCCGTTCTCATGCCGCAGGACCACGAAGCAGTCGTCGTCCGTCTTTTCGCCCGGGCGCCGGGCCTGGAGCTCGGCGTGGACCACCGTGGCCGGGCCGAAGAGCTGCAGGGCCTGGTCCAGGAGGTGGGTGCCGAGGTCGAAGAGGACGCCGCCGCCGTCGGCCGCCGTGGCTTCCGCCTTCCAGGCCTTGGAAACCTCGGGCGACCAGCGTTCGAAGCGTGATTCGAACCGCGTGACCTCCCCCAGCACACCGCCGTCGAGCAGGGCTTTGACGGTGAGGTAATCCCCGTCCCAGCGGCGGTTCTGGAACACCGTCAAGACCCGCCCCAAACGCTCGGCGAGGTCGATCAGCTCCTGCCCCTGCCCGCTGGTGACGGCGAACGGCTTGTCGACGACGACGTCGAGACCGGCCTCCAGCGCGGCCTTCGCCAGCGGATAGTGGGTGGCCGGCGGGGTCCCCAGCACCACAAGGTCCAGGTCACCGGCCAGGGCAAGGACGGCATCTGCGTCGGGTACAGTTTTCACCCCTGGGTAGTGCCCGAGGGCAGCAGCCTGCCGGCCGGTGTTCGAGGTGGCGATGACGTCCAGCGAGTAGCCGGGGTCCGCGGCGATCAGCGGCGCATGGAAGACCCGGCCGGACAGGCCGAAGCCCACCACGGCTGTGCGGATGCGGGTAGCGGGGGTGGAGGAATCGGTGCTCATGCTGCCACGCTACCCCCTGCGCCAGCGCCGGCTCAGCCGGACTCAGCTATCAGCTGCCGAGTCCGCGCCTCCCACCACACGGGTGACCAGCTCGCGCCAGGACTCTTCCAGCCGCTCGGGTGAAATGTGCTGCACCCGGACTGCATGCAGCAGGCGTTCGGGTTCCAGGGTGGCGCTGAGGGACATGGCCATCAGCCACGGGTCGGCGCTGAAGCCCGCCGAGCGCAGCAGGTGCTCGATGTGCCGGTGCCACAGCACTGCCGCAGGAGCCTCGAACCTGTTGTGCAGGGACGCTTCGGCGGCCCTCGCGAGCTCGCCGAACTCCATGACGTAGCGGATGCGTTCGGCGCCAAAGGCGATCAGCCGTTCCACCGGCTGCGCCCCGGGACCTAGCGGCGGCGGCCCGAACATGAACCGGCCCTGGAAGTCGGCCTCGGCGTCGCTGAGCAGGGTCATCATGAGGCCGGCCCGGTTGCCGAAGCGGCGGAACACGGTTCCCTTGCCCACGCCTGCGCGCTCGGCCAGCTTGTCCATGGTCACACCGTCGGCGCCGCATTCCTCCACGAGCTGCCGGGCGGCACACAGGAGCAGCTCCCGGTTCCGTGCGGCATCGCTGCGTTCGGCTCCGGATCCGGTTGCCGCGGCGGCAGAAGTTCCGGGCGTGGAACCGGGGACCGGCGTGGACGCGGACCGGATTGGGATGAGGCTCACAGGAAATATTCTAGACCCGGGAATAATATCCGGACCGTAGTCCGTTTAGTCTGGATGAAGGCACCACACGCCTCCAAGAACCACTCGCCGGCGGAGCGTTCCGCGGCAAGACCTAAGGAGTTCACATGTCCAAGAGCACCGTACTCGCCCTGGTGGGAAGCCTGCGCGCCGACTCCCACAACCGCAAGCTTGCCGAAGCCATCCAGCTGAACGCCCCGGAAGACATCGAGATCGCGATCCACGAGAGCCTGGGCAACATCCCGTTCTACAACGAGGACATCGACGTCGAGGGCCAGGTCCCGGCCGCCGCCGCCGCCCTGCGTGAGGCAGCCAGCCAGGCCGATGCCCTGCTGCTGGTCACCCCTGAGCACAACGGCACCATGCCCGCCTCACTGAAGAACGCCATCGACTGGCTGTCCCGCCCGTTCGGCGCCGGCGCCCTCGCCGGAAAGCCCACGGCCGTCGTCGGCACCGCGTTTGGCCAGTTCGGCGGCGTCTGGGCCCAGGATGAGGCCCGCAAGGCCGTCGGCATCGCCGGCGCCCGCGTCCTGGAGGACGCCAAGCTCGCCGTCCCGGGTTCCATGATCCGCTTCGCGGAAACCCACCCGAAGGACGACGCCGAGGTTGTCGAGCAGATCAAGGGCCTCTTCGTTGCCCTTGCCGCCGTCGAGCCTGCCGGCGCAGCCGCCTAAGCAGCTCCTTCCCGTTCGCACGCCCCCGGCCCGTCAGCGGCCGGGGGCGTGCGCCGTTTCCGGCCTCCGCGCACTGGCAGCCGGCGAGGGCTGCAACCAATCCGTGACTGAGCTGCGGCCAAACTGACACCCGGGCAACGTTACCCGGCCCGCCGCCCCGCCGTAACGTTGATGTACGGGACGTGCCGGGGCAGGGAGTGCGGTGCAGTCATGAAGTCGAGCTGGGGAGCCAAACCGCTGACGACGGCGGTTGCCGCCTTCTGCCTGGCCCTCCCCTTGTGGCTCGCCTCCTGCGCTCCCCTCCAAAATGCGTACGACGCCGGGCCCGCCCCTGCGGCGGCACCCGAACCCCGCCCGGCGCCTCCGGTGAGCCCGCCCGAGGAAGCCGTCGCGCCCACGGCCTCCGGGGCCGGCTTGGGAGCCTCCGGGCAGGGCGCTTCCGGCGCCGGTACAACAGGCCAGGGGGCAACAGGCCTGGGAACGGCTGGCGGGGTTTCCGAAACCGTTCCTTCGGCGGGCTCAACTCCTCCTGCCTCCGGTGGCTCGAACCCCGGCGGCCAGGCGGCCGGTATCCCGGCTGCCGGAGGATCAGGGCCGGGCGGGCTTCCGTCCGGCGGGTTCCGGACCGGCGGCGGCGCTCCGGACACGCAGGCACAACTGCCGGGCGGAGCCGGACAGCAGCCGCCGCCCGCTTCCGGAGCCGCGGCCGGCCCCACGGCTGGTTCCACGGCAACGGGTTCCACATCGCCCGGGACCGGCGCAGGTGACGCTCCCGGCAGTGGCATTGCCGTCTACTACGTCGCGATCGACGACGGCGGCAGGTCCGGCGTGCGCTTCGGCTGCAACGACAGCCTGGTGGCGGTGCACAATGCCGACGCCTCCATCACCGAGCCGCTGCAGGCCGCCATGAGCAGGCTGCTGTCCGGCGCGGGGGCACCGCCGGCGAGCGGCCTGTACAACGCGCTGTCGGCGTCCTCGCTCCAGTACGTCTCCGGCTACCTCGACGGCACCACCGTGGTGGTGAACCTGACCGGCGCGGTGCAGCCCGGCGGCGTCTGCGACCTTCCGCGGATCGAAGCGCAGCTCACCCACACGGCCGTCACGGCGGTGGGGGCCGTCAGGGCGGAGATCTACGTCAGCGGCGTGCCGCTGGCAGAAGTCCTCGGCCTCCGCTAGCCCTGATCGGCACCAGGCCGGGAGAACAGGGCATCCATGTCAGCGTGGCTCGGTGAGCCTGCCAGTTCGGACCAGTTGCCGTCGCCCAGGATTTCGGCCGCCACGCGGGAAACCGTTGCGTAAGCCGCTTTGGCGGCATTGCCGCCGATGCTGACCCGCCGCACACCGGCGTCGTGCAGTTCGCCCACCGACGCGGAACCGACGCCGGCCAGGGCATTCAACGGCGCAGGTATCCGCCTGCTGAGCTCATGCAGGACGTGGAGGTCCGTCACGCCGGGAACGAAAATCCCGTCGGCCCCGGCGGCAAGGTAGCCCTCCGCCCGCGCCAGAGTTTCCTCGTAGGCGGAATCCCCGAACTGCCCGGAAAGGTACGTGTCCGTCCGGGCATTGATGAACAGGTGCACACCGGCCTCGGCCGCAACGCTCCGGACCAGGCGGATCCGGCGGGCCTGTTCGTCGATGGCGGCCAGGCGCGCCCCGCCCGAGTCTTCGATGTTCACTCCCACCGCGCCGGCCCCGAGCACGGCCGCGACGGTCTCCCGGAGCCGGCCGTCATCGAAGGCGCCGTCCGCACCCGCATATCCGGATTCGATGTCCGCCGTCACCGGCATCCGCGTGGCCGCGGCAATCCTGCGGAGCGCGCCGAACGCCAGGCCCGGCGGCACGTGGCTGCCGTCCGGAAAGCCGAGGCTCCAGGAGATGGCCGAACTGGAGGTGGCAATGGCCCGCGCACCGGCCTTCTCCACAAGCCGGGCCGAGGCCGCATCCCACACGTTCACCAGCACCAGCGGTACAGCACCGGCACTATGCATCTGGCGGAAGGCGTCGGCCCTGGCAGCCTGGGACTCTGCGGCCTGGGATATAGCGGAAGAGGACACTGGGGATGAGGGCTCGGCTGACGTCATGGCTCCATTTCATGCCTTGCGGCGGCGGACGTAAAGCCGCCGCGAGGTACCAGTCCGGAAACCCGCATGGATTTTCAGGTCAACAGCTGTTGCCTAACCAGCAACCGAAGGCTGTACTCTGGGATTGTGACCCACGAGACACTCGACGCCGCCGCAGCCGTCCTCCCCGCCGAAGCCATCGACGCCATCGAGCGGGCCGCGACATCAGCCCACCGCCACGACGAACTCTTCTCCGAGCGCGCCGCGAACATCAGACAGTCGGCTGTCCGGGACGTCTTCGACATCTCCATGCGGCCGGGCCTGGTCTCGCTGGCCGGCGGCAGCCCGTACCTGCAGTCCCTGCCTCTCGAAGAGCTGGCTCACACCGCCGCCCGGATCATCTCAGAGGACGGCCTGACCGCGCTGCAGTATGGCGGCGGCCAGGGCACCGAGGAACTGCGGACGCAGATCTGCGAAGTCATGGCCACCGAAGGCATCCTGGACGCCCTGCCGGAAAACGTTGTGATCACCGCCGGCTCGCAGTCCGCGCAGGACGTGGCCACCAAGGTGTTCTGCGACCCCGGCGACGTGGTCCTCGTGGAGGAACCCACCTATGTGGGGGCACTGAACACGTTCGAGGCGTACCAGGTCCAGGTGGAGGCCGTTCCCATGGACGACGACGGGCTGGTGCCCGAGCTGCTCGAGGCCAGGATCGCGGCGCTCCAGACGGCCGGGAAAAACATCAAGTTCCTCTACACCATCCCCAACTTCAACAACCCGTCAGGCATCACGCTGGCGCAGGAGCGCCGGCAGCAGGTCGTGGACATCTGCAGACGCGCCAACATCCTGGTGCTGGAGGACAACCCGTACGGCCTGCTGCGGTTCGACGGCGAGCCGCTGGCACCGCTGCGGGCAGGCAACCCCGACGACGTCATCTACATGGGCTCGTTCTCGAAGATCTTTGCCCCTGGCCTGCGCATCGGCTGGGCCCTGGTTCCGGCCCACCTGCAGCGCCGCTACTACCTGGCCTCCGAGGCGGTGACGCTCTGCCCGCCCACGCTGAACCAGATGCTCGTCTCGGCCTACCTGCGGGACTACGACTGGAAGGGCCAGATCGAGACGTACCGCGGGCTGTACGCCGAGCGCTGCCATGCGATGCTGGCGGCACTGGAGGAGCACATGCCGGAGGGGCTCAGCTGGACTAGGCCGCAGGGCGGGTTCTTCGTCTGGGTGACGCTGCCCAAGGGCGTAGACACCTATCCCCTGCTCCAAAAGGCGATTGATGCCGGCGTCGTCTTCATTCCCGGCGCCGCCTTCACGCATTCGGATGAGCCGTCCAACAAGCTCCGCCTGGCGTTCAGCGCGGTTCCGCCGGATGCCATTGCCGAGGGCGTGCGGCGCCTGGCGCCCGTGCTGCAGAAGGCCATAGACGAGCTGTCCTGACCTGGGCGGCGGACGGAACACCAACCTATCCAAGGAGATTGGGCCATGGCAGGAACCATCATTGTGGGCGTTGACGGAAGCGGGACCGCCCGCAAGGCAGCGGAAGTGGCACGGGACTTGGCCGCGGCACTGGACGCGCGGCTCCACGTCGTGTCCGCGTTCGACACCGACCGCACCGAGGTTTTCGGCAGCGGCAGCGACCGGTGGATCGTCTCGGACGCCGGGGAAGCCGAAAAGGTGGCCCGGGATGTGGCGGCCGGCCTCGCGGGCGGCGAGCTGAAGATCACCTACTCCTCGGCGCGGGGCAAGCCGGCCGAGGCCCTGGTCCGGGAGGCGGACCGCCTCGAGGCGCGAATGATCGTCGTGGGAAACCGCCGCATGCAGGGCCTGGGGCGGGTGCTGGGCAGCGTGGCGAACAGCGTCGCCCACAGTGCATCCTGTGACGTCTACATCGCCAACACCTATGGGGCGGACTAGCCGGAGCCGGCAGGCACAGTACAGCCTGATTTGACGCGGATCACCCGGGCTGGTGGGCAGTCTCACCCCGTTTTCCGGCAATCCGGCATGCCCTGAAAGATAAAATTGGAGGTGCCCCCGATGGTGCGGACAACCCAAAAACTACCTTTCAGGGGAATACTGTGCTTACACTCCAGCGGCGCCACCTCGTCGGCCACGACATCCTCCTTGCCCGCCACGGCAACCACATCAGCGCCATGCGCGTGGACCGCTCCGCGGACCGCGTCATCGCCCTCCTCGACGACGGCTCCGTGGACAGCGCCCCGAACCTCATCTCGCCCGATCTGCGGCTGCCGGACACACTGAAGAGCGTCATCCGCGAAGACTGGAAGTTCCTTGCCCTGGTCAGCACCGGCATCGCGGCCGTGTGCGGCATCATGCTCGCCGGCGCCGTGAGCATGGCGGGCATGTCCTCGGATCCGGCCATGGCGCAGCTGCTGGCCAACACCTACGCCGCCTACTAAGCCGGCCGAACCACGCTGTCCCCGGGCTCAGCCCATCCGGACCAGCAGCTCGCGCAGCAGCCACCAAAGCCCGGCGGTGACACCGCCGCCCACCAGCGCACCGGCAACCACCTGCGCCACCGTGTGAGCGCGCAGCACCACCCTGGACCAGCCGACGGCGGGAACCAACAGCAGCAACGGCAGCCACTGGAAGCCCAGGATCAACACCGCGATGACCGCTGTCAGCGCGATGGCTCCGGCGTGGCCGCTGATTTTCCAGAACAGGCTGATGACGGCGAGCACCACCACGCCGCCCACTATCGCGAGAACCACCACAATGACGCTGTACGGGGCGTTGATGGCCAGGAGCACGGCCAGCCCGGCGAGCAGTGACACCACCGACATGGCCAGCACCGGCGCGCGCTGCTTGCGGTCGCTGACGTGGTGGTCCGTCACCTTGCCCAGCCGCACCAGAAGAACGACGGCGGCCAGCGGCAGCACACACACAAACAGTACCGCCACCGCGCCGAACCAGACGGTGCCCGGAAAGCCCGGTTCCATCGCCGGGCTGAGGAGCAGCAGCAGCGCAACGGTGATGGGCGGCTGAAGGGCCTCCGTGATGACCCGGGCCACGCGGTTCTTCACGCGGATGCTGACGATCCCGCGATCCTCACCCATGGGAACCCCGTCCCTGCCTGTCCGGTCCATCCCCCTTTGTCCGGAGGGTACCCCTCCGGGGCCCGTCAGTCGAGCAGCAGTGCCGGCTCCTCCAGGATGGCGGCGACGTCGGCCATGAAGCGGGCTGAAAGGTCGCCGTCCACGACGCGGTGGTCGAAGGATCCGCCCAGCGTGGTGATCCAGCGCGGAATGACCTCCCCGTCCAGGACCCACGGCTTCTGCTTGATGGTGCCGAACGCCACGATGGCCACCTCACCCGGGTTGATGATGGGGGTTCCGGTGTCGATGCCGAGGGCGCCGATGTTGGTGACCGTCAGGGTGCCGCCCTGCATCTGCGCGGGCTGGGTCTTGCCGGCACGTGCCGTGGTGGCGAGCTCGTTGAGGGCCAGCGCCAGTTCCTTCAGGGACAGGTCCTGGGCGTTCTTGATGTTCGGGACCATCAGCCCGCGTGGCGTGGCTGCGGCGATGCCCAGGTTCATGAAGTGCTTGACGTGGATCTCGGCGGCATCGCTGCCGTCCGGGTTGTCCACCCAGGTGGCGTTCACGCTCGGGTTCCGCGCCGCCGCCCAGATGACTGCCTTGGCCAGGATCAGCAGCGGCGAGACCTTAATGCCCTCAAAGTCGCGCGACGCCTTGAGCCGCTTGACGAATTCCATGGTGCGGCTGGCATCAACGTCCACGAAAATGCTCACGTGCGGCGCTGAGAACGCCGACTCCACCATAGCCTTCGCGGTGGCCTTGCGGACGCCCTTGACCGGGATCCGCTCAATCCGCTGCTCCTGCGGACGGCCGGAGGTCCCCCAGAAGGTGTCCGCCTTGTCCACTTCGGCATCGCGCTGCGCCTGGTAGCTGACCAGGTCCTCGCGCGTCACCTCGCCGCGCGCGCCCGTGGCCACGACGTCGGCCAGGTCGATGCCCAGGTCGCGGGCAATCTTGCGCACCGGCGGCTTGGCCAGGACCCTGTTCATGAGCCCGGAGATGGCGCCGCCGAAGGTCGGCTTGTCGGCCTCGACTGCAGGAGTCCATTCGGGCCGCCTGGTCACAGCGCGCCCAGCCACCGGCCCGGCGATGGCCGGGCCGTCCAAGAGTGTTTCCTCCGCAGAGTGGGGCTGGACGGGTTCGACCTCCGGGGCGCCGTGCACGGCGTCTGCCGGAATTACATGCCCCGTCTTGCGCGGGCGCCGCTTCACGGCATCGGCCTTCGGACCGGAACCCACCAGCGGGCCGGCGGCAAGGCCGCCGGCGGCAGCTCCGTCGTCGGCCGGGAGCTTTCCGTACATCAGCGCAGGCTCATCTGCCTGGACCGCAGGCAGCGGAGCGTCCGCCGGTGTGGGGTCGCCGTGCATCGTGTCAGAAACGCTGATGATGGCCGTGCCGACGTCGACAGTCACCCCTTCCGGGACCAGCAGTTCGGTGACGGTACCGGCGAACGGCGACGGCAGTTCCACGAGGGACTTGGCCGTCTCGATTTCGCAGAGGACGTCGTTGATGGCCACCTCGTCGCCGGGCTTGACCTTCCACGAAACGATCTCTGCCTCGGTCAGGCCCTCACCGACGTCGGGGAGGTTGAACTTGTTAAGCGTCATGGGATCCTCGGGTTCGAAAGCTCGGGCGCTCCGGGCGGTGCGGAGGCAACTGTTGGCGAAAAAGTCGGCAGGCGCTGGTGCGCAACAGCGTCAGTACGCGAAGGTGCGGTCCAGCGCCTCAAGGATGCGGTCGATGTCCGGGAGGTAGTCCTCTTCGACCTTGGCCACGGGGTACGGCATATGGAAGCCACCCACCCGGATGACCGGCGCTTCCAGCGACAGGAAGGCCCGTTCGCTGATCCGGGCAGCGATTTCGCCGCCGATGCCGCCGAAGGTGGGAGCCTCATGCGCCACGACCAGCCGGCCCGTTTTCTTGACGGAGGCTTCGATGGCGTCGAAATCAATCGGCGAGATGGAGCGCAGGTCGATCACTTCGATGCTGTGGCCGTCCTCTGCCGCGGCGTTGGCGGCGGCCAGGGCGACAGGCACGAGCGGGCCGTAGACCACCACGGTGGCGTCGGTTCCCTCCCGGACCACGTGGGCCTTGAACGGATCTTCAGACGGGCCCGCGGATTCGGTGTCCACCTCGCCCTTGAGCCAGTAGCGGCGCTTGGGTTCGAAGACGATCACCGGGTCCTGGCAGTTCACGGCCTGTTGGATCATCCAGTAGGCATCGTGGGGGTTGGACGGGGTGATGATGCGCAGCCCCGCGGTGTGCGCGAACAGTGCCTCGGGCGATTCCGAGTGGTGTTCGATGGAGCCGATGCCGCCGCCGTAGGGGATGCGGATGACTACCGGGACCGTGAGGTTGCCGTTGCTGCGCGAGTGCATTTTGGCCAGCTGGGTGGTGATCTGGTTGAAGCCGGGGAAGACAAAGCCGTCGAACTGGATCTCGGCCACGGGCAAGTACCCGCGCAGCGCCAGGCCTATCGCGGTGCCCACGATGCCGGATTCCGCGAGCGGGGTATCCACTACGCGGTCCGGTCCGAATTCGCCGATCAGGCCGTCGGTGACGCGGTAGACGCCGCCGAGGGGTCCGATGTCCTCGCCCATGAGGAGCGACTTGGGGTGGTTGCTGAGCGTGGCTCGCAGGCCTTCGTTGATGGCCTTGGCAATGGTCATGGTGGTCATCAGCGGCCCGCCCCTTCTCCCTCGTCGTCGCCGGCAAAGCCTGCACTGTACTCTTCGAACCACGCCAGCTCCTCCGCCACAAGCGGGTGTGCCTCGACGTAGGTGTTGGCGAAGGCCGTCCTGATGTCCGGGGCGTCCGATTCGTAGGTGGACTTGCGGATGTAGGCGGCAAGTTCGTCGCCGTCGGCGGCAACCCGGGCGAAGAAGGCGTCGTCGGCCATGCCCTCGGCGCGGAGGTACTTCTCCAGCCGGTCCAGCGGATCCTTCTCCCGCCACAGGGCCTCTTCCGAGGACTCGCGGTACTTCGTGGGATCGTCGGCCGTGGTGTGGGCTCCCACGCGGTACGTGAAGGCCTCGATCAGCACCGGGCCATTGCCCTGGCGTGCGTGCTCGAGCGCCCATTCGGTGACCGCGTGGACCGCGATGACGTCGTTCCCGTCCACGCGGATGCCCGGGAAGCCGTAGCCCTTGGCGCGGTTGGAGAGCGGGATGCGGGTCTGCACCGTGGTGGGCACGGAGATGGCCCAATGGTTGTTCTGGCAGAAGAAGACCACCGGGGCGTTGTACGAGGAGGCAAACACCATCGATTCGTGGACGTCGCCTTCGGAGCTGGCACCGTCGCCGAAGTAGACCATGACGGCGGCCTTCGGTTCCACCGAGCCGTCCACGCCCTGCGCCGCAGCCATCCGCTGGTCGCGCTGGATGCCCATGGCATATCCGACGGCATGCGGCGTCTGCGCAGCCAGCACCAGGGTGTACAGGTGGAAGTTGGTGTCCTTGGGGTTCCAGCCGCCGTTGGAGACGCCGCGGAACTGCTTCAGCAGTTCGGCCAGGTCCACGTTGCGGGTCAGGGCGACGCCGTGCTCGCGGTAGGTGGGGAAGATGTAGTCCTGCGGCTGGCTGGCCCGCCCGGATCCGATCTGGGCAGCTTCCTGGCCGGTCAGCGGAACCCACAGTGCCAGCTGGCCCTGCCGCTGCAGTGCCGTGGCCTCCTGGTCAAAGCGGCGGATGGCCGCCATGTCCGCGTAGAAACCCCGCAGCTTTTCGCCATCGAGGCGTTCGGCGTACTCGGCGAACACAGAGTCCGTGTCCAGCGTGCCGTCGGGGCCCAGAAGCTGGACCATTTCAGTCGGAGGCACGCCCAGGTCAGCCTCGGCCTGCGCCTCGAGCTGGTCGTCCAGTTCCGTTCCATCGAACTCGGTGGAGGGCAGATGTGTTGCGCCCATACCGTCTCCTTGCCTGCCGCATCCGGATGCGTTGCAATGTCGCTGGGATATATGCCTCACCGGGAATGCATTCCTGGTGAGGCATATATATTTGGCTTACTGTTTCTTACTTTATCCGGCGTAGGTAGCACCGGCTGTTTGTTAAGCGCTAGGAACGGCGTGGCGGTTTTGTGTAAACCGCACAGAGTTCCAGGAACCGCGTATTGGCTTCCACCTCGCCGATGCTGACCCGGACCCCTTCGTTTCCGAAGGCGCGCACCGACAACGCGCGTTGCCCGGCGAGCTGGGCGAACTCCCCGCTGTTCTCGCCAAGATCGAGCCAGACAAAGTTCCCCTGGGCGTCCGGAACAAACCAGCCGAGATCCCGGAGGCCCGCTGTCACGCGGTCCCGCTCGTCCACCAGGCTTTGTACCCTTTCTACAACCTGGTCAAAATTCTGCAGGGAGACCACCGCGGCCTGTTCGGCAATTTGCGAGACCGCGAACGGGGTGGCGGCGACTCGCAGGTGCTGGGTGAGCTGGGGCTGGGAAACGCTGTAGCCGACCCGGAGACCGGCGAGGCCGTGGGCCTTGGAGAACGTCCGGAGCACCACCACATTGGGGTATTTGCGGTACATGCGGATGCCGTCCACGGCGTCTTCGGCCCGGACGAACTCCTGGTAGGCCTCATCGATGACCACCACAACGTCCGACGGAACGGCCTTGATGAACCGCTCGGTTTCCTCGGCGGTCAGGATGGGGCCGGTGGGGTTGTTCGGCGTGCACAGCAGGATCACCCTGGTCCGCGCCGTGACGGCTGCGGCCATGGCATCGAGGTCGTGCCGGCCGTCTGCGGTCACGGGGATCCGGACGCTCTCTGCCCCGGCCAGCCCGACGCAGATGGGGTAGGCCTCGAAGGACCGCCACGCGTAGATCACTTCGTCCGGTTTCCCGTCGTCATTCTGCCCGGCGAACGTGCTCAGCAGCTGGGTAAGGGCGCCGAGGCTGCCGGCACCGGTGACGATGTCCTCGGCCGGCACGTCGAGGAATGCGGCGAGGGCAGTGCGCAGCTTGGTGCTCAGCGGATCGGGATAACGGTTGAAGTCGGTCTGTGCCGCAATGGCCTCCACAACGGCCGGGATGGGCGGCAGCGGGTTCTCGTTGGAGGACAGTTTGTAGCTGGCAAGGCCGTCGACCGCGACGGGCGGCTTGCCTGCGGCGTAGCGGGGCAGCCGGTCAACCACCGGTCGGGGCCGCAGTCCTCCCGCCATGGTCTCTGATGAAGTCATGGCACCTAGCCTATGCCCCTGGCTGACCGCCCGGCCGTGCGGTGTGACAGCATGGGCGCATGCGGTCTTTCATCATGCGCGTGATCATTAATGGACTGGCGCTGTGGGTCGCCAGCTGGCTTCTGCCCGGCCTGGACATCTCCACCACAGCCACTACGGAAGCTGTGGCCAAGACCGGGGTGAGCCAGGGAACCGACGCCGCAGGCCTCGTCCTCGCGTACCTGTTCATCGGGCTGATTTTCGGCCTGGTCAATGCCTTCGTACGGCCAGTGGTCAGCTTCCTCTCCCTGCCGATCACCATCCTGACGCTGGGCCTGTTCACCGTCGTCATCAACGCCGCGATGCTGTACCTCACCTCCTGGATCAGCAGCTACACACCCGTGCACTTCACCATCGATTCGTTCTTCTGGACCGCCGTCCTGGCCGCCATCATCATCACCATCATTTCGCTGGTGGCAGACCGGCTGCCGGGCGCCCGCCACCGCTAACGGGCCAGCCCGCGCCGGGCAGTGACGGCTGCGGAGCGGCCGCCGGCGGCTTTGGCGCACGGACCAGCTGGAACCGGGTGGCCTTGGCCGTTCCTCCGGCACCCACTACGGCGGCAAGCGTGGCGGTGGACGCCACCAGTGAAGGATCCGTACTCGCGGAGACAGCCGTGGCTCCCGCCTCATAGTTGGTCAGCCTGTGCCCGGGGCCGAGGCCTTCGTCTTCACCCGAAGGCGTCCTGACCAGACCGTTCAGGGTTACCGTTACCCTGTCCCGGGTGTCCGGATTGGGAAGGCCCTCGCTGCCCGGAACCCAGTCCTGCCGGTGCTCAAGATGCAGGCTGCTGACGCCCGGCTCGGGGGTTATCGCGCCCACCGGCGACCCCGCGGTCAGCACGTACTTAAGGCGGTACTCGGCGAGGAAGGCCTTGTCCTGGCTCAGGTTCATTGCATGGATGCCGCCCTGGCTGTAGCCGACGGCCACCACCTGGTCCCCGGCCTCCGCCCCGGCCTGCCGCAGCGCGGAGCGGATGGCAGCAGCCGTGTATTCCGACCCGTACCCCAGCGATTCGCCGATGCCGACCTCGTCGAACGGGTTGGGGCCGCCCATGTTTCCGGGCTGGGTTCCGGGAATGATGACGATGAACGCGTCCCGTGCCCCGTTGGATGTCTGGATCACCTCGATTTGGCCGGGCCCGGCGGCTTCCACCTCCCCGGCCCGGGCCAGGAGACCCGCCGGGGACGTGTCCACGGCGGTGTCCCCGGCCCCGTTCTCCATTCCCGTGACCGGGACGGCTGTGACCGGCCGCGGCCTCAGATCCGGCCTCACCCTGTCCAGCAGCATCCGGACAAGGACCGGCACGCTGGTGCCCCCGCCGGCGGCCAGCGCCATCCGCGCTGCGGCGTCGATCTCGCCGGGCCGCGTTCCCAGGAGCGCAGCCAGAATCGCACCACCGAGCAAATGATCACTCCCGGCGATCGCCTCTGCGCTCCCCCGGTTCGGATGCCAGTCCCGTGACATGCCGAAGTCCACCACCTGCCGCCCCCACAGCCAGGACGGATTCTGGCCGAGCTCCGTCACCAGAACATTCATGCTCTCGGCGGCGCTGTACTCGAGCTGGCAGGCCCGCACACTTCCGGACAGGCCTTCCAGCTCCTCCCGCGCCGCCGCCACGGAGCGCTGCCCCTCCCAGGCGGCAGTGAGTGCCTCGGCACCGCTGAACGGGTCATCCCGCTGGTAGCTTCCCAGCGCCTCCCAGACCCTGTGGACGCCGAGTTCCGCCGCCGCCAGGTCCCGTGCCAGCACGTCCAGCCCCCGCGCCCCCGCATCCAGTTCCTCAAGCTGGAAGGAGATACTGCCCACTCCGCCGCGCACGGAGAGGCCACCATCGGAGGCCGGCTCGACGGGACGGAACTGCCCGACTTCTCTGAGCTGCCCGACTTCACTGAACTGCCCGACTTCACTGAGCTGCCCGACTTCACTGAGCTGCCCGACTTCACTGGAATGTCCAACGCCACGGAGCTGGCCGCCGCCGTCGACCGGCGGGTCCTCGGCCATCAGTAGCCCCCGGCAGCTGCGGGGAGGGTGGACCTGGCGACATGCACGGAGTGCCGCCGCACGGCGAGGGAGGCGGCAAGCACAGCTTCCCGGGCCCTGGAAAGCGCGACGGCCTGCAACCGGAGGTTCGAGCGGTACGCCAGCCCCGCCGGAGACTGCCAGTCCATGAGCTGGAGCTGCGAAAGCCTTGCCTGTACGGCATCCACCTGTTCCGCGCAGGCCTCCATCCGCCCGGCCAGCAGCTGGACTTCAAAGCTGCGCGACGAACATGCCGCGGCATCGGCCGCCGTGACGCTGGCGTTCATTCCGGTACCCCCATCCCTGCCGGCCGGCGCCGCCGCCTGCCCGTTCCAGATTTCCTGACCACGACGCTAAGGTGCCGGCCCCGGCGACGGAACGGCCGGCGTCGTCCATGTGGAGAAGTGCCCGGCGGCGGGGCTGTGGAGGAGAGGTCACACGGAATCCTGCGCTTCAACGGGCACAGAACTTCATGAAAGAATCAGGTCATGCCTGAAACTGCCGCCACAGCTGATACCCGTACGCCCTCCGGACGCCTCGCCCTCGCCGCGTCAGGGGAACAAATCGCGCTCGGCCCGCTGGACGGCCGCTACAAGTCCGCCGTCGGCCCTCTCGTTGACTACCTGTCCGAGGCAGCCCTCAACCGCGACCGCGTCGCAGTCGAGGTGGAGTGGCTTATCCACCTGACCGGGGACAACGTCCTCCCGGGGGCCGGCCCCCTGACCGGGGACCAGCAGCAGCAGCTGCGCGCCATCGTCACCGAATTCGATGCCGCCTCCGTCACCGAGCTGGCCGAAATCGAAGCCGTCACGGTCCACGATGTGAAGGCCGTGGAGTACTACATCGGCCGCCGCCTGCCGGCCATCGGCATCGAGAACCTGACGGCCATGGTGCACTTCGGCTGCACCTCCGAGGACATCAACAACCTGTCCTACGCCCTCGGCGTGAAGGGTGCTGTGGAGGACGTGTGGCTGCCCGCCGCCCGTGACCTCGTGGCCCAGATCGGCAAAATGGCCGAGGACAACCGCGCCGTTCCGATGCTGTCCCGCACGCACGGCCAGCCCGCCACGCCCACCACCTTGGGCAAGGAACTCGCCGTCATCGCACACCGCCTGAACCGGCAGCTGGACCGGATCGCCAGGACCGAATACCTCGGCAAGATCAACGGCGCCACCGGCACGTACGCCGCCCATGTGGCATCCGTCCCGGGCGCGGACTGGCAGCAGGTGGCCAAGTCGTTCGTGGAGAAGCTGGGCCTGACCTGGAACCCGCTGACCACGCAGATCGAAAGCCACGACTGGCAGGCCGAGCTGTACGCCGACGTCGCCCGCTTCAACCGGATCCTGCACAACGTCTGCACGGACATCTGGAGCTACATCTCGATCGGCTACTTCGCGCAGATCCCCGTGGCAGGTGCCACCGGCTCCTCCACGATGCCGCACAAGGTCAACCCGATCCGCTTTGAAAACGCCGAGGCCAACCTGGAGATCTCCTCCGGGCTCCTGGACGTGCTGGGCTCCACCCTGGTCACCTCCCGCTGGCAGCGCGACCTCACGGACTCCTCCAGCCAGCGCAACATCGGCGTGGCGTTCGGCCACTCCCTGCTGGCCATCTCCAACGTGGCCAAGGGCCTGGAGCGGCTCGACGTCGCGGAGAGCGTGCTCGCCGAGGACCTCGACACCAACTGGGAAGTCCTGGGCGAGGCCATCCAGATGGTGATGCGCGCGGAGGCGATTGCCGGCGTCGAAGGCATGGAGAACCCGTACGAGCGGCTCAAGGACCTCACCCGCGGCCAGCGCGTGGACGGCGCCCGGATGCAGGAGTTCGTCCAGGGCCTGGGCCTCTCCGCTGACGCCGAGGCGCGGCTGCTGGCACTGACGCCTGGCAAGTACACCGGCATCGCGGACCAGCTGGTGGACCACCTCAAGTAAGTGCGACGGCGGTGCCGGGCCTTGGTGTCCGGCACCGCTTCCGTTTCCGGCGGCTCCCGCAAGGCAGCGGTCCCGCCCCAGGCGGGCCGTCCCGCCGGCCTTCCCGACGATGACAAGGAACGCGAAACCATGAGGCTGCTGCTCATCCGCCACGGCGAAACCCCCGGGAACGTGCTGGGGCAGCTGGACACCGCGCACCCGGGACCCGGCCTGACCGAGCTGGGCGAGCGCCAGGCCGAAGCCCTGCCGCGGGCCCTGGCGAACGAGCCGATCAGCGCCCTCTACGCCTCCACCCTGCTCCGCACACAGATCACCGCCAGGCCGCTGGGCCGCGAGCTCGGCCTCGAGGTGGAGATCCTGGACGGCATCCACGAGATCGAGGCCGGCGCCCTCGAAAAGCTGACGGACCATGAGTCCCACCGGCGCTACATGAGCACCGTCTTCGCGTGGACCGACGGCGACTTTGACCGCCGGATGCCCGCCGGACCGGACGGGCACGAGTTCTTCGGGCGCTACGACGCTGCCATCGCCAAGGTGGCCGCGGAAGCCGCCGGTACAGGTGCAGTCGCCGTGGTGAGCCACGGTGCCGCAATCCGCGTCTGGGCCGGCCACCGCGCCGACAACATCGACATGGAGTTCGCCGCCCGGCACGTCCTCGCCAACACCGGCATTGTGGCGCTGGAAGGGGACCCCGACGGCGGCTGGAACCTGATCCACTGGGACGCCAGCCCGGTGGGTGGCCTTGCCTTGGCCGACCCCACCGCCGAGGACCCGATGGGAAAGACCACCGGCTAGGTTCGCGCCGCTTGGGCCGCCTCACGCACTGGACTCGCGTCCGGGACGCGGCCATCATGGGAGCAGGCGTGGGGACAGGACCGGAAACCGCGGCTTGCGGCGGCTCCCCCGCGGTGGAGGCGCACTGCCATGGCGCAAGAAACGGTGCCGGGGGACGTGAACGGCGGGGGCGGCTTCCTGCCCGGCGGGTCGTTCCTGACCGACTACTACGAGCACGTGTCCGGGGAAGACATCGGCGACTACAGCCTCGACGTTCTCCGCCAGCGGGCCATGTACCACCTTTCTGTCGCGGCGGAGCGGGCCCCGGGACATGCCGCCGTCGGGGTTTTGAACGATCCGGACGCCACGATCGTGGCCATCGTCGCGGACGACATGCCCTTTCTTGTCCACTCGGTCACGGCTGAGCTGACGCGCGAGGACGCGGGGATCCGGCTGCTGGTGCACCCCACGTTCGAGGCGCGGCGGGACTCGCGGACCAATCAGCTCCTGGACCTGCAGCACGGGCCTTCGAGGTCGGGACTGGCGGCAGCGGATGCCGTGGCTGAAGTGCAAAGCCCGGACGCAGGCGGAGGACCGGCCGGCTTCTGGACCGCCAGCGAGACGTGGGTGGCGGTGGAAATCGACAGGCTGCCGGACCGGTCCGAACAATCCGGCGTCGACGGGCTCACCGCCAACCTGCGCCGGGTGCTGGACGATGTCCGGGCGGCCGCGGACGACTCTGCGGCCATCCAGGAAGCCGTGACCGCTGCGGTTGCCTCCGTGGACAGCTTCCCCGCCTCATCGGCGCCGCCGCCGGACCAGGTCCGGGACCTGCTGCGCTGGCTGGACGACGGCAACTTCACATTCCTGGGATACGCGGAGCGCCTGGAAAACGCGGAACCGCGGACCGGTCAAGCGCTGGGACTGCTGCGCCGTCCCATGGCAGACGGCGCATGGACAGACGGCGGCGAATTGACGAACGACGGCGGGCCGGAGGGCGGTGCCTACGCGGACGGCGGCGCACAACGGGACGGGTCCTGGCGCGGACAGGTTTTCACGCTGACCACCTGTACTCTCCGGTCGAGCGTTCTTCGAGCGTCCTATCTGGATGAACTGCGGATGCCGGTTTACGGCACCGCGGGTACCGTGATCGGGGAGCGGCATTTCGTGGGCCTCTTCACCCCGGGCGCTTCAAGCCAGTCCGTGCGCCGGATACCGGTGATCCGCGACAAGCTGGCTGCAGTGCTGGAACACCTCGACTCCACGCCCAGGTCGCAGCGGAGCAAGGACGTGCTGGCGGTCCTTGAATCATTTCCGCGTGACGAACTGTTCTCCATTGGCGTCGATGACCTGGCCCGGCTGGCAGCGGACATCCTTGACCTGCAGCAGCGGCGCCGGACCCGGCTGTTCCTGCGCCCGGACAGCCCCGGACGGTTTGTCCACGCCCTGGTGTTCCTGCCGAGGCGGCGCTACAACACCGCCGTCCGGCTCAGGATCGAGCATGTTCTCCGCCAGGCGTTCCGGCCACAGGACATGGAGTTCGAGGTGCGGCTGGGAGATTCCCCGATGGCCCGCGTCTTCTTCCGGATCCTGCTGGCCCCCGGTGCGGCGCCGGATACCGATGCCGCTGCGCTGGAACATCGGGTCCTGTCTGCTACGCGCTCCTGGGCCGAGGGGCTCGACGAAGCACTCAGGGAGCGCTTTCCGGGCCCCGAGGCGGCAAGGCTCTCGGCACTTTGGTCAGGCGCCTTTCCGCCCAGCTACCGCGCGGAATACGGCTCCGAGCAGGCCATCCGGGATATCAGCAGGTTCGAGGAGTTTGACCTGGACGGCCGGGGCGGCCGGGACCCTGATGATCCGGCCCTGACGGTCTATACCCCGCCCCGCCCTTCCGACGCCTCGCACGCCGCGGCCGGAAGCTCCCGGATCAGGCTCTACCTCACCCGGCCCCGCAGTCTCACCACCTTTCTGCCGTTCTTCCACAATCTCGGCGTGGAGGTGCTGGACCAGCGGCCATTCGGCCTGCGCCGTGGCGGCCGCGAGCTGCACCTGTACGACCTCGGCGTGAAGTATCCCGACGGCGTCCACCCCGCCAAGGTGGGTGGCCTGCTGGCGGATTGCTTTTCCGCAGCGATGCGGGGGGACGCTGAGTCCGACGGTTTTGATGCCCTGGTGATCCGGGAGGCGGTGCCATGGCGGCAGGTTGTCATCCTGCGCAGTTACGCCAAATACCTGCAGCAGCTGGGCACCACCAATTCCTACGGGTTCATCGCCGAAACACTGCTGGCCAACGTCCGCGCCACGCGTGCCCTGCTGGAGCTGTTCGCCGCCAAGTTCGATCCGGACCTGACCGGAGCCGAGCAGCTCCATGGCACCGCGGCGGCACGGCAGGAGCTTCTGGCTGCCATCGACGAGGTCCCCGTGCTGCGCTGGTCGGACCGGCGCGAGGACTTCCGTACCGAGGTCCTTGGCCTGGTGAAGGCACAGGTGGTCAAGAACTCCGTCATTGTGCCAACGGGGGCAAAGGGCGGGTTCTATCCCAAGCGGCTGCCGGATCAGGCCACGGACCGGGCGGCCTGGCTGGCCGAGGGCCGGGAATGCTACCGGATCTTCATCCGCGGCCTGCTGGACCTGACCGACAACCTGGTCCTGTCCGCCGTCGGACAAACCGGCGACGCCGGCCGGGAGACAGTGGTCCCACCGGAACGCGTGGTGCGCCACGACGGCGACGACTATTACCTTGTGGTGGCTGCCGACAAGGGGACCGCGTCCTTCTCGGACACGGCAAACCTCCTTGCCGATGAATACGGATTCTGGCTGGGTGACGCCTTCGCCTCCGGCGGTTCGGTGGGCTACGACCACAAGCAGATGGGCATCACCGCCCGGGGTGCCTGGGAGTCGGTCAAGGAGCACTTCAGGGAGCTGGGGCTGGACAGCCAGAACCAGGATTTCACAGTGGCGGGCATCGGCGACATGAGCGGGGACGTCTTCGGAAACGGCATGCTGCTCTCCCCGCACATCCGCCTCGTTGCGGCCTTCGACCATCGGCACATCTTCCTGGACCCCGACCCGGACGCGTCGGCCTCCTTCCTCGAGCGCTGGCGCCTCTTCGGACTGCCCCGCTCGTCCTGGGCCGATTACGACGCGGCATTCATTAGTGAGGGCGGCGGTGTCTACTCCCGCCAGGCCAAGTCAATCACTGTCGCGGAGCCGGTCCGGCGCGTCCTGGGGCTGGAGCGCGGCACCACCGAGCTGACGCCGCAGGAACTCCTTCAGGCCATTCTCCGGGCGCCGGTGGACCTCCTGTACAACGGCGGGATAGGCACCTACGTGAAGGCCAGGACGGAAACGAACGCCGACGTCGGCGACAAGGCCAACGACCCCATCAGGGTCAACGGCTCCGAACTGCGGGCCAGGGTGGTGGCCGAGGGCGGCAACCTGGGGCTGACCCAGCGCGGCCGCATCGAGGCTGCGCTGGGCGGGGTCCTACTCAACACCGACGCGATCGACAACTCAGCCGGGGTGGATTGCTCGGACCACGAAGTCAACATCAAGATCTTCCTGGACCGGATGATTGCCGCAGGCCGGATGGACCCCGCTGAACGGACCGGTTTCCTGCATTCCCTCACGGATGAAGTGGCCCGGCTGGTCCTCCACAACAACACCGACCAGAACGTGCTGCTGCTCAACGACCGGCACCTGGTGTCCAACTGGAGTCCCGGATTCGAGCGGGCCATGGATTGGCTGGAGACCGCCGCGGACCTCGACCGCAGCATCGAAGCGCTGCCCGGCACCGAAGAGCTCCATGACCGGCTCCGTTCCGGCCACGGGCTGACCGCCCCGGAGCTGTCCGTGCTTGCCGCCTACGCCAAGATCGAGCTGGCCGCCGACCTCGTCGCCAGCGACCTCGCCGATGACCCCTGGTTCCGCGGCGTGCTCCGGAACTACTTCCCCCGCCAGCTGTCCGAACGCTTCGGTGCCGACCTGGACACCCACCCGCTGCGGCGCGAGATTATCTGCACCGTGGTGGCCAACGACATGATCAACCTGGGCGGCATCACGTTCGCCTTCCGCGCCATCGAGGAGACAACCGCCACCCCGGCGGCCGTGGCGAAGGGCTTCGTGGTGGCACGGGAAGTATACGACCTGCCGTGGGTCGTGGACAGGATTGCCGCCCTCCCGCCCGGGTTCCCCACCGGGCAGGCTGCCGAGGTCGCGCTGCACATGCGCCGGATACTCGACCGGGCCACCCGGTGGTACGTGACCCACGACCACCGGGACCGGCCCATCACGGAGGCTCTGGCACGGATTATGCCAACCCTGGAGATGCTCCGGACCCGCACCGTGGACTACCTCCGCGGCTCGGACCTGGACCGCGTGCAGGACCGCCTCGCCCACTCGGACGAGGTGGGGCTGCCGCACGACCTGGGGCTGCGGGCTTCGGACATGCTGGAGAGCTTCGGGCTGCTGGACATCTCGCTCGTGTCGGAACAGATCCGGGAGCCCATCGCCACCATCGCGGACCTGTACTACACGGTGTTCCAGCGCATCGGGGCCGCCAGCCTGCTGCTGCGCATCACGGACCTGCCGCGTCAGAACCGGTGGGAAGCCCTCGCCCGGGCCGCCCTGCGGGACGACGTCTATTCCGCTGTGGCGGACATGACCATCTCGGTCATGCAGCACACCCTGGACGCCGACCCGGCTGCCCCGGACCCGATCGGCCGCATCGTGGCCTGGGAGCGCGGGCACCAGGAGCAGCTGGCCCGGATCAAGGACACGTTCGCCGAGGTCACCAAGCCCGGGCAGGTGGACATCGCCTCCATCTCGGTGGCCCTGAAGCTCCTGCGGACCCTGGTGCGGCCATAACACCGGAGTGCGGCCATAACTTCGCGGCGCCAAGTGTTCCCACGGCGCTTACCGGCAGGAAACACCACGGTAACGGCCCGCTTCTAGCCTTGATCTGCATCACCCCTTCGGCGAATCGAGGCTCAGATGCAGACCAACCCCCGGCTCAACATCCGGAAAGTCACTTGGTCCAACCCGGTGGGCGCCGACTTGCGGGCTGCACAGCAGGCCGAACTTGATGCCCGCTTCGGGTGCGCAGACCACGAGCCGGGGCCCAAGCCGTCCGAGGCGGACACAGCCGTGTTCCTCGTGGCCTACGACAAGGGGTCCGGCCAGCCCGTCGGGTGCGGCGGACTGCGGTTGCTTGATTCCGAGACCGCGGAAATCAAGCGCCTGTACGTCCTCCCCTACACCCGCGGCTCTGGCGTGGCGAGCTCCATCCTGGCAGCCCTTGAGGCGGAGGCCTTTGCCCAGGGGATCACCCGGATCACGGCGGAAGCGGGCTCGGTACAGACAGACGGCCGCAATTTCTACGCGAACTCCGGCTTCGACCAGGTTCCCAACTTCGGCCCCTACATCGGCGTCGAGCACTCGTACTGCTTCGCCAAGAAGCTCAATTCCCACACTGCAGCCCACACCGCCATGGCCTAAGCCTGCCCACAATCCGAGGAACAACCGACGGCGGCCGTCACACTCCGGTGGGGCGGGCCGCCGTCGGCTAATCTCGCGCTATGGAAACCAAAGACATTACGTTCCGCACCCGCAAGTGGGTGCGGCCGGAGGACCTCAACGCCAACGGCACGCTGTTCGGTGGCAGCCTGCTGAAATGGATCGATGAGGAAGCCGCGATCTACGCCATCCTGCAGCTTGGCAACGGCCGGGCGGTCACCAAGTACATCTCCGAAATCAACTTCGTCAGCTCCGCGGTCCAGGGCGACCTGATCGAGATGGGCCTGACCGCCACCCGCTTCGGCCGCACGTCGCTGACCATGCGGGCCGAGGTCCGCAACATGATCACGCGGCAGAGCATCCTCACGATCGAGGAGATCGTGTTCGTGAACCTGAGCCCCAACGGCAAGCCGGAGCCGCACGGCTACACGGAAATCACCTACGACCGCGACCGCATCCCCACGCACCACCTCACCGAAACGCTGCAGCAGGACTAGCGCGCCGCCGTCGTCCATTCATCAAAGCGCGCCGCCAGCAGTTACCGCGAAGCGAGCTTCAGCAGCCTGTCGCGCAGCGGCTGTCTGCGAAGCGAGCCGCAACAGCCTGTCGCGCAGCGGCTGTCCCCGCTCGGCAAGCGCGATGCCCGCAACGGCGGACGAGGCCAGCCGCAGCAACTGTGTCCGGAGGGCGCGCTGCCTGTTGTAGGCCTTGAGCGCGTCATCCAGGGGCCCGGCGTTGAGAAACCCGGCCAGCGTGACGGCATCCACGAGTGCTTCACAGGCACCGCGGCCAAGGTTTGGCGTCATGCCGTGGGCGGCGTCGCCGGCCAGGACGGCGCCCGGCCGCACAAAGCTGCCCAGGTTGGGCGTGGTCCAGATCCGCTGCACGAGCGTGGCATCCGGCGCTGCCTGCTCCAGCACCGCCCGGACGGCCGGCGCGCCTCCAGCGAAGCGATTCTTTGCCTGCTGCAGCGCCTCCGCTTCATTGACGCCGGCCGGGCCCAGGTCGGAGCGGAACGAGGCATACCAATAGGTCCTGCCGCCAGCAGCAGGCGTGATGCCGAACAGGTGCCCGCGCCCCCAGTACTCCCCGCCGGTGCCGGCCTGGACGGGGACCGGAAGGACGCCACGCAACGCGAGATACGGGGTCAGCCTGGCCTGCGACCGGGCGCCCCAGAAGTTGCGCCGGACCACGCTGTGCACGCCGTCGGCACCCACCAGCAGGCCAGATGCCAGCGGTCCGGTGGCCGGGATGTCGCCCACCCGGCCCTCGACGCGGCGCACGGATGCGGGCATGGCGGCATCGAGGATCCGGATAAGGTCCGCGCGCGAGACGCCCAGGACCCCGCGCACCTCGGGTGCAACCAGGGCTGTTCCGGACGCATCACGCAGGGCCATCCCGCCGAACGCCGTGCCCGCCTCCCTGATCTGCGGCAGCACGCCCAGAACCGCCAGTACCGCCTGCGCCTCCGGCCACATGGCCAGCGACGTCTCCACCGCCGGCACACCGGGCCGCTGCTCATGGATGGCGACGTCGAAACGCTGCGGGTCCAGGCCGGCTGCGAGCGCCAGGCCGGCGATGCCGCCGCCGATGATGGTTATGGCTTCCATGGACCGATGTTAAGCCCGACGGCGGGATGCTGGGCGGGGCTGCCCGGGCTCGGGCGGCTAGGCGGAGGGCCAGCCGGTGTAGGCCTCGGCAAGGTAGGCCTGGCCGTGCCGCGAGGACACCACCGAGTTCAGCTCGCCCAGTTGACGGGCACGGGCGAAGTCGCCGGCATCGGCGGGGGTGTGCAGCATGGTGGTCATCCAGTAGGAGAACTGCTGTGCCTTCCACACCCGGTCCAGCGCGCGGTCGCTGTACGAATCCAGCAAGGCGGTGGAGCCCCCGTTGTAATAGCTGTCGAGCCCTTCGAACAGCACCTTCACGTCGTGGATCGCCAGGTTCAGGCCCTTGGCGCCGGTCGGCGGCACCGTGTGCGCGGCGTCGCCGGCCAGGAAGAGCTTGCCGTGCCGCATGGGCGTGTGCACGAAGCTGCGGAACGGCAGGACCATCTTGTCGATGACCGGGCCTTCCTTCAGTTCGAAGCCGTTGCCGTTGACCCGGCTGCGGAACTCCGCCCAGATCCTCTCGTCGTTCCAGTCGGCCACGTTTTCCTTCGGGTCGCACTGGAAGTACATCCGCTGCACTGTCTCGGTGCGCTGGCTGATGAGGGCAAAGCCGTTCTCCGAGTTGGCGTAGATCAGTTCGTCGGAGCTTCGGGGCGCCTCGGTGAGGATGCCGAACCACGCGAACGGATACTCGTGGAAGTACCACTTGCGCCGCGCCTCGGGGATCTGGAAACGGCAGTGGCTGCGTGAGCCGTCCGCCCCGGCGATGAAGTCGGTCTGCAGCTCGTACTCCACGCCGTCGGCGTCGGTGAACCAGACCTTGGGCCTGTCCTCAATGCCGTGGATGGTGGTGTCGGTAACGCTGTAGCGCACGTCGCCGCCGTCGGCCTCCCGCCGGGCGGCAAGGTCCATAAAGACGTCAGTCTGCGGGTACAGCCAGACGGACTCGCCCACCAGTTCCTTGAAGTCGATGCGGTGGCTCTCACCGTTGAACCGCAGCTCGATGCCGTCATGCCGGTCACCTTCGCGCAGCACGCGGTCGGATACGCCGCTGTCCACCAGCATGTTGACCGTGCCGTGCTCCAGGATGCCGGCGCGGACGGTCTCGGAGATTTCCTGCCGGCTGCGGATTTCGATCACGGTGGATTCGATGCCGGCCTTCGCCAGCAGGTGGGACAGCATGAGTCCGGCGGGTCCGGCTCCCAGGATGGCCACCTGGGTGGTGATGATCTGTCGTGCCATGGTGTTCCTCGCTCCGTTGCGTGTGCCCAAGGCCGGGGCCCGGGCGGAAGGTGGTTGCTGGCTAACAGTGTGCGCCGGAGTGTGTGGTCGGCGTTACAGCAATTCCGCTGAATGGAATCTTGGGCAGCTGCGAAACCTCAGCCGGCGCCTTCGCTGAGCCGCCGCGCGATTCCGCGCGCCGCCGTCTGGAGCGCGGGAACCAGCGCCTGCATCCGCATCTCCCGCAGCGGAACGACGACGCCGATCGCCGCCACCGCGCGCCTCTGGCCGTCCAGGACGGGAACCGCGATACCCCATGTGTCAGGGTCGATCACGCCCGCCAGTTCGGCGTAACCCTGGTTCGCTGCCTCAGCCAGCAGGGCCCGCACCTCGTCGCGGCCGACCTTTTTGGCAGGGTCAGCGAACTGGTCCAGGTACTCGGCCTGGATGTGCTTTGGCTGGTGCGACATCAGGGCCAGGCCGGCGGACGACACGTGGACTGCCATGCGGCCGGCGATCTGGGCGCGGTTTGCCACGGAACCGCGGCGCGACAGCCGGTCCACGAACAGCGCCTCCCAGCCGTCCAGCACCGCGAGGTTCACGTTCTGGTTGAGCACGTGCTGGATGTCCTCCATGAAGGGCATCGCCGCCTGCCGCAGGGCCAGCGTTGGCGAATTGCGGTTCACCAGCTCCCACAGCCGCAGCCCCAGCCGCACCGAGCCGCCGGGGCTGGTTTCCAGCAGTCCATGGATGGCGAGCTGCCGCACCAGGCGGTGGGCGGTGGTGAGGGGCAGGTCGGCGCGCTCCGCAAGCTCGGAGAGCTGCAGGACCGTGACGCCGGCGGGGAACGCCGCGATGACGCGCACCACCCGGTCCACCACCGAATCCCCGGACACTGAGTTGGCCACGGCACTCTCGCTTCCATTGAATGGTTTGAGTTATCCCAGATTACACCTGTTGGTGATACAACTCTCATGTCGGAAATGCCTTCCCGGCCCACCAGGCCGCCGCGGCTTCGCTGGCTCCAGGCGCCGGACAGAAAACTCCGGGCAGTTGGCCGCAGCCGCCCTCCCTTCATGAACAGTTCTCCAAACCCGAACAACGAGGTTCCCATGTCAACGATGTCTGTTGCCCGCCGCTCCCAGTGGCCCGTCTGGCTTTGCTGGCTGGCCATGGTGCTGGACGGATTCGACCTGGTGGTGCTGGGCACCGTCATACCCACCCTGATCAAGACCCACGAACTGGGCTTCGACGCCATCGGCGCAACCTACGCGGCCACCATCTCCCTCGTGGGCGTGGGCATCGGGGCGCTGTTCATCGCGCCCCTCTCGGACCGCTTCGGACGCCGCCGGCTGCTGGTCGGGTGCGTCGCCTGGTTTTCCCTGTTCACCATCGCCGTGGTTTTCGCCCCCAACGTCGCCATGTTCGGGATCTTCCGGCTCCTCGCAGGCGTGGGGCTCGGCGCCTGCCTGCCCGCAGCCCTTGCCTACATGAACGACTACGCCCCCGCCGGAACAGCAGGAAAGTCCACCACCCGGACCATGACCGGATACCACGTGGGGGCTGTGGCCACAGCATTCCTGGCCATCCTGGTGGTGCCGGACTGGCGCATCATGTTCGTGGTGGGAGGGCTGGCTGGCTTCGCCCTGGTGCCGTTCCTGTGGTTCCGGCTGCCTGAAACACTGCCTCAGGTCCCGGCCGAAGAGGGAACTGAGATCAAGGGTGCGGAAATCAGCAGCGCCCAGGTCAGGGGCGCCGGAGCCACCGCAGAAGCCCGCCGCGGCGGAACGGCACGGCCGCACCGCCACATCGCTGTTCCGGCTGCGGAGCCCGAGGCCGCGCCTGCGTCGCTGCTGGCAACCGACCAGTCCGACGAGGGGGCCAGTTTCCGCGACCTCGCCCGCAAGCCGTATCCGCTGGTGGCCTTGGGAATCGCGGTGGCATCATTCATGGGGCTCCTGCTGGTCTACGGCCTGAACACCTGGCTGCCGCAGCTCATGTCTTCCGCCGGATACACCGTAAGCGCAGGCCTGGTGCTGCTGCTGGTGCTCAATGTGGGCGCCGTCGTGGGCCTGATCGTGGCCGGGATCCTGGCCGACAAGCACGGCACCAAGAAGATTGTCCTGCTGTGGTTCGGATTGTCCGCAGTGTTCCTCGCTGTCCTCAGCATCAAGGTCCAGAGCGAATTCCTGCTGAACGCCGCCGTGTTCGTGACCGGCGTGTTCGTCTTCAGCTCGCAGGTCCTGGTCTACGCGTGGGTCAGCCAACTCTTCCCGGCCCGGCTCCGCGGCACCGCCCTCGGCTTTGCCGCAGGCGTGGGGCGGATCGGCGCCATCATGGGGCCGGCCGTTACCGGAACGCTGGTCGCCGCCGGCATCGCCTACCCGTGGGGCTTCTACGTCTTCGCCGGCGCCGCGCTGGTGGGTGTGCTGGCCCTGGTGACCGTCCCCCACGCCATCACGCCGGCACCCGGCCAGGCATCCGGCGTCGGGCCTTCCTAGACCCGGCACCCGGCCGCCGTCGAACATCACGGCCAGGGCCCTTCCGTTGACGACGGCGGCGGGTAACCTAAGGACAGTAAGTTCACTTACCATCCATGGAGGCTGAGCAGATGACGGACCGGATCGCGGACATCTGGGGCGAACGGACACCTCACGGAAGCGGCCAGGCATGGCCGGAGCGCGTGGACCAGGTCCTGGCCGAGGGACTGGCCGACGGCGACGTGGACCGCTGGGTGCAGTCGGCATGCGTCCTGTGCAGCAACGGGTGCGGCTGCGACATCGCCGTCAAGGACGGGAAAATGGTGGGCATCCGCGGCCGCGCGCAGGACCGGGTGAACCGCGGCAGGCTGGGGCCCAAAGGCCTCTACGGCAGCTGGCAGGGCGAGGAGAGCCGGGACCGCCTGACCCGCCCGCTGATCAGGGTGGCGGGCGAGCTGGTGGAGACCGACTGGGACACCGCCATGGGCCGCATCGTGGAGCGCAGCAAGGAGCTCTTGGCCAGCAAGGGCCCGCTCAGCCACGGCTTCTACACCAGCGGACAGCTGTTCCTCGAGGAGTACTACGCTCTGGGCATCCTCGGAAAGGCCGGGATCGGCACACCGCACATGGACGGCAACACCCGGCTCTGCACGGCCACCGCCGCGGCTGCCCTGAAGGAATCCTTCGGCGCCGACGGGCAACCGGGCAGCTATGAGGATGTGGACCACTGCACCGCCATCTTCCTTTACGGCCACAACATGGCGGAGACGCAGACGGTCCTGTGGGCCCGGGCGCTGGACAGGTTGGACGGGCCCAACCCGCCAAGGCTTGTGTGCGTTGACCCGCGCGACACCGAGGTGGCCCGCCGCGCCGACGTGCACCTGGCGGTCCATCCGGGCACCAACCTCGCCCTGATGAACGGGCTGATCCGCGAACTCTTCGCCAACAACTGGATCGACGGGGAGTACATCGAGCAGCACACCGCCAACCTGGACCAGCTGCGCAGCGTGGTGGAGCCGTGGACCCCGGACAAGGTCGCGGAAACCTGCGGCGTGAATGCTGACGATGTGCGGCGGGCCGCCGAGATCTTCGGCACCGAAGAGAGGGTGCTGTCCACGGTCCTGCAGGGCTTCTACCAGTCGGCCCATGCCACGGCGGCGTCCTGCCAGGTCAACAACCTGCACCTGCTCCGCGGCATGCTGGGCAAACCGGGCTGCGGCCTGCTCCAGATGAACGGCCAGCCCACCGCCCAGAACAACAGGGAATGCGGGGCCGACGGCGACCTGCCGGGCTTCCGCAACTGGGAGAACCCGCAGCATGTTGAGGACCTGGCCCGGCTGTGGAACGTGGACCCCGCGATCATCCCGCACTGGGCCCCGCCGACGCACGCACTCCAGATTTTCCGGTACGCCGAGCAGGGCTCCATCAAGCTGCTGTGGATATCCGCGACCAATCCGGCCGTGTCCATGCCTCAGCTGGAACGGATCCGGCACATCCTCGAGAAGGAGAGCCTGTTCCTGGTGGTGCAGGACATCTACCTCACTGAGACGGCGCAGTACGCCGACGTCGTCCTCCCCTGCGCGGCCTGGGGCGAGAAAACCGGCACCTTCACCAACGTGGACCGCACGGTCCACCTGTCCGAGAAGGCCGTGGAACCGCCCGGCGAAGCGCGGAGCGACCTCGACGTCTTCATCGACTACGCCCGCCGGATGGGGTTCACGGACAAGGACGGGCGGCCGCTGCTGGACTGGTCCGGCCCCGAGGACGGCTTCGAGGCGTGGAAGGAGTGCTCGCGCGGCCGGCCGTGCGACTACACGGGCCTCAGCTACGGCAAGCTGCGCGGCGGCAGCGGCATCCAGTGGCCGTGCACCGCGGAACAGCCTGACGGGACCGCGCGGCTCTACACCGACGGGAAATTCCCCACCGCACCCGGGTACTGCGAGTCGTTCGGCCACGACCTCCTCACCGGGGCCACCACCGGGGAGACCGTGTACAAGGCAACGGTGCAGCCGGGCAAGGCCTGGCTCAAGGCGCTCGACTACAGTCCCCCGCATGAGGAACCCGACGCCGACTACCCGCTGCGCTACACCACGGGCAGGACGGCGTACCACTTCCACACCCGGACCAAGACCGGCCGGAGCAGCCGCCTGAACAGCGCCGCACCCGAGCCCTGGATCGAGATGTCGGTCGAGGACGCGGCCCGCGCGGGCTGCCAGGAGGGGGACATCGCCCGCGTGACGTCACGCCGCGGCAGCCTCGAAGTTCCGGTCCGGGTGGGGGACATCCGGCCCGGCACCGTTTTCGCGCCGTTCCACTACGGGTACTGGGACGTGCCCGACGGCGGTGCTGCCGCCGGCAGCGGGACCGGGGAACCCGCCGTCGTTCTTAAGCCCGAGGGCGGCCGGCACCGGGCCGCCAACGAACTCACCATCACCGAGTGGGACCCGGTGTCCAAGCAACCGGTGTTCAAGAACGCCGCCGTGCGGGTGGAAAAGCTGCGCAGCGGCGACGGCCCGTCGAAGGCCCCGGACACCACCGCATCCCGCCGCGCAACAGGAGCCCAGCGATGAAACTGCCTGTCTACATCGGCCTCCTGGACGAGGCGGAGGCCACGCTCGCGTCGTCGTTCCGGGTAGTGGCGGACGGCCACGGGGACGAACCCGACGTGCATTTCATCCTGCAGACCTTCGCCAAAAAGTGCGATGCGCACCGGGAAGCACTGAAACCGGTCATTGACCGCTACGGCGAGGACGTCGAGGGCGAGGAGGAGCACCGGCTGACGGCCAACGGCGTGAAGGAGGTCCGCTCCGGGCCGCTGGCACTGATGCTTGACCTGCAGGACCTGTACGTCCTGGTCAACCACATCGACGTCACGTGGATGATGGTGGGCCAGGCGGCGCAGGGCGATCAGGACAAGGAACTGCAGGGCATCGTGAAGGACTGCGAGGGCGACTCCGAGCTGGAAATCAGGTGGCTGCAGACCAGGATGAAGCAGGCCGCCCCGCAGGCACTCCTGGTGGCCGAGTAGGCGCGGCCGGTTCCGCGGCTTAGCGCGCCGCCACCCCCGCCGAAGTCCGCCGCGACAGCCGGGACCACGCGGCCGGAGCCAGCACCACGGCGATTCCCACCGCGGCGCCGATCACCGTCTCCACGATCCGGTCGCGGAGCAGGATGCCGGGCGCCGCCGGCGAGACGAGCAGCGTGGCGCTCAGGGCCAGCGGCGTCACGAAGACCTGGGCCAGCACATAGTTCCGGGCGATGAAGAGCTCGGCGCCGAACTGGCAGATGGCGATCACCAGGACCGTCTGCCACGGGACAGGCTGCAGCAGCAGGATGCCCGCCAGCAGGATCAGGCCCAGCACAGTGCCGATGATCCTCTGGACGCCCCGGGCGATGCGGTGCCGCGTGGTGCGTCCCACCAGCGGAACCACCGCCGCCACCATGGCCCAGTAGTTGTGACCGAAGCCGAGCCGCTGGCCAACGAGGGTGGCAAGGGTGCCTGCGAGCCCGGCTGCCAGGAGGTAGCCCACCGCCTCGAGCCCGGCCGCACGCTTTTCCTCGGCGGTCAGCCGGACAGGGGGCGGCATCTCCCACGGGGTCCGGTGGCTGCGCAGCACCCGCGAGGACAGCCCGACCGCCAGGCAGAAGAGCGTGGTCAGGACGGACACCAGCATGCACTGCCACAGCGGCGGCTGGCTGGGGATGGACGCGATCGCGGCGAAGGCGAAGATGTGGAACAGCGAGCCTGCGGGACGGTGCCGCCAGCGGGCGATCACCAGGGAGCAGCCGCCGGCCACGAGAGTGGTGGCCAGCACCTGCAGCCAGATGCTCGTCTCCTGGGACAGGCCGCCGGCGTGCACAGTCCGGGCGGTCAGCGTGGCCAGGAGGATCACCAGCAGCATGAGCGCGCCGGCGCGGACCTGGATGAAGAACCGCTTCCGGTGCAGCTCGCCGCGGCCGTAGATGCCGGTGAACGCGCCGAAGGACGCGAAAATCGCCAGGTCCAGGCGGCCCAGCAACACGAGGGTGATCAGCGGCACGAACACGCCCACGGCGCACCGCAGGGCGACGTGATGGTCCTTGTTTGCCGGGGCAAGGGTGAACATCTCGGCCAGCAGCTTCACGGGGGAATCGCGCCTTTCGTTGCAGTTTGGAACTGACGACGGCGGCCCTGGCGTCCGCTTACCAGTTTAACGGGGGCGGCCCCCGGCTTTCCCCCGGAGGCCGCCTGTGGTCCTGTTGCCTTCGTCTCCTCTGCCGTATCTTTACTTGCTTTGGTTGGTGCGTGCGTCCACGGTCACGACTTCGAAGGTCTTGGCGTTCGGCACACCAAACTTGGCGTTGACGGCGGCGAGGGTGTCATCGAACAGGGCGGCCGTCGTCGGGATGTTGAAGTCCGGGCTGGTGATGACCTCGCGCAGCTTGGCGGTGGATTCGTGGAAGTTCACCCGGAGCCGGCTGATCTGGTTGGACATGTTCTGCACGGCCCAGACGGTGTCGCCCTTGACCAGGACGCCGTCGACGTTGGGCACCTTCACGCCCGTGATCTCGGTGCTGTTGCCGGTCCGCGGACTGACCGTGTACAGCGCCGCGTTGCCAGAGTGGGCCACCACCAGGCGGCGGGCGTCGCGCGAGTAGGCGATGCCGTTGAGGTTGAACTGCTTGCTGGTGTCTGCCGCCGGCCCCTTCAACGCCAACGTGCGAACCTTGCCGAGGTCGCCGTCGTCGTCCACCGGAATGAAGTACAGCTCAGCCTGCCGGGAGTTCGTGAACCACGCCCCATGGTCGGTGAGCGCCACGTCGTTGATGAAGGCCTCCTTCGTGGTGAGCTGGTAGGTCTTGACCGTCTTTCCCGTGTCGGTGTCGTACACATAGGCCTGGCCGGTGGGGCCGCCTGCCACGAACAGCAGATCATTGCGCCGGTCCGCCTTCATGCCCACGGCCACCCTGCCGTCGGGTGCATCGATGAATTTGGTCGCCTTGTCCTTGCGGATGTCGCCGCGGTAGATGTCCCCGGTGGCCAGGTCGCCGGCGAAGAATCTGGTGCTGCCGGCGGCGGCGATGCCTTCGGCGCCTTTGGCGCCGTCGAGCAGGATGACCGGGGCGATATCGTCAGAGTCTCCGGCGGAAGCGGTTGGTGCGGGGACCAGGAGCGCGGCGAGGGCGAGGATCCCTGCGGCGGCACGGCGGCGTGTATGGCCTGAACTGATGCTGATGGGCATGGCGGTGCTCTCCACGAGTCGACTCTTCCGTGCGAGCAGGCCGTTGTACGGGAGCTCCGCACGCTGGTCCCTTCAGTGTAGGGACGGGGCCGGAGGCTGGCCATAGCCCCGGAAAGGAGCGGAGTTTTTGTACAGATATTGGCCGCAAAAGGCCCATCAGAGTCCATTATCTGTACAAAAACTCCAGCCATTGGGGTTGTTTCGCGGATCGGAACTTCGGGGCAATCCGCCTGTAACAGCTGCCCGGCAGGCTGGCACCATGAAGCCCCGCCGGCAGAACCGCCACACCCAGAACCGCCACACCTCGAGCCACGCCGCCTCCGAACTCAGCTGCGAAGTCTGTGGGCAGATGCCCGAGCCCACCAAGACCCGCCTCACGGTGGCGAATGTGGCCGTCATGCTCCCGATTGAACTGCTGGTGCACGCGCTGGTGGTGCAGACCCATCTGCCGTATGTGGCCAAAGTGCTGGTCCTGACGCTGACGGCCACCGTCCTGGTGATCTGGGTGGCCGAACCGTCCGCGGCGAGGATCCTGCGGCGGTGGCTCCACGCCCCCGCGCTCCGCCACCGCCGGCGCCTCGGCACGGCACCCGCGCTGTGGCGCGCCAGGACCGTGCTCCGCGACGAGCCCGGCTCCCTCAAGCGGATCACCAGGTCGCTGGCGCTGCTGGATACCAACATCCTGGGCATCCATGTCCATCCGGTCCGGGGCGGGGTGATGGACGAATTCGTGCTGTCCGCCCCGGGCGGGGTCAGCGAGCGCCAACTGCTTGAGGCCCTGGCCGACGGCGGCGGGCGGAGCACGCAGGTCTGGCCCACCACCGCGCTGGCCATGGCCGACGGCCAAACCAAGGCCCTGAGCCTGGCCGCCCGGATCGCCGCGGCTCCCGGGGAACTTCCACTGGCCGTGGCAGAACTGCTGTCCGCCAGGATCCTCGGCCCCGGCAGCGAGTCAGCAAGCCACACCCCCATGAACGGCGGTGAAACGAACGACGCCGGCACCCTCCTGAAGATTCCCACCGCCTGGCACGGGCCCATCACCTTCTTCCGGCCCGGGGAGCCGTTCACACCGGCCGAATCCGCCCGCGCCCACCGGCTCGCCGAGCTCGCGGAAATCCTCGCACACCGGGAGCCCCGGACGAATGTGGACGGTCAGGGATCCGGGAAGGCGCAGGGACCTGGGCTCATTTCCGGGCCGGACGCGTCCCCAGCAGCATGTTCAGCCCCCAGCCGATGAGCGTGGTCATCACCACGGCTGCCGCCATGGACAGGAGCTGCGGCGGCGTGGTGAGGATGCCAAGGCTGACGATCAGTGTGGTCGCTCCGGCCGGCGGATGCGGCAGGCCGACCCACGTCAGCACCAGCGTGGTCAGCGCCACCGACAGGGCCCCGCTGAGCACGTGCAGCGGCGTCAGCCCGCCCACCGGCGCCGAAGGCTGGCCCTGCAGCCCGAACGCGTACAGGCACAGGGCACCCGCCACCAGCCCGACGCCGTGCCCGGCGAGGGCGTTGACCGGCCTGGATGCCTCCTGCTCAGGGGATTCGAAGAACAGCATCACCGTGGGGCCGAGGCTGGGGAAAAGCCACGGGAGATGGAGGACAACGCCGACCACGCCGCAGAGCCCCAGGACCACGACCACCAGGGCCGCCGCATACACACCGGCCCCGAGCCCGTTCCACTGACTTTTCATTCGCTCCAGCAAAGAAGCCTGTGCCATCGCCGATCCTCCTGAGTACGTCAACACCGTTAATCCGGCGTTGTTGTGACCCGTACCCAGACGGCGGCAGACTTACCCGGGCCCCGTCAGAACCCGGACGGGTTGCGGGGCGTGTAGCTCTCTTCGAGGCGCCGGACCTCCGCCTCGGTCAGCGCAAGCCCGACGGCGGCAGCGGCGTCGTCGATATGGCGTTCCCTGGTGGCACCAATGATGGGCGCGGTAACGGCGGACTTGCCTGCGCTCCATGCCAGGGCGATCTGCGCCATCGGCACGCCGCGTTCGTCCGCAACAGCGGCCACTGCGTCCACGATGGCCTTGTTCGCGTCCTCGTCCTGCTTGTACAGCCCCTTGCCGAACTCGTCGGTGTCCTGCCGGGTCCCGGATCCGGCAGCACCCCACGGCCGGGTCAGGTTTCCGCGCGCCAGCGGGCTCCAGGGGATGACGCCCACCCCGGTGGCCTGGCAGAACGGGTGCATTTCGCGCTCTTCCTCCCGCTCGAGGAGATTGTACTGGTCCTGCATGGACACGAACCTGGTCCAGCCGTGCAGCTCCGCCACATGCTGCATCTGCGCGAACTGCCACGCCCACATGCTTGACGCACCGATGTACCGCGCCTTGCCGGCCTTCACGACGTCGTGCAGGGCCTCCATGGTCTCCTCAACCGGAGTCACCGGGTCATGGCGGTGGATCTGGTAGAGGTCCACGTAGTCGGTGCCAAGCCGGGTGAGGGAGGCGTCGATTTCGTGCATGATCGCGGCCCGGCTGAGCCCGGCCCCGTTGCGCCCCTGGCGCATCCGGCCGTGGACCTTGGTGGCGATCTGGACCTCCTCGCGGGGGGCCAGTTCCTTGAGCAGGGTGCCGGTGATCTCCTCGCTCGAGCCAGCCGAATACACGTTCGCCGTATCGAAGGTGGTGATGCCGGCTTCGTAAGCGCGCCGCACGAACGGCCTGGCTTCATCGAGTCCCACGCTCCAACCGTGCGCCCCCTTGGCCGGATCGCCATAGCTCATCATGCCCAGGACAACGGCGCTGATTTCCAGACCGGAGTTTCCAAGTCGGACCGTTTTCATTCGGCGCTCCCTTTCAAAATGTCTCGCGCTCCGGCCGCAGTCACAATTCGTTTTTTCGAGAGCTGCGGCCAACTTTCCCTCAAACCCTTGACAGTGTCCCACGCCACTCCTTACCTTGAATTTGGGATCCCAAATCGGGATCCCAAACGGCGGGATTAATCCACCGGCGCACCCCAACAAACCGCCCCACCGGGAGATCCCGCCCCCGCGGCCGCACCGCCCTCCTAACTCATCCCCCTTCCCTGTCCGCACCCTTCCCGCAAAGGAGAAGCTGTGTCTCTCCCAGATACTGAAGCAGTGACATCCCAGACCCAATCCACCGATTCCCGCGGCAGCAAGCCCGGAAAGGACGGCGTGCAACGGCGCACCAGCGTCCGTTGGAAGCTCTTCCTGCTGCTGCTGGTCCTGGTCGCCGTCAATTACATCGACCGGGGCTCCATCTCGGTGGCGCTGCCCATCATCCAAAAGGAGTTCAACCTCGCCCCGGAGCTCGTGGGCCTCCTGCTCTCCGCCTTTTTCTGGACCTATGCCCTCATGCAGATCCCGGTCGGCCTGCTGATCGACAAGTTCGGTCCGCGCAAGGTCATGACCGCCTCCTGCGTGGGCTGGGGGGCGGCAACTGCGGCCTCCGGCATGGCCGGCGGCTTCCTCAGCATGTTCATCGCCCGCCTCGGCATCGGCGTCACCGAGGCCGGCGTGATGCCGGCCGGCGGCAAGCTGAACGCCATCTGGATGCACAAGTCGGAGCGGGGCCGCGGCGCCACCATCCTGGACGCCGGCGCTCCCCTCGGCGCCGGGCTGGGCGGCATCCTCATCGCCGGACTCATCGCATCCACCGGCAGCTGGCGGACGTCCTTCGTCATCGCCGGTGCCGCCACTGTCCTCATGGGCCTCGCCGTCTGGCTGTACGTCCGCGACAATCCCCGCCAGCACCGCGGCGTCAACGCCGCCGAGGCCGACTACATCGAGGCTTCCCACGCCGAGGAGGACGCCGAGGCGCAGCGGGAAGGCAGCAAGGGCAAGCGCGCACTGCTCCCCTACCTGAAGTTCCGCTCCTTCTGGGCCATGTGCTTTGGCTGGCTGGGCTTCAACGGCGTCTTCTACGGTCTGCTCACCTGGGGCCCGCTGTACCTCGCCCAGGCCAAGGGCTTCGACCTGAAGACCATCGGCTGGTCCACGTTCGTGATCTTCGGTGCCGGCTTCGTCGGCGAGATCCTGGGCGGCACCATTGCCGACAAGTGGCGCGCGGCCGGCGCCTCCGCCAACCGCGTCATGCGGACGCTGCTGGGCACCTCCAGCGTCGTGGTGGTGGGCGGCCTTGTCGGGGTGACCGTCGTCGCGGACCCGACCACCGCCGTCGTCCTTCTCTCCGTGGTGATGTTCTTCCTCCGCTGGGTGGGGCTGTTCTGGAGCATCCCGGCCATCCTGGGCGGCCGCACCAACGCCGGCGTGCTCGGCGGGGCCATGAACTTCAGCGGCAACATCTCCGGCTTCGTCACCCCGATCGCCGTCGGCCTGATCGTTGGCGCCACCGGCTCCTACACCTGGGCACTGCTCTACTTCGTGGGATCCGCGATCATCATGGGGGTTTCCGTGCTCACGCTGAACTACAACAAGCGGCTGCCTGTCTAAGCTGGGCAGCAAGCCACAACTCCCGCCCGCCGGGAACGCAAGCCACACCAAGAATCCGAATGGAGCAACATGCTTACCGCAGAAGAGACCCAGGACAAGGAACGCCCCCTCCGCGAGGCCGTCCGGGACACGCTCCGCAGCAGGATCTTCGAGGGCCATTACGTTCCCGGCACCCGGCTGGTGGAGCGCGACCTCGCCGCCGAATTCAATGTCTCCCGCCTTCCCGTCCGGGAGGCGCTGCGGATGCTCCGCCAGGAAGGGCTCATCAGCGACCGCGGGGCACGCGGCGCCGAAGTCAGCACCCTCAGCGCCAAGGACGTCGAGGACCTCTTCGACGTCCGGCAGTCGCTGGAGGTGCTGGCCTGCCGGCTCGCCGCCACCCGGGCCACGGCTGAGGACCTCGGCCGCCTGAAAGGGCTGCTGGACGAGGCCGTCCGCTGCCTGGCCAAGGGAGCCGTCATCGAGGCGCACCGTGCCAACAGCGAATTCCACGACGCCATCACCGGCATCGCCGACAACAACTTTCTCAAATCCGCGCTGGAACCCCTGCAGGGGCGCATGCACTGGCTTTTCCGCCACGTCAGCGACCTGCCGGAACTGATCCAGGAACACCGGGACCTGTACGAGGCCATCGCCACCGGCGACCCCGACCGCGCCGCCGCCCAGTCGGCCTCGCACATCGGCAAGTACCGCGAACAGTTCCCCGAGGACTTCCAGAAAACGGAACCAGCCCTGCACCGGAAGAAAAAATGAAGCTTCTCGTCATCAACCCGAACATCAGCGACGACGTCACCGCGCTGATCGAGTCCGAGGCCCGGCGCTCCGCCTCCCCCGGCACCAGCCTTGTGGTCCGCACCGCCGGACACGGGGTGGAGTACATTGAAACGCGCTTTGAGTCGCTGATCGCGGCGGGCGCCGTCGCCGAGATCATCGCCGAACACACGGCCGCCGACGCCGACGGCGCTTCTGCGGAGGACCGGATCGACGGCGTCGTGGTGGCCGCATTCGGGGATCCTGGGATGCCGGCCCTGAAGGAACTTGCCGACGTGCCTGTCATCGGCATCACCGAGGCCGCCCTCTGCGCCGCCGCACTGCAGGGGCACCGCTTCTCCATCATCGCCATCTCCGACCGGATCCGGCCCTGGTACCGGGACTGCGTGGAACGCTTCGGCCTCGCCGGCCGGCTGGCCTCGATCCGCTCCATCAACGAAAGCCTGAACGGCATCGGCTCCGTGCAGCACGACTTCAAGGAAACCCTCCTGGCACTCAGCCGGCAGGCCGTCGCCGAGGACGGGGCCGACGTCGTCATCCTGGCCGGAGCACCCCTGGCGGGGCTGGCCCGCGAACTCCACGGCCAGATCCCGGTCCCCGTGGTGGACGGTATTTCCGCCGGCATCAAGATGGCGGAGGCCATTGTGGAGCTTCAGTCCGGCCTGCACCGGGCCGGCGCCTTCGCCCCGCCGCCGGTCAAGTCCCGCAAGGGCCTGTCCGAAATTCTCGACGCCGCCCTGACCGCCGCCCAGACGGCGGCAAACGCCGCGGCCCCCACGAACAACTAGTCCCATCAGCTTCCCAGTCAGGAGGACAACGATGTCCCGCATCCCCGAACTCGTTATCGCCAACGGCACCGTGGTCAACAGCTTTGGCCGCCGGCACGCCCACGTCGTGGTCACTGACGGCAAGATCGGCCGGCTCGTTGACGCCACCGAACCCGCGCCCGACGCCGCACGCACCATCGATGCCAGCGGCCAGCTGGTGATCCCCGGCGGCGTGGACGGACACTGCCACGTGGCCCAGGTGACCGGCCGGTTCCGCACCCTGGACGATTACCGGACCACCTCAACGGCTGCCCTCTGGGGCGGCACCACCACCATCATCGACTTCGGCATCCCCCGCGACGCCCGCGAAACCCCGCTTGCCGCCGTGCTCAACAAGAAGGAGCTGGCGCAGGAGTCCCGCTGCGATGTGGCACTGCACGGCTCCGTGATCAGCTGGGACGAGACCGTCCCGTGGCAGCTCGAGCAGCTCGCCGCCGAAGGCGTGCGCTCCGTGAAGATGTACACCACCAATCGCGGCTCCACCATGGCCGACGGCGACACCATCCTGAAGGTGATGCGCGAAATGGTGCGCTTGGATGGGCTCACCTACATCCACGCCGAGCACGATCCCATCATCGCCGACTGCACGCAGCAGCACGCCGACGACGGCAGGATCGGCATCGCGCACCTGCACCGCACCCGTCCGGAACTGGCCGAGGAAATTTCCGTTAAGGAAACCCTGGCCATGGCCGAGTACACGAAAGCTCCCGTGTACTTCGTCCACCAGTCCACGCCCGGCGCAGTGGACCTGGTCACCGAGGCCCGGTCCCGCGGCCAGGAAGCCTACTCGGAAACCTGCCCGCACTACCTCACTCTCGATGACACGGTGTACGGCTCGGCTTTCCCGGAGTGGTACGCCTGCTGCCCGCCCATGCGCAGCCCGGAAACGGTCGCCGCCCTCAAGGAGCGGCTGGCGGCCGGCGCCATCCACACCGTGGCCTCCGACCATTCCTGCTACGACCTGACCCAGAAGCGGGAGCGGACCGACGACGTCCGCGCCATGCCGCACGGGCTGCCCGGCGTGGAGACCCGCATGCCCGTCACGTTCACGGCCATGGCCGGGACCGGCAGCACGTTCGAGGAGTTCGTGGAGGTCTTTTCCGCCGGACCGGCGCGCATCAACGCCCTGCCCGGCAAGGGCATGATTGCCGAAGGCTTCGATGCCGACCTGGTCCTCTTCGACCCCGCCGAACAGCGGACCGTGGACGGCAGCGCGCTGCACATGGGCACCGACTTCTCGCCGTTCGACGGCTGCACCCTGGCCGGCTGGCCCGCCGTCGTGGTTTCCGCAGGCCGCGTGGTGCTGGACCGGGAGGGCTTCCACGATCCGGGGGCCGTGGGCCGCTTCGTGGCCCGGAACGGCTTCCGGGAGCACCACGCCGCCACCGCCGAGCTGTCCCCCGCCGCCCTCTAGGAGCACGCCATGACCGCCGTAAAACGCAACACCCGGATCGGCATGATCGTGCCGTCCTCGAACACGTGCCTGGAGCCGCAAAGCTACCGGATCCTGGGCGACCGCACCGATGTCACCATCCATTTCACCCGGATCCCGGTCACCCGGATCGCGCTGGACAATTCATCGGACAAGCAGTTCGACCCCGCCGTCATGCGCGAGGCTGCCCGGCTGCTGGCGACGGCGGACGTGGACGTGATCGCCTGGAACGGCACCTCCGGTTCGTGGCTGGGCTCCCGGCACGACCGTGAGCTGGTCCACGAGATCACCGACGCCACCGGCATCCCCGCCACGACGTCCACGCTCGCTTACCTGGAGGCTTTCCGCACGTTCGGTACGGAACGGATCGGGCTGTTCACCCCGTACACGGAGGACGTCAACCACGCCATCATCGGGTCCTACGAACGGGACGGCATTAAAACCGTGAGCCACCGCTGCCTGGGCCTGAGCGACAACGAATCCTTCGGCCGGGTCACCGACGACGAGATGCGCCCGGGCTCGCTCGAGCTCGCGGCTGACGCCCCCGACGCGCTGATCTACCTCTGCACCAACCTGTACGGCGCCAACATCGCGGCGGAGATCGAAGCGGGCACCGGCGTTCCGGTGCTCGACTCCGTGGCCGTCACGCTGTGGCACTGCCTCAAACTTGCCGGGTCCCCCTTGCTCGCACCAAGGTGGGGCAGGCTGCTCGCGGACTGATCCGGCAGCAGTCCAGGCAAGACCGACGGCGGGCCGCCCACTGGGAGCGGGCCGCCGTCGAACCTTAACGGGAGCTACATCCGGACTTTCAGCGCCCCCGGGTCCACCCAGATGGACACGCGCTTGACGGTGCCCACGTGGTCGCCGTCGAGCTGGAACTCCTCCTGGTGCTCCAGGGTCACTTCGACCCTCTTGCCCTGGAAGTACTCCGCGGATTCCTTCTTGTTCTTCCTGCGGCCGAAGATGCCGGCCGCGACGCCAAGCCAGCCGAAGTGCCCGCGGGGGGCCAGGATCAGCAGGTCGAGCACGCCGTCGTCGATCTTGGCTTCCGGAAATATCTCGATGCCGCCCATGATCCGGCCGCAGTTGCCGGCCATCACACTGCGGATCCGCCGTTTGACCGGGTGCTTTCCCTCCACCTCGATCGTGGCCCTGACCGGTTTGCCGGGCAGCTTGCGGATCCCCGCCTCAACGTAGGCGAGCCAGCCCATACGGTCCTTCAGTGCGTCCACGGTGTCGGCCATGATCGCTGCGTCGTAACCCACGCCGGCCATCACCAGGAACACGTTCTCGTCGTCGGACCCGTCAAAGGTGGCCCGGGCGACGTCAACCGTGCGGTCGGTGCCGTTCAGGACGTCGTAGGCGGCGGACACGGGGTCGGTGATGTCCACCCCCATGTTGCGGGCCAGCAGGTTGCCGGTCCCCAGCGGCACCAGCCCGATGGGCGTGTCCGTTCCGGCCAGCACCTCCGCCACGCACCGGACGGTGCCGTCGCCGCCGGCTGCAAGAACGACGTCGACCCCCGCCTCGAGTGCCTCCCTCGCCTGCCCGACGCCCGGGTCCTCCGGAGTGGTCTCCAGCCACAGCGGCTCCGCCCAGCCCTGTGTCTCGCACAGCCGGACAAGCGACGCGCGAAGGTCGGCGCCGACTGCCTTCGCGGGATTAACCACCACGGCGGCCCGTGGCGTCGGGGAAGCATTCTGGGCTGTCATGGCGTCCTTCGGCTGCGGCGGTAGGGCCCGAAAGCCCCGGAACTCAAATCGTAACCGCGTTCCCGGGATATGGGGACGAACCCATCAATCCGGCTGATAGTTGCGGTCCAGGACCGAGGCGCCGGCAGCCGCCAGGATGAGTGCGGAGACCAGGAAGAGCGGAAGCTGGGGCTCGCCTGTTATGGCAACGCCGGCTGCGGCGGTACCCGCGGACCCGGCGGCGATTTTCAGGGCGCCGACCCAGACGAAGACCTGGCCCCGGACCTGCGGCGGAGCAAACTCGCTGCGGGCGGCCAGTGTCGCCGCGAAGAAGTACGAGTTCATGAGCCCGGCTGCTGCGTAGGCGGCGACGGCCGGCATGAAGGATGCAGACAATGCTGCCACCGCGAGCGCTGCCGCGACCAGCCCGGCGAACCGGGTGACCAGCCGGTCGGCATCGCCGCGCAGCGGGCGGACCATCACGGCGGCGGAACCAGCCAGGCCGCCCAGCCCGTAGGCAGCCGTCAGGACGCCGGCGGCGGCTGGCTGGACCTGGAACAGGGCGGTGGAGGCCACGGCGGCGATGGGCAGCGCAGCCACTGAGAACGCCACTGTCACGGTCAGGTACAGCGTCCTCCGCAGGCGTCCGGTGACTGCCATGATCCGGAGAGTCCGGACCGGCCCCGGAATGTCGGCTGGCCCGGCTGCGGGAGGGGCATAGGGCAGCAGCCGCACGACGGCGGCAGCAACCAGTGTGGCCCCCGCCAGAATGAGTGCAGCCGCAGTGGCTCCGGCCCAGGCCGAAACGGCGGCCACGACGCTGGGGCCGATGGTTCCACCGATGCCATACGTGGCCACGTCCCAGCCCTGGGCACGCCTTTGGCTGGTCCGGTCCGGTCCGGCGATCGCGGGGAGCCGGCTGCTGATGCCGCCGGTGAGCAGCGGCCCGGCCAGCCCCGAGGCCACCAGCAGGAAGCCGGTGACCGGCCACGCCACCGGGTACAGCAGCACGGCGGCCGCAAGGGTGGCTCCGTGGACGACGCACGCCCCCGCGATCAGGACCCGTCCGTCACGGCATGAGTCCAGGCTCCGCGCCACGAACGGTCCCAGCAGGTGGGGAGCGGTGATGGTGGCCCCGAGCAGGCCGGCCAGCCAGCCGGGTGCGCCGCTGGTGGTGACCATGAGGACAATCGCGACGACGGCCCCGCCGTCTGCGGTGCGTGCCAGCGCCGCGGCGGCGACGTAGCGGGCCAATCCGCCGCGGGCACGGGCGAGCTCCGGTGTTTTCTTTTCCGGTATTTTCTGTTCTGGCCGAGCCGTCTGGCCCTCGGTATCACGGCCCAGGCTGCCCACGCCGCACCCGCTCAGGCACCGAGTCCGCTGAGGCGCAGGGCTTCCTCAACCTTCGCGCGGCCCTCGGCTTCCAGGCTTTGCAGCGGACGGGGCAGGCACGGCGTCTCCACGAAGCCAAGGATTTCGGCCATGGTGGCAGCGACGCGCAGGCTTCCGTGGGCACGGAAGAGGGCCCAGACGGGCTCCAGGACGGCCGAGGCTTCCAGCGCCGGATCGCCCTGGCCGGACTGCTGGCCGGACTGCTGACCGGACTTCCGGCCGGACAGGGCAAGGTCAACGATTGCCCGGGCCGTCTTGGGAAAGAGGCCGGCGATGACCGAATACCAGGCGTCGCAGCCTGCGAGCAGGGCTTCCGCAGCGGCCCAGTCGCCGCTGACGCCCAGCGAAACTCCCGCCGGCACCGCGGCACGGAGGCGTGCGACGCGGTCGGCGGCCTGCCCCGGTCCAGGCGGCGGGAACTTGATTGCAGCGATTCCGGGAAGTTCGGCGATACGCCCGTGGAATTCATCGGAGAAGGTGAAGCCCGTGGTGGCAGGGTTGTCGTAAACCACAATCGGCAGCTCAGCGGCGGACGAGACGTCTCTGTAGAGGCTGTAGACCTCTTCCTCCGTCAGCCGCTGATAGGACACCGGCGCGAGCAGCAGGCCGGAGGCACCTGCAACGTGGGCATCCTCAACGCACCCAAGAACGTCGCGGGTCCGCATGGCGCCGACACCTGCCACTACGGGCGTCCCCTGGGCGGCGCCCACCGCAGCCTCCACCGCCTTGCGGCGTTCCTCGCGACGGAGATAGCTGTAGATGCCCGTCGAACCCAGCACGCCGATAGAGTCCGCCCCGGCGTCGGCCGCCCGCGCGACCAGCCGAACCAGCGCGGCTTCGTCGACGTCATCTCCCGCGAGCGGAGTCAGCGGGAATGCGCACAGGCCGTTAAACACGAGCGTGTCCTTTCTTCCGTGGGTAACTCCCTTCATGCTCACAGCCGCATTGGCCCTAGCATAGATCCAAGAATCGACGATTCAGGAGGACCAAGATGGAGGCGGAGCTGCCGCTGGTTCTGGACCATCGGAGCCGCGTTCCGCTGGCGGCCCAGCTGGTCGGCCTGCTGCGGTCAGCCGTCCTGAACGGAACCCTGCGGCCGGAGCACACGCTGCCGGCATCGCGGCGGCTCGCAGCGGAACTGGGAGTGTCCCGCGGAGTGGTGGTCCGCGCCTACGAACAGCTCTCGGGCGAGGGATACCTGGAAAGCCGGGGTTCGGCAGGCACCCGCGTGGCGGTACGTCCCGACGGCCGCGGCACAGTGACGGAGGGCGTCCGGACCGCTCCCGGAGCGGACCCCGCCGGGACCATTGACCTCACTCCCGGGCGGCCGTCCGGCGCACCGTTCCGCGACCGTGACTGGCGGGCAGCGTGGCGGAAGGCCATCTCCGAGCCGGTGGATGTTGAGCTTCCGCCGGCCCTGGGCATGCCGGCGCTTCGTACAGCTGTGGCCGATCACCTGGCCGCGTCCCGCGGGCTCACAGTGAGCGCCGACGACGTCGTTATCACAGCCGGCACCAGCGACGCCCTGCAGCTGGCGGTGGCGGCACTCCGCGGCCAGGCGGAGCGGCCCCGCGTGCTGATGGAGGACCCCGGCTATCCCACGGCCAGGCGCGTGCTTATCGCGGCGGGGGCCACCGTGCTCACCCTTCCGGCAGGTGACGACGGCCTGGAGGCCTCCCAGCTCGCGGCCATTGATTCCCTTCCTGACGCCGTCCTGGTGACCCCCAGCCACCAGTACCCCCTCGGCGGCAGGATGCCGGTCAGCGAGAGGCTTGCCCTGCTGGCCTGGGCTGAAACGAACCAGGTGGTGATCCTGGAGGACGACTACGACAGCGAGTTCCGGCACCGCAGAATGCCGCTGCCCGCCCTCGCCTCGCTGCCGTCCGGCGCCGAAGTCGTCCTCGTGGGCACGTTCTCGAAGTCGCTGAGCCCGTGGCTGCGGTGCGGCTACCTGGTGGTCCGCGGTACGTCGGGGCAGCGCCTCAGGAATGCCCGGCTGGACCTCGGCACCCCCGTTCCCGGAATGCTGCAGTCCGCGTTGGCCACCTACATCGCCGGCGGCGGGCTCGCACGGCACATCGCCCGGGCGCGGCGCCAGTACGCGCACCGCCGGGCACTGCTGCTGGACCGGCTTGGCGGACGGGCAGGCCTGGAATTGGCAGCCCTCGACGGCGGCCTGCACGCCGTCATCCGGCTTCATCCGAAGGTTCCTGCCGAACGCCTCGCCGAGGAAGCGCTGGGGCTCGGGGTGCGGGTGGTGACGCTGGCCAGCTACTTCGCAGAGCGGACGCCGGAAAACGGCCTGGTCATCGGTTACGGCGCCCCCACCGACCTGCAGCTGGCCCGTGCGCTGGACGTTCTCACCGGGCTGATCGACCGCATGGCCGCCGGCGCACAGCAGTAGCACTGCCGGCGATCGCCTGCGGCGAGCGTCAGTGCCCGGTCGCCAGGACCACGGCCAGGGTGAGCATCAGCAGGGCGACGCCGCCGTCGAGGACGCGCCAGGACGCCGGACGCGCGAAGAAGCCGCTGAGGCCGCGTGCCCCGTAGCCGATCAGGGGAAACCACAGTGCACTGCCGGCGGCGGCGCCCGCGCCGAAGAGCCATTTGCCGGAGTCACCATGGGTGTTGGCCAGTGAGCCCAGCAGCACGAGCGTATCGAGGTACACGTGGGGATTGAGCCAGGTGATGGCTGCTGCGGTGAGCACCGCCGACCAGACGGTCCCCTTGCCCGGAGAATCTGCAGCCTTGAGCGCACCTGGCTGCAGCGCACGCCGGGCGGCGAAGACAGCATAGGAAACCAGGAACGCGACACTGAACCAGCGCACCACGGCGAGCAGGACAGGGGCGCCCTGGATCAGCGCGCCGATCCCGCCGACGCCGGCAAATATCAGGACCGCATCACTGCCGAGGCACATGAGGACAACCGGCAGCACCCCCTCGCGCTTGAGGCCCTGCCGCAGCACGAAAGCGTTCTGGGCGCCAATGGCGACGATGAGGCTGAGGCCGGCTCCGAGACCGGTCAGGAAGGGGATCATGTCTTCGACGGTACGAGCCGAAAATCTTAAAGGCAATTCACTTTTCCTGCAGTTCCATTAGAATTTCTTCATGGAACTCGACCAGCTCAGGGCCCTCGCCGCCGTCGTTGACCACGAAACGTTCGACGCCGCGGCGAGCGAACTCCGGCTCACGCCTTCGGCCGTGAGCCAGCGCATCAAGGCCCTGGAACGCTCCGTGGGCAGCGTACTGGTGCGGCGGCTCAAGCCGGTCCGGCCGACGCCGGCAGGCGAGCAACTTCTTCGCTCCGCACGCCAGCTCCTGCTCCTCGCCGACGAGGCGGTCCTTTCGCTGCGCGGGTCCGGGGCGGCGGACGCGAACGACGGCGGCGCGCGGCCGAGTGCCGAACGGCTGCGGGTTCCGATCGTGGCCAATGCGGACTCGATCGCGACGTGGCTGCCGGCCGCCTTCCGGGAGATCGCGCTCGGCGGGCGGGTGGCGCTTGAGCTGTTGCGCGACGACGAGCACGCCACGGCTGATCTCCTGCGGTCCGGCGACGCCGTCGGTGCGATCACCGCGGATCCCCGACCGGTGCAGGGGTGCACCATCCGGCCGCTGGGCACCATGGTGTACCGCGCCAAGGCCTCACGCGGGTTCGTAGAGCGCTGGTTCCCCGGCGGCCCCACTCCGGAGGCCGTCGCCGTCGCCCCCGTCATGCAGTACGACCGGAAGGACACCCACCAGCTCGCGGTCCTGGCCCGCGTCGCACCGGACGCCACTCCCCCGCAGCATTTCATCCCCGATTCGGTCCAGTACGTCGAATCGGTCCACGCCGGCCTGGGCTGGGGCATGGTGCCGGACCAGCAGGACCCGGAGGACTCACTCGTGGAGCTCGATCCCTCGTGGAGCGAGGACCTGCGGCTCTACTGGCAGGCGTGGACGCTGGAGTCTCCGGGCCTCACGGAGGTGACCAGCGCCGTCGTCCGCGCCGCCCAAACGCTGCCGCCGCACGGCGCCTAGTCAGAACGCAGCGGCCGGTCAGAACACAGCAGCGGCGGGTGCCCAAAGCACCCGCCGCCGCTGCGTGAACCATTCCGCCTATGAGGCGTTAGCGCCGTTAGGCGTTCACGCGCACGTAAGTGGCGCCCGAGAGCCAGGAGGCCGGGTGCACGATGGTTTCGTTGACGCCGTTCATGCCGCTGCTGATCGCCTGCCCGCCGCCGATGTAGACGCCGATGTGGCCGGCGCTGATCATCAGGTCGCCGGGCTGCGGGGAGGAGACCGGCGTTCCGTACTGGTAGAACTGCGCCGGGGCGAGGTCACCGACGGACTTGCCGACGGACCGGAGCGCCTGCTCCACCAGGACCGTGCAGTCCTGGGTGGCGCCGAGCTGCGACTGTGCGGAAGCCACGATGGCCGCACCCACGCCACTGGCCGCCTGGGTGGCGGGCGTGATGGACGCCGAGGCGTTGTAGATTCCCATGCCGGAGGTCTCCGGCGCTGCCTGGGCCGGGGCCGCCGGTGCAGGTGCAGCAGGCACGGCAGGGGCCGCGGGCACCTCCGGCACAGCGGGTGCTGCAGCAGCGCCCGGTCCCGGGATCAGGAGCTGGTCGCCGGGGTAAATGACCGATGCCAGGGTCAGTCCGTTCTCCGCGAGAAGAACATCGAGGCTCACCCCGTGGCTTGCCGCGATGGCACCGAGGGTGTCGCCGGAGACTACGGTGTACGGCGCGCCGGCAACGGCGGATCCGCCACTGGCCGGGGCGGGAGCCACCGGCGCAGCGGGGGCGGCCAGCGCCTGGCCGGCGGCGGACTGGGCAGCAGCGGCCGCGCCCGTGGCTGCCTGGCTGGCGGAGCTGTCCGGCACCTCCGGAGCGTAGGCGCCAGCGTGGGCGGGTGCGCCGGCGCCGAAGAGGAGCCCGGAGGCGACGGCGGCCGCGGCGGCCGGCTTGGCAACCGAGGCGGCGTTGGACTTGAAGGAATACGACAGCCCCTGCAGAGCGATCGAGGTCGTCGGGGTCGCGCGGTGGCGCGCGGCTATGGACTTACGTGACATGGTGATGTGCCTCTCCCATGCCTGCGGGGTTAGCTGTCGGGTTCGGATGGGAGTCACCCGGTCCGGACGTCCGCTGGGCAGAGCGTCTGGACTTAACCCCTAGGCCTTGGCGGGCAAGGCCGGTACTAACGTGGTTCCCCCGTCCCTGCCTGCTGGTCATAGCGAACGGATCCCGGTCAGCGGCAGGGCTCGGCATTCTGTCCGGGAATGCCCTGAGCGGAACCAGGGCACCGGCCGAGGCTATCGCACCCCCACACCAAATGTCACATTTCGGTAACGGCGCGGCGAGGGACCAACTGCAGAAAGGGCCCGCTGGAAAGGAACTGCGGACAACGCACCGCAGGACCCCGAATGCCCCACCCTACAGGGCCTTCACCGCCCCCAACACCTTTGTCAGGGATTCCTTGGCGTCCCCGAACAGCAGGGTGGTCTGCGGCTCGAACATGAGGTCATTCTCGATTCCGGCGAACCCGGGCCGCATGGACCGCTTGAGGAACACCACCTGCCGCGCGTCCGCCACCTCAAGGATCGGCATTCCGTAGATCGGCGAGCCGGCGGTGGTCTTGGCCGCGGGGTTGACGACGTCGTTCGCGCCCACCACCAGCGCGACGTCGGCGGTGCGGAACTCGGAGTTGATCTCGCCCATTTCCTTGAGTGACTCGTAGGGCACGTTGGCCTCGGCAAGCAGCACGTTCATGTGCCCGGGCATGCGCCCCGCCACCGGATGGATGGCGAAGTCCACGCGGGTTCCCCGCGATTCCAGGGCCTGTGCCAGCTCCGCCGCCGTGTGCTGTCCCTGCGCCACGGCCAGCCCGTACCCCGGGACGATGATCACGCGCTGTGCGTAGCCCAGCAGCACCGCCACGTCCTCCGGGCTGGACGAGCGGACCGGACGGTCGCTCACGGCGGTGGATCCCGCCGTCGAACCTCCCCGGAAGGCGCCGAACAGGATGCCGGCCACGCTGCGGCCCATGGCCGCCGCCATCGCCCGCGTCAGGATGGTGCCCGACGCCCCCACCAGCGTTCCGGCCACCACCAGCAGAACGTTCCCCAGCACCAGGCCGGACGCCGCCACAGCCAGGCCGGTGAAGGCGTTGAGCAGCGAAATGACGATCGGCACGTCGGCGCCGCCCACCGGCAGGACCAGCAGCACGCCGGCCACCAGGCCCAGCAGCAGGAGCAGCAGCGCCAGGACGAGCGAGCCGCCCAGCACGACGGCGGCCGCCGCGCCGACCGCGGCGAGCAGCACCGCTCCCATGAGCACCGGCAGGCCTGGGAACACCACGGGGCGGGTGGTCATGAGCTCCTGCAGCTTGGCGAACGTCACGGCGGACCCGGCGAAGGACACCGCCCCCACCAGCAGGGTGAAGACGACGGCGACCCGCACCCAGGCGTCCTCCGCATGCGGCAGTTCCAGCAGCGCCACGAGCGCGGCGGCGCCGCCGCCCACGCCGTTGAACAGCGCCACGAGCTGGGGCATCTGGGTCATCTTGACGCGCCTGGCCACGGGGGCGGCCACACCGGAACCGACCACAATGGCGCCAAGGATCAGCGGAACGTTGTCCAGCCGGGTGGAGAAAAAGACGGTGACGACGGCGACCAGCGCACCGAAGGCGCCGATGAGGTTGCCGCGCCGGGCCGTGCGCGGGGAGTTGAGCCCCTTCAGCGCCAGGATGAAGAAGACGGCGGCGGCGAGGTAGAGCAGCGCGGTGACGTTGGGATCGAGGAGGGTCACCGCCGGGCCTCCGTGTTCTCCCTGGCCTCACCCTGCCCGGGAGTGGGCGCGGCCGGTTTGTCCGGCTTGCGGCCCCGGAACATCTCCAGCATGCGGTCGGTCACCACGAAGCCGCCCACCAGGTTGGCCGTGGCAAGGACCACCGCGAGCAGTGCCACCGCAAGGACCCAGGGGTGCGTGGCCTGGCCGGCGACGATGATGGCGCCCACCAGGATGATCCCGTGGATGGCGTTCGCGCCGGACATGAGGGGCGTGTGCAGGGTGCTGGAAACCTTCGATACCACTTCGAAGCCAACAAACACCGCAAGCACGGTGATGGTCAGCAGGCTGATGCCATCCATCAGGCCACCCCTTCGTTTTCCGATGCCTTCACTGGGCCATCCGCCAACTCATCGGCGAGTTCGGTGTCCGTCACGTCGGCGCTGCCCTCCAGCGCATCGACAGTTGCGACTCCGGGCACGTCCTCCCCGGGGAGCGCGGCGAGCGCCTCCGCTGTGGGCTGGTGCCGCACCACGCCGTCGTGCGTCAGGCAAGCACCTGCTACCACGTCGTCGTCGAAATCCGGAGCCACCGTCCCGTCCCGGACCATCAGGGCCAGCAGGTTGGCCACGTTCTTCGCGTAGAGCCGGGAGGCGTCCGCCGGCATGGCCGACGGCGCGTCCTTGAGGCCGACGACGGCGACAGTCCCCTTGCCGTCGGCGGTGGGGACATGGATGTCCCGGCCCGGAACGGACCCCTCAACGTTGCCGCCGGATTCCGCGGCGAGGTCGACGACGACCGATCCGGGGCGCATTCCCTGCACCATTTCACGGGTCACCAGGAGCGGTGCATGCCGGCCGGGGACGGCCGCCGTCGTAATCAGTACGTCGGCATCGGCAACATGCGGCGCAAGCAGCTGCCGCTGCAGGGCACCTCGGTCGGCGCTCAGCTCGCGGGCGTACCCGCCCGACGCTTCCGCCGTCTCAAGGTCCAGGTTGATGAAAGTGCCGCCCATGGACGTGACTTCTTCCGCCGAGGACGGCCGGATGTCGTTGGCGGAGACGCGGGCGCCCAGCCGCTTCGCCGTGCCGATCGCCTGCAGACCCGCCACGCCGACGCCGAGCACCAGCACCCGCGCGGGCGGGACGGTGCCGGCGGCGGTCATGTAGAGCGGAAAGAAGCGGGGCAGGCGGATGGCAGCTTCGAGGACGCACCGGTACCCGGCCACCAGGGCCTGCGAGGAGAGGGCATCCATCGACTGGGCCCGGGAGATGCGGGGCACGAGTTCCAGCGCGAAGGACGTGACGCCGCGTTCGGCGAGCGCCCTGACCGTGGCGAGTTCGGACGACGGCGAGGCAAGGCCCACGGTGACAGCACCGCGGCGGAGGGCCGCCGCCGTCGGAAGCTCCAGCGGGCGGACATGCGCCAGGATGTCCAGCCCGGCGGGATCGAGGTCCGCGACGATGTGGGCTCCTGCCTGGCGGTATTCCTCGTCGGCATGCCCTGCGGAAACACCCGCCCGGGATTCGACCAGCACCTCCAGGCCCAGCCCCGTGAGCTGCTTTACCGTCTCTGGGGTCGCAGCGACCCGCCGTTCGCCTTCCCGGCGCTCCCGCGCTATGCCCAGCTTCACCCGCCACGTCCTTCCAACGGGTGCAGCGGCGCTATGGCTCCTTGGTTTCCCGAACCTTCGGGGCCCGGATGGACGGAGCGGCGCTGCTGCACGTAGTTGGCTAGAGTCTATGGCCCCCGGGCGCCGGGCGGGAGGGTGACCCGGTACTTAGGCGTTGCTCTTTCCGGCTGGCTCGAGTTCGCCGCGGACCAGCCGGCGGACCACCTCGGTGAGAAGCTCTGCGCCTCGGACCGCATCCTCGTCCCGGGTGAATTCCGCCTCGTTGTGGGAGATGCCTTCCTCGCTCGGGACGAAGAGCATCACCGTTGGCACGGCATCCTTCATGTTCGTGGAGTCATGCCCGGCCACCGTCATGATGTCCATGTGGCTGAAACCGAGGTGCTGTGCGCTGGCGGTTCCCAGGGCCACACCCTCCGGCTGGTAGGCCACAAGCCCCCACTGGTGCGTCAGGTTCAGCTGGATTTCGGTGCGGGAACGGTCCTGGGCGTCGCCGATCCACTTGGCCATGATGTCCCGGGCGCGGGCCAGGACGTCCTCGTCCGGGGAGCGGAGGTCCAGGTTCATCAGCACCTGGCGGGCAATCGTGACGGGCGAGTTGGGCAGGACCTGCATCTCGGACACGGAAGTGTGCAGCATTCCCGGCTCGAATTCCGCGGCCAGGTCCCGCGCTGCCGCAATGATCAGCGCCGCGCCATACAGCGCATCCTGGCGGTCTTCCATCCGGGTGGCGCCGGTGTGCGACTGCGCCCCGTTGACCGTGACGCGGTACTTGCTGGCGGCCCAGGTCCTGTCCACGATGCCGATCTGGACGTCCTGCTCCTGCAGGATCCGGCCCTGCTCGATGTGGATCTCCGCGTAGTTGGCCACGTCCGTCAGAACGGGCGTGTCCGCGGTCGCCTGCCGGTGCCCGGATTCCAGGGCTGACGCCACGGTCACCCCGGCCACGTCGGTAGTGGCCAGTGCTGCTTCGAGTTCCAGCTTTCCGGTGAACACCGAGCTGCCCATCATGCTGGGGGTGAAGCGGCTGCCCTCCTCGTTGAACCAGTTCACCACGGCCAGGTTGTAGCGCGGCTGCACCTTGCCGTCCTTGGCGTCCCGGGCGACGCGGGCGGCGGCATGCGCGGCGGCCAGCACGCCGTAGGCACCGTCGTAGCGGCCGGCAAGCGGCTGCGAGTCCAGGTGCGAACCAACCAGGACATAAGGTGCGCCAGGAACGAGTTCGACCGTGCCGAACTGGTTGCCGGCCCGGTCCACTTTTTCTTCGAAGCCGTGGCGCGCCAGCCAGCCGCCGAACCACCGGCGGGTTTCATGGTCCGCTGCCGTTCCGGCCTGGCGGTCGACGCCGCCGCCGGCCGTTGCCCCGAAGGTGGACATAGCCCTGAAATCGTCAAGGAACTGTTCGTTGGTGGTGCTCATGGGGTTTCCTTCCCGCTCAGTGCTGTCGCGAGTGTTGTCGTGTCTGTTCCGGCGGCCGGGAACCTCTCCGCCCCGAACCGCAGCTGGCCGCCCACCATGGTGGCCAGCACCTGCGTTGCGGCGATCTCCGAGGCGGCCACCGCCGTCGGGTCCTGGTCGAGGAAGACCAGGTCGGCGAGGTACCCGGGCGAGAGCCTGCCCTTGACATCCGCCGCTCCGGTGGCCGCCGCAGAGCCTGTGGTGTAGGCGGCGAGCGCCTCGGCGGCCGTGATCCGTTCCTCCGGACCGTACACGGCGCCCGAGGGAGTCAGGCGTTCGACGAATGACTGCATCACGTTCAGCGGCCGGCCCTCGGAGACGGGGCGGTCCGAACTTCCGGGCAGTATTGACCCCCGGCGCAGCAGGCTCTTGGCCGGGTAGGACAGCTCTGTGCGCCGGGGCCCCAGCAAACGGGCCATGCCGTCACCGAATTCCGTGATGAAGTGCGGCTGCGGAACCACCACGATCCCGGCCCTGGCGATCCTGTCCAGCTGGTCCGGCCGGAGTACGCCGCCATGCTCGATCCGGTTGGGCAGCGAGTTGAGGCCGTAGGCGTCCTGGGCCTCACTGATGATGTCTATGGCGTGGTCAATGGCGTGGTCGCCGATGGCGTGCATGGCAATGGCCCAGCCAGCGCGGTAAGCCTCCAGGGCAGCAGAGCGGAGCTCCTGGGCATCCATCTGCAGGTAGCCGTGGTTGTGGGTGCAGCCAACGTAGTCCTCGGTCATGTACGCCGTGCTGCCCAGCAGCGAGCCGTCGCTGAAGATCTTCACAGACCCCAGGCGGAGCCAGTCATCGCCCAGCCCGGTGCGGATTCCGGCGTCGACGCTCCGCGCTTTCGGTTCTGAAGCATGGCCTGTCACAGGATGCAGGGCGTCGAGGACCAGCATCGGCTGCATCCGGACGCTGAGCAGGCCCTTGTCCCGGGCATTCTGATAGGCCACGAATTCACGCGGGCTGTGCCCGATCCAGCCGCCTGCAATGCCGGCGTCGGTGACGCTGGTGATGCCTTCCGAGAGGTAGTGGGTAGTGGCCAGGTCCAGGGCGCGCTCGATGGTCTCCAGCGGGTACGGCAGCATGAGGTCCTGGACCAGCCGCATGGCATTTTCTTCCAGCAGCCCTGTGGGCCGGCCTGACCCGTCCCTGACGATCACGCCGCCGTCAATCGGAAGGTCCGGGTCAACGTCCTTGAGCACAAGGTCAAGGGCGGCTCCGTTGAGGGTGCAGGCGTGCCCCGACGAATGTTTGATCCAGACGGGACGGCCGCCGGCGGCCTCGTCCAGGCGGTCGCGGTCAGGCTGGGTGCCGGCCAGCAGCAGCGGGCTGAAGCCCGAGGCGACCACCCATTCACCGGCGCCTAGCGGCCCCGACGCCTCTTCAATGACAGCGTAGACGTCCTCCGTGCTCCTGGCTGCGCCGAGGTCGGCCTCCATCAGGGTCAGCCCAAACCAGACGCTGTGCGCGTGGACATCGTTGAAGCCCGGAACCACCGTGCTGCCTGCCGCATCAATGGTGCGCCGGGCCTCGAGTCCGCAGTCAGGGCCCTCGTCCACAGCGATCACTTTTCCATCGTGGATCCACAGCGCCTGCGCCTGGGGATGTGCGGGATCCTGGGTCACAATGTGGGCGTTGCGGATTAGGAGATCGACCAGCATGAGTCCTCGTGGTGTGCGTTGATGTGCGCTTCCGGACCCGCGAAGCGGTTCCCGGTGGTGGTCCCGGCGTCGGGAATCCCGCGTGCCGGCGCAGGCCGGTTCCTGCTGACCCTGCAATTCAACACTGGAAAAATATCGTTCTCAATGGAAAAAAGCCGCCGGTTTGACGCTGGAACTTGGGCAAATGCCTAAAATGGTTCTATGGATACCCTCCCGCCAACCTCCACCGCCGGGAAAGCCCAGGTCAGGAAGTTTCCGCAGTCACCCTCAACCGAACCGGACTGGACCGAACTCATTGAAAGGCTGTGGAAGGAGCGCGACACCCTGGTCAGCGACTTCCTTGAGCGCTTCCAGGCCGTGTCCTATGACGAGGCCCTCGTCCCTGAGGAGGACATCTACCAGACGGCTGCGGACAGCATGGACATGTTCCTGCTGCAACTGGCCGGCGCACGGCTTCCGCCGGACCTGCAGGCCCTGCCGCGGGCCGTGGCCGTCCGCAGGGCACGCCAGGGTGTTCCGCTGAACGCCTTCCTGGAGGCAGTGCGCAACGACTTCCGGGTCCTGTGGAAAGGGCTGGAGCGGGTGGCCCGCGAGGATCGCATGGATGTCCTCGTGGCCAACATGGACCGGCTGCTGGATACCGTCGAGGGCTATGTCAGCAGCATCCAGCAGGCCTTCGCCGAGGAAGAGGCCCTTCTGGCCCGGAACAAGCAGTTGTACCTGCAGCGCCTGCTGACCAGGCTCTTCGACCACGCCAATCCGTCGGACCTGCCGGACATCGCGTCAGCTTTGGGCGTCCGGATCACGGACACGTTCGAGGTGCTTGCGGTCACCGGGGACGCGGTGACCCAGGCAGTGCAGCAATATGAGTCGGACCGCCGGACCTTCATGTTTGAAAAGTCCGGAGCCCTGTACCTGTTCCGGGTGGTCCGCAAGGAGCAGACCTGGCTGCGGAAGCAGCCTGACTTTTCCGCAGGCTACATCCCGAAGGCTGAGGGGCTCGCCGCAGTTCCGAAGGCGGCATCGTCCGCCCTTGTCCTGGCGACGCACCTCTCGCCCGGAACCAGGCTGGGCACCATGGCCGATACCTGGATGGGCGTGGCGGCAGAGATGCTCGAAGACTCATTGCCTGATTTTGCCGCGCCGGTGTGGAATGCCCTGGACAAGTGCAGCCCGCATGAACGGCAGCGCCTCCTGGACGTGGCGTTGAGCTATGGCCGCACCGGGTCCGTCAAGCTGACCTCCGAGGAGCTCTACTGCCACCGGAACACCGTGGTCAACCGGCTCAACGCCCTGCAGGAGCTGATCGGGCTGGACCTGACGGTGCCGGTTCAGGCCGCCCTGGCCCTGGTCTCGATTGCCCGCTACGAACCACCCGCCTTGTGATAATGCACACGCCGCGGCCGAATTGTGGGTGAAAAATGTCATTGTTTAGGCGATTGTCACTCCTCTACGCTCGAACTACTAGCCCGGCCCTATCCGCTAGGCGTCCTCCCTCCACCTCCCCGGCAGGGAACTCACGGAATCTTCAGGCTGCGGCCGCCGCACATGATGCGGGACGGAGCACGCACAGTTCGAAAGGCATCCACGTGGCGACGTCACACTCACTTGAAGGCGCACAAGTTGCGCCGACCATCTCGGGCAAGGATGCAGGCACCATTGCCCGCGCCGCGTTCGTCGGCACCGCGCTCGAGTGGTACGACTACTACCTCTTCGGTACCGCAGCCGCCCTGGTGTTCAACCGTCTCATCTTCACCGATCTGGACCCGACGGCGGCCCTGCTCGCCTCGTTCGCGACCTTCGGCGTAGGCTTCGCCGCCAGGCCCATTGGCGCCATCCTCTTCGGCTACATCGGCGACCGCTACGGGCGGCGGCCGGCGCTGCTGACCACGATCGTCATGATCGGCGTCGCCACCGGCCTCATCGGTCTGATGCCGGACTTCGGCACCATCGGGCTGGCGGCCCCCATCCTGCTCGCCGTGCTTCGCCTCGTCCAGGGCCTCGCAGTGGGCGGTGAATGGGGCGGTGCAGTAACCATGGCCGTGGAACACGCCCCCGCAGAGAAGCGCGGCCGATTCGCCGCCCTGGTTCAGATCGGCTCGCCCGTGGGCACGCTGCTTTCCTCCGGCGCCTTCACCCTGGTGCTGCTGTTCCCTTCGCAGACCTTTGACGCCTGGGGCTGGCGCATCCCCTTCCTGCTGGCCTTCCCGCTGCTGGTGATCGCACTGTGGATCCGGATGAAGGTGGAGGAGTCCCCGATCTTCAAGGACCTCCTCGCCCATGAGGAAACCGCCAAGGTTCCGGCGCTCGACGTCCTCCGTCACGCCGGCGGCCGCCTGGTCATCGCTGTGCTCGCGGCAATGCTGGGCGTGGGCGGCTTCTACATGATCACCACCTTCACCGTCAGCTACGGTTCCAACAGCCTCGGTGTGCCCCGCAGTGTCATGGTCAACGCCACCCTGATTGCCGCCGTCGCCCAGATCATCATCACGGTCCTCATGGGGCGGCTCGCCGAAAAGATCGGCCCAGGCAAGGTGACCATGTGGGGCGGCCTGCTGACCGCCGTCGCAGCGTTCCCGCTGTTTGCCATGATCGATACCAAGTCTCCGGTCTTGATCACCCTGGCCATCACCATCGGCATCGTCCTCGTGGGCGTGGCCTATGCCGTGAACGGGGCGCTGCTGACCGAACTGTTCCCGCCGAAGCTGCGGTACTCGGGCGTGGCCCTCGGCTACAACATTGCCGGTGCCACGAGCGGCTTCATGCCGATGATTGCCACCGCAATGCTCGGAGTCTCCGGCAACAGGTCCTGGGGTGCAGCGCTGATCCTGGCCATCATCGCCCTGATGACCGCAGCCGGCGGACTGATCGGCGAGCGGCTGCGGGTGCAGGACAAGCGCATCGTGACTGACAACTGAACATCACCTTTTCCTGGGGGAGCCGTCCGTTGGCCGGCTCCCCCAGCCGTTTCCCGCCGTCGTACTCCCCCACGGCATTCCCGCCGTATTCCCCGTAGAGGACCACATGATCACCGAAGAACAGTCGCGCCGGATCCTCGACGCCGTGGACGCAGCCTTCGATGCACAGATGGCGTTCACCCAGGACCTCGTCAGGCACCCGTCCCTGCGCACCCAGGAAGGGAGCGCCCAGGACCTTCTGCATTCCGCGATGGCGCAGCGCGGGCTGGAGATGGACCGGTGGGAGCTGGACCCAGGGGAACTTTCCACGCATGAGGGCTTCGGCCCGGTGACCGTCTCCTATGAGGGGGTGACAAACGTCGTCGGCACATACCGGCCAGCCGCCGAGGAAGGCCGGTCGCTGATTCTTAACGGCCATGTCGACGTCGTTCCCGAAGGCCCGTACGATGCCTGGGCCCGCTCCCCGTGGGATGCACCGATCATCGACGGTTGGCTCTACGGTCGTGGCGCGGGCGACATGAAGGCCGGCCTTGCCGCCAATCTGTTTGCTTTCGACGCCGTCCGCACCGCCGGCCTGGAACCTGCGGGGCGGATCCACTTCCAGTCGGTCGTTGAGGAGGAGTGCACCGGAAATGGCTCACTGGCGGCCCTGTTGCGCGGATACCGGGCGGACGCCGTCATCATCCCGGAACCCGAGGAGGACATGCTGGTGCGCGCCAACGTCGGCGTGCTCTGGTTCAAGGTGCGGGTCACCGGCAACCCCACCCACCCGCGCGAGATGGGCTCCGGCTTCAACGCGATCGACGCAGCGTACACGGCCATGACAGCCCTTCGCGAGGTTGAAGAGAAATGGAATGCGGACCGGGGCAGCCACCCCTATTTCGAGAACCTTGAACATCCCATCAATTTCAACTTCGGCGGCATTGCAGGCGGTGATTGGCCGTCAAGCGTGCCTGCCTGGTGTGAGTTCGATGTGCGTGCGGCCATCTACCCGGGCATCAGCGCCGATGCGGCCTGGGCCGAGTTGACGGAGTGCCTCGCCGGGCTCTCCCGGGGACCTGAGCCCATCAACGCTGTCCCCACGAAGACCGGCTTCTACTCCGAGGGCTACGTCCTCGAGCCCGGCAGCGATGCCGAAAACCTGCTGGAACAGACGCACCGCCGGGTTTTTGACGGGGACCTCCAGAGCTTTACGACGCCGGGATACCTGGACGGGCGGGTCTTCGCCCTCTACGCGGACACCCCGGCGCTGGTCTACGGGCCGGTTTCCGAAGCCATCCACGGGTTCGACGAACGGGTGTCCGTGGAGTCGGTACGCCGCATCACCAAGAGCATTGCCCTGTTCATCGCCAACTGGTGCGGGGTCACGGAACGCAACTAACGCTGCCGGTGTGCCGTTCCTTCAGGCCGCCGCTAATAATGTCAGACCCTCGCGTCAGAATGTTTCTATGGAAGCCGTTGGGGGATTCACCGCAGACCGGGACTTAGCGCCCGGTGCCGGCGTGCTGGCTTCCGCCGGTGCGACCGCCCTGCAGAGCGTCCCTGCTGAAGTGGTTGGTGGTGCGGACGCGGTTGATCACGCCATTGCGTGGCTCGAGTCGAACCCCATCACCGCCGAAGACACCGCGCTGTGGGGTTTCCGCCAGTCCGCTGACTTCGCCGACCGGGTCGAACGGCTCTCCCGGAAAGTCGAGCACCTGCAGGTGGTCGCCGCCGGCGCCGTGGACCGCTCCCGCACCGCCGCACTCACCGCAGCAGCCTCACCCCTCGTCCCCACCGCCGCTGCTTCGGGCGAGGATGCGGACGCGGACCC